>PKXK01000138.1:10265-11530 GCA_003132325.1 Acidobacteriaceae bacterium
CTGGCCATGCTGGGCTTCGCGCAATTCGCCAGTGATCATACGCCCGATGCCATGCTCGCGTGGAAGAAGTCGCTTGCCCTTCGTCCCGACGCCACCATCAGCGAGTACCTGGCCCGCGCCGAACGTGAATCGAATGCCGAGTCCGAGTTTTCGCAACGCGAAAGCAACCACTTCAACTTCCACTTCGAAGGCAAGGAGACCTCCGAGGCCTTCCGCCGCGACCTCGTCGCCACCCTCGACTCCGACTACGACGACCTGGTGCGCGATCTCGGTTACTCGCCCCACAACAATATCGCCGTCACGCTCTACACGCGGCAGGCTTTCTTCGACGTTACCCGTGCGCCCTCCTGGACCGGAGCCCTCAACGATGGCAAGCTGCGCATCCCGATCAGTGGCGTCCAGAGCGTCACGCCCGAGCTCGCTCGCATCTTGAAACATGAACTGACGCACTCTTTCGTCTCCCAGATGTCGAGCAACCGCTGTCCCACCTGGCTGAACGAAGGCATCGCCCAGATCGAAGAAGGAAGATCGTCCGCCTCTTACGGACACCGGCTCGCGCAGCTCTTCGCCGCCGGAAATGAGATGCCCTTCAATCTGCTCGAAGGCAGCTTCATGAGTTTCTCCGCTCCGGAGGCCGCCACCGCATACGCCGAATCTCTAGCCGCCGCCGAATATATCCGCGACGCCTACGGCATGAGCGAAATTGCGCGCATCCTGGAACTGCTTTCCGAGGGCAGCTCCACTGAAGCCGCTTTACGCGCCACGGTCCACTCCGATTACCGCCAACTCCGCGACGAAATGACCCGCACGCTAAAAGAAAAGTACGGCGATTGAGCCCGTGTGGGAACGGGGCTTTGCCCCGTCCCAAGCGTGGCGAAGCCCCATAAGCGCTAACTTAGGTAGGACGGGTTGGGAGTTGACCCCACTTGCCCGGGCGATAGCTTCCGAGTAGCCGACCATCCGGACAGAATCGTTGCACTTGGCTGTGGATAGGGGCATCCTTACGCATCCTGGGGGAAGAAGAGTCGGATTTCAGAGTTCCGACAAGTCTTTCGATGCGGGAGCGCAGCGACGCAGAAGTGTAATGGAAACTACCAGCACAAGAACCAGCAGACCCAACAAACCAAGCTCGATCATAGAAGAGTGAAAAATGCCGCTCGAACCTTCGGTCGCCCATGCCCCTTCTTTGGTGAGAGTGGCTGCTTCCAGGGTAATCACCAGAATGCGGCGAATTGAGGCAATCAGTCCGACGACCAGAAAGGGTT
>PKXK01000139.1 GCA_003132325.1 Acidobacteriaceae bacterium
CACAAACTCTCAGGATGACAACTTCAATCTATGTCCCGAATTTGCGGAATACTATGCTATAGCGCGCCAAAGAATTTGCGCATGCGCTCCAGAGCCTTGTCAAGATTTTCCATCGAAGTCGCGTACGAGAAGCGGACATGTTCCGTCGTGCCGAAGCCTTCTCCCGCAACCGTCGCCACGTGCGCCTGATGCAGCAGGCCGTGCGCGATGTCGGCGCTGCACTTCATTCCGCTCTTCCCGAAAAACGCCGATACGTTCGGATACGCGTAGAACGCGCCTTCCGGCATGGTGCACTTCACACCCGGAATCGACCGCAGGCCGCCGACAATGTGGTCGCGCAGGTGTATGTACTCGGCGAGCATGTCGGCCACGCATTGCTGCGAACTGTTCAGCGCCGCCACCGCTGCCTTCTGCACAATCGACGTTGGATTCGAAGTCGACTGGCTCTGCAGTTTATGCACCGCGTCCACCACCACCGCCGGGCCCAGCGTGAATCCCAGTCGCCAGCCGGTCATGGCGTAGGTCTTCGAAAGCGATCCGACCACCAGAAACCGGTCGCGATATTCGTTCAACGATCCCACCGAGAAATTCTTGCCCGTGTGATTGAGATACACGTAGCACTCGTCGGAAATCACCCAGATGCCGCGCTCATGCGCCAGGCGCACAACTTGAGTCATATCCGCCGAACTCATGACCGCGCCCGACGGATTCGATGGCGAATTCAAAATAATCAGCTTCGTCTTCGGCGTGATCAAGCGTTCCACCATCTGCGCGGTGACGCGGAAGCCCTGCGCTTCGTCGGCCTGAAGGAGAACGCACTTGCCGCCCACGTAGCGCACCATGTCTTTGAACGAGACCCAGTAGGGCACCGGCAGAATCACTTCGTCGCCGTGGTCGACCAGCACCGAGATGACGTTGAAGAGCGCGTGCTTGCCGCCCACCGAAGCGCACGTTTCCTCCCGCTTGTAGGCGGAGCCGAAATCGGCGGCGTGGCGGCGGATGATCGCGTCCTTCACTTCGACCGTGCCGCCCACCGGCGTGTACTTCGAAAAATTTCCCTGAATGGCCGCAATAGCGGCGTCTTTAATGTGCTGCGGCGTCGCGAAGTGCGGCTCGCCGGCAGTCGCGTCGACCACGTCGATTCCCTGCTGTCGCAACTTTTCCGCCTCGGCCACGGCGCCCAAGGTGGCGGACGGCTCAATGCGGTTGATGCGCTCCGTCAGGCGGACGGGGCGAGTGACGGGCGTGATGACTCTGCTCATATTTGGCATGCTCGTGTTCAGCGTGCTTGTGTCAACCATGCTCAAGCTTTCTTTTTCCTGGATTTGCTCGGGCCTTCGGCAGCCTCGCCCTTCTCGAACTTGAGAGCCACGTCCATTTTCTCACGAAGCTTCCGCTCGACAAGGTCCGGCACCAGGCAGGCAATCGAACCGCCGAGTTGCGCGACCTCGCGCACCAACCGCGAACTCACATACGAATATTTTTCCGCGGGCAGCATGAACACCGTTTCCAACCCAGGCTGGAGTTTGCGATTCATCAGCGCCATCTGGAGCTCGTACTCGTAGTCGCTGATGGCGCGAATGCCGCGCAAAATGGCCCTAGCCTCAACCCGCAATGCGTAGTCCACGGTGAGACCCTCAAACGTGTCCACCGAGACGTTGTCAATGTCCGAGGTCATCGCCTCCAACATCTTGCGGCGGTCGGCCACGCTGAACAGCGGGTCTTTCTCGGGATTCCGGAGAATCGCGACCACCAGTTCGTCAAAAATCTTGCTGCCGCGTTCAATCAGATCAAGATGTCCATTGGTAGGAGGATCGAACGATCCGGGATAAATGGCTTTAATACGCTTCACAGGGCCCTCGTTCTAAGAAAGGTCGAAGAAACAAGGATTGTATGCGGGGGCAAGGGGGATAGCAATCGGAGGGCATTTAGGCGGGGGATGAGGGAGACGGGCGAGACGCCCGTCTCTCCATCAACTAAACAAACTGCATTCGCGGCAGTTACCGTCTTGCCGCCGGCACTTTTGTAGCTTCCGGGATCGCGCTCGGCATTGTCGTGACACGTCCCTGTGTGCCGGTGGCCTGCGCCGGGACCGCTGCCGGCGTCACCGCGGACGGCGCCAGTCCCAGAGCTTTGCGCACTTCGGCATCGAGTTTCGCCATGGTGTCTTTATTCTCTTTCAGGAAGGTGCGGGCGTTCTCGCGTCCCTGCCCAATGCGCTCGCCTTTGTAGCTGAACCAAGAGCCCGACTTCTCCAGAATATTCTGGGCCACCGCCTGATCGAGCAGATCGCCTTCGCGCGAGATGCCTTCACCATAAAGAATGTCGAACTCCGACTCGCGGAAGGGCGCCGCCACTTTGTTCTTCACAATCTTGACCCGGGTGCGCGAGCCGGTGACTACGTCTCCTTCTTTAATGGCCGCAATGCGGCGGATGTCGATGCGCACTGACGAATAGAACTTTAGCGCGCGCCCGCCCGTCGTGGTTTCCGGGTTGCCAAACATCACGCCAATCTTTTCGCGGATCTGGTTGATGAAGATCAGGCAAGTGCGCGACTTGGCGACCGTCCCCGTCAGCTTGCGCAGCGCCTGCGACATCAGGCGCGCCTGCAGGCCCATGTGGCTGTCGCCCATTTCGCCGTCGAGTTCGGCCTTCGGGACAAGCGCCGCCACCGAGTCCACCACCAGCACGTCAATGGCGTTCGAGCGCACCAGCGCTTCAACGATTTCGAGCGCCTGCTCGCCGTAGTCGGGCTGCGAGACCAGCAGGTTGTCGACGTCCACGCCCAGCTTCTTGGCGTAGCCCGGATCGAGCGCGTGCTCGGCATCGACGAACGCCGCCATGCCGCCCGTCTTTTGCGCCTCGGCAATTACCTGCAAGGCGATGGTTGTTTTGCCGGAAGACTCCGGGCCGAAAATTTCCACGACCCGCCCGCGCGGCACGCCCCCGACGCCCAGCGCGGCATCGAACGAAATCGCGCCCGTGGAAATCACTGCGATGGGGACGATAGCTTCCTTCGACCCCAGCCGCATAATGGAACCTTTGCCAAACTGCTTCTCGATCTGTGCGAATGCGAGTTCAATTGCCTTGACACGCTCGTCTGCTCGGCTACGCTCTTCGGCCATAATGGCTGCTCCTGATTTCTGAATCTGGAATCCCGGGTACGAATCCCCCGTAGCCTACACCCGCGGGCTGGGGCGTGAAGTGTTGGCTGTCACATCAGTTTTGGTCAGTTTAGCACGAAGCGAATAAAAGGCGAAGCTAGAAGATGATCACGCTGGTTCGGGGCCTCGCGCCGCGAACTGCCTGGCGTGGCCGGGCATGAGGCTTTACCACAGAGGACACAGAGGGCACAGGGGAAGGCGCCTAGGT
>PKXK01000110.1 GCA_003132325.1 Acidobacteriaceae bacterium
GAGGAACATGCGCGGGTTCTTCTTGACTTCCGCCTTGTCCTTCGCCGTGCTTCGCTTCATTTTCCAAAATCCAGAATTGCTGTAACTGCCAGCCGCCGAGCTTTGCTCGGCTGCCGCGATCAGCCTTCTACCGTTGCCAGCGACCCTCTCTTCCGCTGGTTCGATTGCAGAACCTTCTTCCGCAGGCGCAGCGATTTCGGCGTGACCTCGACAAACTCATCGTCGGCGATGAACTCAATCGCCTGTTCGAGATTCAGATTGCGATACGGCACCAGGCGTATGGCCAAGTCGGAAGTTGAGGCGCGCATGTTGGTCAGCTTCTTCTCGCGCACAATGTTGACGTCAAGATCCGTGTCTTTCGCGTTCTCGCCGATGATCATGCCCTCGTAAACGTCCACGCCGGGGCCAGCGAAAAGCACGCCGCGCTCCTGCAGATTGTAGAGCGCGTACGAGGTCGTAAGCCCGGGCCGGTCGGCGACGAGCGCACCGGTCGGGCGATGCGGAATTTCTCCCTGCCACTCGATGTATCCGTCGAACAGGGCGTTCATGACGATGGTGCCGCGCGTGTCGGTGAGGAGCGTGCTGCGCAGTCCGATCAGGCCGCGGCTGGGCACACGGAATTCGACGCGCACGCGGCCATAGCCGTGATTATGCATGTTGGCGACTTCGCCTTTGCGCGAGCCGACATGCTCCATGACCACGCCGACGAATTCCTCGGGGATATCGACAGTGAGGTGTTCGACCGGCTCCATCAATTTGCCGCCGATGTGCTTGGTGACGATCTCGGGCTTGCCGACCATCAGTTCATAACCTTCACGGCGCATCATCTCGATCAGGATGGAAAGCTGCAACTCGCCGCGGCCCAGAACCTTGAACGAATCCATGCTCCCGGTTTCTTCCATGCGCAGCGAGACGTTGGTGAGCAGCTCTTTGTCGAGGCGCTCACGCAGGTTGCGCGAGGTGACGTAGGTGCCTTCGCGTCCGCAAAACGGAGACGTGTTGATGGTAAAGAGCATCGCAATCGTCGGCTCGTCGATGACAATGGGCGGGAGGGGCGCGGGATTTTCCGCATCGGTAATGGTCTCGCCAATGGTGATGCCTTCGACGCCGGCGACGGCGATGATGTCGCCCAGCGAAGTTTCCGTGATGTCGGTGCGCTTGAGGCCGGAAAAGCTGAAGAGCTTGGTGATTTTTGTTTTATGAAAGGAGCCGTCGCGCTTGGCGATCGCAACGTCTTCGCCCGTCTTCATGGTTCCATTAAAAACGCGGGCGATGGCGAGGCGGCCGAGATAGTCGCTGTAGTCGAGATTCGCGACCAGGATTTGCAGCGGGCCGTTGGCGTCTCCTTGCGGCGCGGGAATGGTGTCGATGATCGCCTCAAACAGCAGACGCAAGTCCTCGCCCGCCGCTCCCTGATGAACGGCGGCTGTGCCCGTCTTGGCATTGGTGTAGAGAACGGGAAAGTCGAGTTGTTCTTCTTTGGCGTCGAGATCGATAAAGAGGTCGTAAACCTCGTTAAGAACTTCCTGCGGACGCGCGTCGGGACGGTCGATCTTGTTGATGACAAGAATCGGCTTCAGATTAGCTTCGAGCGCCTTGCTGAGCACGTAGCGAGTCTGCGGCAGCGGGCCTTCGCTGGCATCGACCAGCAGCATGACTCCGTCGACCATCTTGAGGGCGCGCTCCACTTCGCCGCCAAAATCGGAGTGGCCGGGCGTGTCCACGATATTGATTTTTACGCCTGCATAGAAGACAGCCGTGTTCTTGGCAAGAATCGTGATGCCGCGCTCGCGTTCCAGATCGTTCGAGTCCATGACGCGCTCGGCGACGGTCTCGTTGTCGCGAAAGGTGCCGCTTTGCCGGAGCATAGCGTCCACCAGCGTGGTCTTGCCGTGGTCCACGTGGGCGATAATGGCGATGTTGCGAATACTTGGGTTCAGATCGAAAACTCCTCAGGGTTTGCCTTTGGGCGTGTACTACTACTTTACTATGGCGGCGAGCTTTGGAGGTTGAACGAATGAAGCTTTGGAGAGTCGCGCGGCGGTCCAAGGGATTTCGAGGGCCAGTCTAGTGTAGTCTTCCGGTAGAGACGACGCTTGCCTCGCCTCCGACGCTAGACGCGGCGAGCCGCGTCTCTACATAGGAATTATGGTTGGGAGAATTCGCATGAGGCAGAGTTTGAGCGGGAAGAAGAAGGTGGCGGTGCTGGGCGCGGGAAAGATCGGGTCGATTCTGCTGCAGTCGTTCTTGCGCGACGGATTGTTGTCGCCGGGGCAGACCTGGGCGACGGTGGCGCATCCAGAGCGGGCGCGGCTGCTGAAGGAGAAGTTGAAGATCCACGCGGGCACCGATAATTCCGAGGCGGTGAAAGACGCGGACATTGTTTTTCTCTGCGTGAAGCCGCAGGTCGTGGCCGACGTGGTGCGGGAGATTCGCGCACACTTGAATGGGAAGCAGCTGGTGATTTCGGTGGCGGCGTCGGTTCCCACGGAGATGATTGAGCGGGCCATGGAGAAAGAAGTGCCGGTGGTGCGGGCGATGCCGAATACTCCTTGCGTGCTGGGCGCGGGCATGACGGCGCTGTGCAAGGGGAAGTTCGCGACCAAGCAGCATCTGGAANNACGGGATTGTCGGCGAGCGGGCCGGCGTATATCTACATCATCCTGGAATCGCTGGCCGAGGCGGGAGTGAAGGTGGGGCTGCCGCGCGATGTGGCCACGCTTTTGGCGGCTCAAACGACCATGGGCGCGGCGCGCGTGGTGCTGGAGACCGGGGATCATCCGGCGCTGCTGAAGGATGCGGTGACGACTCCGGCGGGATGCACGATTGACGGCATCATGGAACTGGAAGAGGGCAAGCTCCGCGTGACGTTGATCAAGGCGGTGGTGAAGGCGGTGCAGCGGGCTAAGGAGTTGGCGTTCTCGTAGGGCGGGAATTGGCTTCGGCGGCGGCGGTTGTGGCGAGGCTCCCAAGTCTCGAAAAGCGCGAGACCTGGGGCACTCGCGCCAGTAAGTCTAGTTTGGCCTACGCACGGCTACACGGGCGTGGGCCGTTTTACATTAGCAACCAAGTTTCGATGCCGGGCTTTAGTGGTGATCGCGGTCGTCGTCGTGATGGTCTTTGTCGTGGTGGTCATCGCAACGACGCTTTACTTCTTCGAGTTGCTCCCGGCGCTTGTGGGCTTGTTTGCTGTCCTCGCCGTGGCGCTGGATCGCGTCGCGCAGCTTGTCCTCTGCCTGGTGAATCTGTCTTTCACATGCATCATGCCTGTCCTCCGCGCGTACTGGGAGGGACGATCCCACCAAGCCTATGATCGTCAGCAATGCAATGCAAAGCACCCTAATCATTCGGGTCATGTTTTCTCCTTCTGACGTGTATTTAGAGTTGGAGCAACTTAAGTGTCGACTGTATTGGGCCCTATTTCCCTGAGGGTAGTCCGGGCAGCGCGCTCGCGCAAGAGCGGGTGCTGTAATCGGCGGCGACCAGAACTTCGTCGTTGACGGTCAGGTTCTGCGGAGCTCAGACGGTAAGGCCCGAACAGACCATGCCCTCAGGAGCTAAAGCCCTCGTTATTATTGGTCGGTAGCGGCGCGACTGAACAGGCTGCGGAAAGACTCCAGTTCAAGCAGGTTTGGGAAGGGCACGAGTTTAGTCGGGCCGTTAAGCCCTTCCGCGCAGGGCCTGGGTTTGACCCCTCCTAGTTGGGTCTTTAGGAATCAATGACTTAGCGTTGGTGTTTGACCATGTCTTTGAGGAATAAGGACTTATTGGTAATGTATTTATAAATCAATANNAGAACCTGCGAGGTCTGCGCGGACAAGAGTGTCCGCGCTACACCGCCAGGTCTTTGAGCAATAAATACTTTAGTGGTCATGACGGTGGAAAGAGCGAAGGAGGCTGCGAGGGGTGCGCGTTGAAAATATGTCCGCGCTTCAGCGCCCGAGGTTAGCTTCTTGCGCCCTTCCTGACTTTTTCCGCAGCCTCTGAAGTCTTTCTTGCTTCCCCATACAGTAACTCGGGAAATGCTCTAGCAGCCTGTGGTGGAACTCCAGCGCCCAAAGCCAGCGCCTAAAGGCGCAGTCATAAGACAGCACTTACGGTATGCCTAAAAGGCATACCCTGATACAAATCGCACTTGCACCACAGGCTGCTAGGCCGAGTCCGGATCCCATGCCTACTTTGCCGGCGGCGGAGGTGGCGGACCTTGGCCCGGTGGAGGAGGCGCGCTCAACTGTTTAACCAGTTCGACATCGATAACGATTACCACTTCCTCACCGACCATGCCCGGCATGGTAGTTACGCCAAAGTCCGACCGATTGATTTTTGTGGTTGCCGAAGCGCCCATGTGCGGGTTTCCCATGGGGTCTTTCATCGCAGAGCTCGGGCCATCTACATCCAGCGCCACTTCCCGTGTAACACCGCGTATGGACCGCCGAAGTAGCCTGGTATTCGTGCGTGCGCGGTGCGCCGGCACGATATTTGCGCTTGCCGTGTACGTCATGATCGATCTGGAGTACCCGCGTGTCGGCTGGGTTCGCATTGATGCGGCCGATCGCGTGTTGATGGATCTGCGCACCAGCATGAAGTGATTTCGCCGGACTCAGGACGGAAGAGGGCGGACTTGTCAGGCCGGGGAAGCGGGCAGAATGGTGCCCCGGCAACTGCCCAATCCGATGCGCCGGAACCCGTCTCGTTCGCAGAATCCCTGGAGAATGATTTCGTCTCCATCTTCAAGAAATTTCCTTTGCTCTCCAGTCGGCAGCGTCACCGGATTCTGTCCGCGGGCGGTGAGTTCCAACAGGCATCCGCGCGCGGTTTTGTCGGCGCCTGACGCGGTTCCGCTGGCCAGCAAATCGCCCGCCCGCAGATTGCAGCCATTGCTCGCGTGGTGGGTCAGCATCTGCTGCATGGTCCAGTACATGTCGCGAAAATTGCTTCGTCCTAAAACCGCCGGCGCGATGCCGGCTTCTCGCATCCGCACCGACAACAGAGAAACTTCCAGCCACAAGTCGAGGCCACCTCTTTCCCGATCGCTCTGGCCGAAGAGGTAAGGCAAGGGCGCCGGATCGCCTGCCGCGCGCGCAAAGGCGGGCGCGCGAAACGGAGCGAGCGCTTCCATCGTCACCACCCACGGCGAGAGTGAAGTTGCAAAGCTCTTCGCCAGAAAAGGCCCGAGCGGCTGATACTCCCACGCCTGCAGGTCGCGCGCCGACCAATCATTCACCAGGCAGATGCCGAAAATATGTTCTTCCGCTTCGCCGATGGGAATGGTTTCTCCCAACCGATTTTCAGCACTGACAAAGAAGCCGAGTTCCAGTTCGTAATCCAGCGCACGGGTCGGCCCGAAGTTTGGTTCCGCGTCGCCCTCGCGTGTCTGGCCGGAGGGACGCCGGACTGGCGTTCCCGTTGCAACCAGCGACGACGCGCGCCCGTGATAGCCAATCGGAATGAATTTGTAATTCGGCAGCAGCGGATTGTCGGGACGGAACAGCCGCCCTACATTCGTGGCGTGGAAGATGGATGCATAGAAATCCGTGTAGTCGCCGACGGCCGCGGGCAGAAGCATGTCCACATCCGCCTGCGCGACGAGATAGCGCGAAGCGGCCTGCCGATCGGAGGCGGGCGCGTCGTGGCGCAACATCGCATGAAGGCGTTCCCGCAAAGCTCTCCGGGGAGCGGTGCCCAGGGCCATCAGCGCATTCAGCGCATTGGAGGCGCAAGCATCCGCCGCGAGCCGCAGGCCAGCGGCGGCGCGATCCCCGGCCAGCAAGCCCTCGCTTCGCAATCCGGCGAGGTCGAGAATGCGGTCTCCGATCGCAACGCCCACTCTCGGTTCGGCGCCCGCATCGCGGCGCCGAAAAACTCCAAAGGGCAAATTCTGAATCGGAAAATCCGAGCCGGCAACGTTGGCGGATTCAACCCAGCTTTGCACCTTGGAATCGTGGGTCCGGTCGAGGGCGGGCTTCATAGCGGATGTTTCATAGTATGTGCAGAGAGCGTAAGTCGTCGATGGGCTCGGTGAACGAGCACGACCCAAAGGAAATTGAGAAGTCCCGGCGGGCTGCGGCGATTTCACCCCGGCTAAGCCGGTGTTCGCGCCAGCCGGCTCCATCCAAATCAAAATGGAATGCGTGCGCTGACTGCTCTTCCAGCAACTGCACGGCAAGATTCGCGTTCATCTCCGCCCGCAAGAACGCGGCTGCCAGAAAAACATTTACGAATCCGTGCATGATTCCGGACGCGCTCTCGGGTTGATAGGTAAACCGGTGAACCGAGCGCAACGGATGGTGAAGTCCCGCCGTCGCCTTGAAGGGCACGCGGGCCGCCGCGCACAGCCGGATGAATTCGATCACGCTCTCCGGCGCGGGAAACTTGTCGGCCGTCTCGCCGCCGGTTCGGATCTTGGCTCTACGTCCGCAGCTCGCTACCGCCGCAATACACTCGCCGCAGCCGGACAGCGGAATTTCGAAGTAGGTCGCGAGTTCTGCCGGGACGATTCCGGAAATCTGCGAGATTTCGCCGGCATTCGCAACCTTCACCTCAACCGACTCGACGATGGCCCTTCTACCGGAGACGGAGTTAGTAACTCTCCGAGTGAATTCACGAAGGCGAGCGATATCGGCAACCGGATCGGAGCTGAGAAGGACAGATAGCCGCCAACTTGGGAATGCTGGCGTTGGAGTTGGCAATCCGGCGAACGCCTTTTCGAACTCGTCGAGCCGCGCGGCCGGGACGATAAAGCGTCCAAGAATCCAGTTCTGTTCCGACCGCGAATGCGCGTCGTAGTTGGCCACGGACGCAGTCATGGCGAGCGCTGCAGGAGGGAATAGTCCCGCATAGTCAATCAGATCTCGCAGCAAGACGCTGGCGGCATCGTCCGCTCTTGTGGAATTTCTTGCCGTTTGAAGAGTCTGCGAATCCATTAGCCTCAACGTTGCTCTCGATGTTCTCATCCTGAGCGAAGCGAAGGACCTGCTTTCTTGTCAGGGCACGAGACAGCAGGTCCTTCGCTTNNTTCGCTCAGGATGACAACTCAAACTTCAGGATGACAACCCAAATTGATGGGATGCCCATTAACCACTCGATCCTTTGAACTTTTTTCGCAATCCCTGCCAGCACTCGAAGTACTGATGATCAAGCTGCGAGGTCTCGAGCGCAAACTTCGTCGGCTGGCACACAAAACGAGTCTCGAACATGAACGCCAAAGTGTCGTCCAGATAGACGGGCTTCAACTCGGCTTTACTCGCTCTCTCAAATGTTTCCGCATCGGGCCCGTGACCCGCCATGCAATTGTGCAAACTGGCGCCGCCCGGCACGAACCCTTCCGCCTTGGCGTCATATTCGCCGCGGATCAGCCCCATGAACTCGTTCATGAAATTGCGATGAAACCACGGCGGACGAAACGTATGCTCGGCGACCATCCAACGCGGCGGAAAGATCACGAAGTCAACGTTGGCGGTTCCGGGGATTTCCGACGGCGAAGTCAGCACCGTGTAAATCGATGGATCCGGATGGTCGAAACTCACCGTATTGATGCTCTGAAAGTTCGCCAGATCGTACTTATAGGGCACGTAGTTGCCATGCCAGGCGACGACGTTCAGCGGCGAATGATCGATGGCCGCCGCCCAAAGTCTTCCCTGGAACTTGGTCACAATGCGGTAATCGCCTTCGCGATCTTCAAAGGCCGCCACCGGCGCCAGAAAGTCGCGCGGATTTGCCAGCCCGTTCGCACCAATCGGTCCCAGATCCGGCAGACGCAGCAGCGCGCCATAGTTTTCGCAGATGTAACCGCGCGCTTCTTTCTCCAGAAGTTCGACGCGGAAACGAATGCCTCGTTGAATCACCGCAATCTCGCCGGGACCGGCTTCGAGAACACCCATCTCGGTGCGCAGCAGCAGACGGCCTGTTTGCGGCACGATCAGCATTTCTCCGTCGGCGTTGTAGAAAAAACGGTCCGTCATCGAGGCGTTGGCGACGTAGATGTGAATCGCAACGCCCGATTGAGCATGGGTGTTGCCATTGCCCGCCACGGTGATCAGGCCGTCGACAAAATCAGTGCGCTGGGACGGAATCGGAATGGGCGCCCAGCGCAACTGGTTGGGCGGTGTGGGGATCTCGTCGAACGGCGCGCTGCGCAACTTCCCCAGGCTGATCGGTTCGAACGGCTTGTGCGCGACCGACGGCCGTATCCGGTACAGCCACGTTCGGCGGTTGACCGTGCGCGGCGCGGTGAAGGCCGTGCCGCTCAGTTGTTCCGCGTACAACCCATGCGCCACCTTCTGGGGAGAATTCTGCCCGCGCGGCAGCACACCTTCCACCGCCTCGCTGGCAAATTCGTTGCCGAATCCCGACTGGTAACGCAACGCGGTCTTCCCAGGCGCCTTCGCATTTGCGCTTTTTGCTTTCGCGCCCGTCATTTTTCGGTCAGACACTTTGCGGTTAGCCATTGCCTACAGATTTCCTCGCCGCGCCTGCTCCAATTCGATCGATTCAAACAGCGCTTTGAAATTTCCTTTGCCGAATCCGCGGCTGCCCTTGCGCTGGATCACTTCGAAGAACACGGTCGGCCGATCCTCAACCGGCATCGAGAAAATCTGCAATAAGTAGCCTTCTTCGTCGCGGTCCACTAGTATACCCAGCGAACGCAAATCTGCCAGGGATTCCTGCACCGACCCCACCCGCGAAGGCAGCGCGTCATAATATGCGTCGGGAACGCGAAGAAAGTCGAGCCCGTTGCGCTGCAACTTGCCCACCGTGTACACAACATCTTTGCACTGCAGCGCGATGTGCTGCGCGCCCGCGCCTCCGTAGGCTTCGATGTATTCCTGAATCTGGCTCTTATTGCGCGCCGCCGCCGGTTCGTTGATGGGAAACTTTACCGAATGCGAATCGTCCGACATCACGATGCTCATCAACGCGCTGTACTCGGTCGAAATATCCTTATCGTCAAAAGTAATGTAACGATGGAAGCCGAAGACGCGAGTATAGTAATCGGCCCAGTACTGCATTTTGCCGAGTTCCACATTCCCCACGATGTGATCGATCCGCAGAATGCCGCAATCGTCCCCCGCAATTGGCGCCGCCGTGAACCCGGGCAGAAATGGGCCTTTGTAATCCTTGTAGGAGATCAGCGAGTGGATCGTGTCGCCATAAGTGTGGACCGCGGCGCGGCGAACGGCGCCGTGTTCATCCTGGATGTCATGCGGTTCCTCGGCCGGCTGGGCTCCGCGACGGACCGCTTCGGCAAACGCCTGATCCGCGTCGTCGACTTCCAACGCAATATCGCGCACGCCATCGCCATGCTTTCGGATATGCTCCGCCGCAAGGTCGTCCGGCGTCATGGGCGTCGTCAGAACAAAGTTCGCCTTGCCCTGACTGAGCGCATACGAAGTTCGCTGACGCTGGCCGGTTTCCAGTCCACAGTAAGCAACCTGTGAAAAGCCGAATCCCTTGCGATAGAAGTAGGCCGCCTGCCGCGCGTTGCCCACCCAGAATTCGACGTGGTGTATGCGTTTCAGCTTGAGCGGATTTTCCATCCCAGTCCCCACCCCTCACATTTTATCGCTGCGCGGACGCGCCGCGACCGCAACCCTTGCTGATGGAGGGCCGGGCGCCCCCGCCCGGCTGAAGGGCGAGACGCCCGTCGCTCCATCGTATAACTCATCACCTAGTGTTGGTACTACCTGGAAACCGCGGTCTCCACCGGAGCGTCTTCGGCCGCCAGGCGATGCAGCCAGTGATCCCACTCGCTCGAAGCACCCGTCTTCGCGCGATCGAATGCGCTGCGAATCTGGCTGGTTACCGGCCCTGGCGCGCCTCGTCCCATCCGGCTGCCGTCCAGTTCCGCCACCGGCACAATTTCGGAAGCCGTGCCGCACAAGAACACTTCATCCGCCTGGCACAGATCTTCTACCGTAATCGTGCCCACTTCTACTTTGAATCCTTCCGCCACCGCCAGTTGAAGAATCGAGTCGCGCGTAATTCCCATCAGGATCGACGACTTTTCGTCATTCGTGCGTAGGGTGCGTCCGCTCACCACGAAGACGTTCGCGACCGCGGCTTCCGCCACGGTTCCCTCGATGTTGAGCAGGAGCGCTTCGTCGTAGCCGCGCCGCGATGCCTCCATCGTGGCCAACCGCGAATTCAGATACTGTCCGCAAGCCTTGGCAGTGGTCGGCATCATGCTCGCATGAAACTTCCGGTAGGGAGAAACGGTCAGCTTCGCCCCACGCCGCCGGCTCTGTTCGCTGACGTGCGCCATGTGCGGCCAGGCCATGATCGCTGTTTCCGTCGATCCCTGCGCCCGAATGCCCAGGGTTTCCCCTCCCACAAACGCCAACGGCCGGATGTAGGATTCGGTCAGCCGGTTTCGCCGAATCAATCCGCAGATCGCTTCCGTCAACTGCCCAGGCGTAAAAGGAATACGCATGCCATACACGGCGGCCGATTTGTAGAAGCGCTCAAGGTGAGCATCGAGGCGAAAGATCGCCGGTTCGCCGTCTACCGTATAGCTGCGAATGCCTTCGAACACACCCGTCCCGTAATGCAGAGCGTGGGTGGAGAGCGGTACGGTGCTCTCCGCCCAGGGCACGAATTCGCCGTTCATCCACGTCCATCGGATGTTTTCAAATGTCATGTCGATCGCCCCCTAAAGCTGGAACTGCGCTGAGACTATTGTTGGAGGAAGCGAGGAATTCGTAAATGCAATAGGTTAAGCTCTGTGTGTCGCTACCTATATGTTCTAAAGTATAATGGCNNCCCGCGGCTGCCGAGCGCGTCCGCAAGATGGAAGACGCCGGGATCATTAGCGGCTTCCGCGCGGAAGTGAATCCCGCGAAGATCGGCCTGCCCATCGCCGCGTTTATCCGC
This sequence comes from Acidobacteriaceae bacterium, assembly GCA_003132325.1. GTDB lineage: Bacteria > Acidobacteriota > Terriglobia > Terriglobales > Acidobacteriaceae > Acidiflorens. Next base: position 10,870 of record PKXK01000110.1, read on the forward strand.
ATCAGCGTTGTCGGCGACGTCTTCGTGCGCATCGCCAAAGCCGTCCGCGATATGCCTGAAGTCCTCGAATGCCATCGCGGCACCGGCGCCGATTCATTCACCCTGAAGGTGGCGGTCGAATCGGTGCAGCATCTGGAACGCCTGATCGACAAACTGACGCCCTTCGGCACTACCTCGACTTCCATTGTTCTCTCGACGTTGGTCAAGCACCGATCCTTCATGCGCCGTGCCCCCAGCGCCCGCAAGAGCGGTCGATAGGTACGACGATGAAGGCTCACCGCACTTCAATCGAAACTAATTCTCCCTGGTTCTTTCCCGCAGCGCGGTAGTTTACGGAGACCAGCCGGTTCTTCCACTCGCAGGAAAACTGGTCCTCTCCAATCACCGGCAACGACTTGTAGTCCGAAGCGTGCATCTTGTAAGTCGTCATGCCGCTCAGAATCGTAACCGTTGCCTCGGGAGGCTTTGAGCAGTCGCTGCTCACGATCTTACCTTTGAGAAATTGTACCGGCCCGGTTGTGTCCGGCTTGGGAGCCGCCGGTTTCGGCGCCGTATCCGCATCTTCATCGTCTTCGGCTGAATTCGCGGTCACGGCGGGCGTGCTCGCCGCTCCCGCTGGTGCTGCGCTTTCGCCGACTGGCTGCGGGCGCACTCCATATTTCTGCAGCGTTTCTAAATCATCCAATTGTTGTTTCGCCGCCGCTGCCGCGACTCGATCCGGTCCTGCCTTCAGTCGCGTGAACACGTCCCGCGCCAGGTCCCACTTCTTCCCCGCAACATAAATCTGTCCCAGGTTGAACTCGTACTCCACATTCCGCGGCGCCAGCGCAATCGCTTGTCGTTGCGCCTCCAGCGCCGAGTTGATTCCGCCCCCCTCCACCCGCGCCACGCCCAGCATGTTGTATGCGTCGGCTAACTCCGGATACCAATCCGCGACCGCCCGCAAATCTTGCATCATGTTCGCCAGACCTTGCATCTCTTGCCGCGCCGCCTGCGCCTTTTGATACTTCAGCGCCGAGCGGTAATACCAAATCCATGGGTCTTGCGGATTCAGCTCCGTCGCCTTGTCCAGTTCGTCGGCGGCCGCGTCGAATTTCTTCTGGCGAATGTCGTCCCAGGCGAGTCCACGATGCGCCGCCTCATTATCCTTGGGGTCCGCCGTCAGTTGCTGCAGATCGCGCAGCGCCTGATCGCGATGCTCCGGAATGCGCGCCATCACGTCGCCAATCACGGCTCTCGCTTCCTCATCCTTTTTCGGACTGACCGCCATTCCGATCTCGTCCGCGTCCAATGGCAGTGCGAGACGATCCGGCTGCTGCACATCCACCGGCTCGGCTACCGGTTTCTTCGCCTGATCGAGTGCAATGCCAAGCCCGCTCAGCGATTTGCAATAGGTCTTCACCGCGTCTTCCATCTGTTCCGGCGCCATATCGAACGCCTGCACCATCGCCTTCTCCACCGGAACTTTCTCATTCAGCACTAAGTTAAAGTAAGTCCCTGCCTCGGGCATCTTGTTCTTATTTACCAGATAGTGGACGACCATCCATGACTGGGCATAATAGAGGGTGTTGTGGGTCCCCTCGCGGGCGCCTGATCCGTCATGCTTCATCGTGAACAGGTCCGCCATCGACAGCCATACCGGAGAGCTTAGTAACTGCGTCAGCGACTGTGGCGTGTTTGGGTCGCGCCTCATTTGATCGAAGATGTCCTCGTGCCATTCCGGCGCCAGCTCGGGATCGCCTCCTATCTCCACTTGCTTGCCGATGTTGATCGACCCGAAGTATTCCGCCAGCCCTTCGTCGAACCAGCCCTGCGCTGGAGGATAGTTGAAATTCAGAAGATAATGCGCCAGCGGATGCGCCACTGCCCGCCAAGGATCGGCTGCAAAGAGATTCAGCACGATATAAACGCGATCGGATCCCGGCACATAAAACCCGCCCGCCATGCTCTGCTTCGCGGGAGCAGTCATGCCATACTGCTTGTCGCTCTTGAACGCGATGACGGTGACCGGAATCGGCATCTTTAACTTGTTTTTCAGAAGCAGCTGTCCAAAAACCGCGCGCATCTGCTCCATCCGTAAAGCCACTTCCCGTCCGCGCTTGTCGCCCGCATCCGTGAGCACGGAAAAATGCGCCGTGTGTACCTCGATCCACTTGGGCTCATCCTTGGCGGATGCAAGGGGCAAGAAACAGCCCGCGACCAGCACACTCAAAACAACCGCGCCGATACCAAACCTGCAAGTCACAGTGGTGTCCCTTCCGGGAAATGCTAGCACGTCGCTGGGCAATGGAGAGACGAGCGTGGACGCTGGCAAATGTTCGCTTTTACCTTGGCTCTAAACCCGCTCGCACGTTACACTCTCGTCCGTGGCCACAGCTCCTTCTTCCCGCCTTGCCTGGATCGACTGGATGCGCGGTCTGGCCTGCGTCCTCATGTTCCAGACGCACTGTTATGACGCTTGGCTGGGCGGCGATGCCCGCAAAACGCGTTTTCTCACGGGATCGCAACTGCTGGGCACGCTGCCTGCGCCTCTGTTTCTATTTCTCGCTGGAATTTCCTTTGCTCTGGTTACCGACAAACTCATTCGCAAAGGCCTGACTTCTGCCGCAATCACTCGCACCATGGCTCGGCGCGGCGCCGAAATCCTTGCCTTCGGACTCTTGTTTCGCCTGCAGGAGTTTCTCATCGCCTGGGGATGGGCTCCTTGGTCGGACTTACTGCGCGTGGACGTCCTGAACATCATCGGACTCTCCATGATCTTGATGGCGCTGCTCTGCGGATTCACCTTGACAGTCTGGAGGAAGACGAGCGATTCGCGTCCAGAGATGTCTCAGGGCGTTAGCCGCTGGCGCGCTGCACTGGTGATCGTCTCTATCGGCGTTGCCGCGCTGATCGCCTTACTCACGCCGCCTCTGTACACAACCTGGCGACCAAACTGGCTGCCTTGGCCGCTGGAATCCTACATCAATGGATGCCATAACCTGGGCGTTCCTCAAAGCTGGCTTTTCCCTCTGTTCCCCTGGGCTGCTTTCGCCTTCGCCGGTCTGGCTGCTGGATTCATTCTCTTCAGCGACCCAGCTCGCAACCAGACCGCGAAAACGCTGGGGATTTTCGCCGCTGCGGGAGTCGTCGCCATCCTCGCAGCCTACGGATTTGACCACTCTTCTTTCCATCTTTACTCCGTTTATAACTACTGGCACACGAGCCCGAACTTCCTGATGATGCGCGTAGGACTGTTGTTAGTGATCGCGTTAGTGAGTTATGCGTGGTGTCGCTGGGGATTGGCAACTCACGGCTTCAGCCCGCTGATTCAACTGGGGCAGACGTCGTTACTTGTCTATTGGGTCCACATCGAATTCGTTTACGGACGGTACTCCATTCTTCCCAAACGAGTCCAAACCATTTCCGGCGCCTCGTGGGGACTGCTGGAGATTACTGTCTTCATGGTGATCCTCTCACTCGTTCGCACCAAAATCGACTGGAAGAAGATCGAGTGGAAAAAGATGGTCCGGAGAGTTCAGCCTGCTTAGGATTGCGTGCGTGCATTTCCGCCGGTTCCTGCGAAGATATTCACCCGTGTTTCTTGCGGCCCCTCCTTGCGCAGTCTTTTAGAATCATGGAGTTAGGTGAAAACTCTTGGGAGAGTCTTTGATTCTAAAGGACTTAAGGGTAAAGTATTTAAGAATGTGCGAGTTAGGGAAACTCTGATTAACTAGCATCGAAAACCTTGAACCACAGGGTACCCTTCGGCTTCGCTCAGGGCAGGCTCCGGGGTGCACGGAGGAACCCGGGGTACTTAATCAGACTTTCCTTAGGCGCTTGACTGTGGGGAAAAATCTTGTCAAAGGGGCTCGACGGGCGCTTTTCTCCTTAACTTACTCAATTCACGGCAGATATATTTCTCTCAAACTTGTCCGTTTACCCCTCTGAATCTGAAATAATAGATATAGAGATAAAGGGAAACTCTGATTAGGTACCATCGAAAACCTTGAACCACGGGGTACACAGGGGTGCACGGAGGACCCCAGAGACTTAGTCAGACTTTTCAAAGAGAAACAGCGCGGCCCGGCGGGCCGCGTTTTTATTTTGGGGTCTCTATTTTGCGGTCAGATTTTGCGGACAGGATGGGATTTATGGCGAGTTATCCAATTGAAATCCGGCGTTGCCGGCACGTCAAAACCAATGGCACGCAGTGCGGATCTCCGGCGGTCAAGGGCAAGGAACTTTGTTTCTACCACGAGCGGAACCGGCCGCAGCCAGTGGAACTTTACATGGACGGAGAACGATATTGCGACAGCCAGATCGTGCTGCCGGTGTTCGAGGACGCGCATTCGATTCAAACCGTGATCCGGCAGGTGGTGCAACTGATGCTGACGCGGAGAATCGAGCGCAAGGACGCGGGGCTGCTGCTGTACGCGCTGCAGATCGCGTCCGGCAACCTGAAACTGATGCAGGCGGAGAAAGCCAGGCCGACGCAGGTGGTGGTGGAACCGGACAAGGCGGCGGAGACGCCGCTGGGCATGACTCCGTGGTCGGCCAGCGGCCAGGGACACGATCGCGACGAAGCGGAAGGAGGGGAGGCGGACGCAGTTGTTCCGCCGGCGTCGCCGGAGGAGGTCTATGGCGCCATGAGTGTCGATGAAAGAATCGCGATGAGAAAGGACTTCGACAGGAAAGGCTTGATTCGGCCCGGCGAATTCGAGGACTTTCTCTGGAGCGTGGAGCTGACCCGCTACTGCTCGCGATTACGCGGTTTTGGGAGGAACGCGAGCGCAGAAAGCGGTCGGAGGCGGCGATTTTGGAGAGTGCAGGGGAGGAAGGTCTGGCTCCCGGGACGATACAAGCTTGTCGAGCGCGGGGGGCGCGGATGGGCAGCAGGTGAAGTCGGCGGTTCGGCAGGCCCCTTCTCGAAAAGCGCTTGAAGGAGCGCACCCACGGTTATTTCGGCCCACCCGCCCGGGGTCAATGAGTGTAATGGGGATTTTTCGCCAACAACCACAT
>PKXK01000214.1 GCA_003132325.1 Acidobacteriaceae bacterium
CGAATTTGGACAGCAATGATCCGATATCTACTCGTTGATTGATCGCGTCGCCGACTTCCCAGAAGCCGACTTGAACGAAGCCGCTGGTGCGGCGGACGCATACGCGTGTTCCTGAGCCGGCATGGTGGAGGTGCCTTGAGCTAGTTTGTGTCGCAGAGGAGGAACACTCTGTGACACATTTACGTCAGATCATGCTTGAGGAGTTGCGGCGCCGCAACTTCGCCGATACGACCATCCGCTTGTACCTGCATGGTGTCGAGCACTTCAGCCGATACTTCCACCGCCCGCCCGATCAGCTTGGCCCTGAGCACATCCGCCAGATCCCGCGCCAGTCCAAACTCTCGCGCCACCGACCGTTGACTTTGGCCCTCGACTAATACCGCTCGCCGTACACGCCCATAGATCTCCACTGAATACATCCCTCCGGTGTTTCACGCTCTCCGCTTCTTCGGCAAGAGCCCGCGAAACCAAAATCCGGCGGTCTAGTTTTCCACCGCCGCGTCACGCCGCGGACGCGGCGTGATGTGGCCTAGTATTGCTCCGGCGCTTAGAGACGACTGGGCGCCGGCGCTTGCACGATCTTGTCGCATCCCGCGCAGCACAGTTTGGGACGCACATGACGAATCACCTTGAAACTCGCCGGCACCCATTCCAAAATCTCGGAGACATCTTCGCCGAGCCTCTTCAGTGTGCCGCCGCACTCCGGGCAGGCTGGTTCCGCAGGTGCGTGTGTCCTGGTCTCGCGCGGCAGATGCTCGGGAAGGGGACGGCGAGTCTTCGCGGCAGGAGCGGGTTTCGGTGCGTCCGCTTCACGGGCGGCCTGCGGCAGGGACTCGACGCGCTGGGCTTCGAGGTCTTCGAGCTTAAGTTCGAGTTGCTCGATCTGCCGCTCGACTTTCTCCGACTTCCGTCCAAACTACAGGCGTCGCAGTTTGGCAATCAGCAGCTTCAGATGTTCAATCTCGTGGACGCGCGAGAGTAACTGCTCTTCTTTGACGAGTAACTGCTCCTGGGCCGCGATCAGTTCTTCGTGCTGCGCGATGAATCGCTCGTGGGTGGCCAGCAGGATCGCCTTCAGCGCATTCTGATCTAGCGTGTTCAGATCCGGCAGCGTCGTGCGCGTGGCAACCATCAACGGAGTATGTCATGAACTCTGCCGGAATGCGTCCACAGCCGCATAAATAGCTGTGCATATCGCACGCGCGAACTCAGATCGCCATCAGGGGATCGGCGGTTCGAACCGGATGACGCCAATCGATGCCTTCTAACAGCATGGCTAACTGCGCCCCCGTCAACGACACCGTTCCGCTCTCCACTTTCGGCCAGACGAATCGTCCACGGTCCAAACGCTTCGCGAACAGACAAAGCCCATCGCCATCGAACCACAGTAGTTTGATCAAGTCGCCACGACGCCCGCGGAACGCGAAGACATGACCGGAAAGAGGATCGTGTTCGAGCGCCGTTTGCACCAGGGCGCTCAACCCCGTGAATCCGCGCCGCAGGTCGGTTACTCCCGCCGCGATCCAGATGCGCGTGTTGGCGGGAAGCGCCATCATCCCCGCAAGCACTCCAACACCACGCGCAGCGCTTGCGCGTCGACCGAGCCCGTGATGCGGATCTGTGCTTTCGCCAGAGTCAGCTCCATCGAACCCGGCAAGACTGCAGCTTCACGATCGACGCTGTACTGCTGTGTGCTCACGGCAGGAACCGGTGGCTGGTTCCGCACCTCTTCGGCAACGCTCACCGGCAGCAACCGCACCCCACTCGCTCCGGCTTGGCCCGCTGCCGTGGCGGACCGGCCGCCCAGAAGCCCGGCCTGATACAGCTTGCGCCAGTGAAACACCAGGTTCGCATTCACGCCATGGGTCCGAGCCACGACCGCCACCGAGACCCCAACTGCAAGCGTCTCCTCGACGATCCGCCGTTTCTCTTCAGTCGTGCGGTAGTGTCGCTTGATGCGTGTGGCGCTGAGAACCTGCGCTGCGGTGTTGTTCATGAATCCCCTTCGTGCGCACGACATCGCGCCACAAAGGAAGAATGCTCGTCAGAATTACTCCCGTCTAGACGGCCATCGGTCTTCGCTTACGTTGGGAAAAGTCTTGCTGAAGGCTTGGCCGATAAAACAGCCGCCGCAGGAATTGTCGAAATCGACCATTTGCTGGTAGTCCCCGCGAAAATCCTCGGCATCACCCACGGTCCCATACGCGATGGCGTGGCGTCCCGAGTTGTGCAGCGCGGCCAGAGCGTGCACTGCTGGCGTGTAAAGGTCAATTTGGTCGGTTGTAGCTGCCGGGTCGGCAACGATGGCTGCCACCTCGAAGTCCATGTCGATGACGTTAGGAGTTACACAGGCGCCGCCAGTATATGGGGCCACACAGATGTTCACGTTGATTCCATCCGTCGAAGCGTACGTTGACGCACCTGTCGAACTGACCTGAAGTTGGTACTGCCAACGATAGTTTTGGGGCGGAATCCACAACGTTCCAGCAACCCCGTCATTCGTGAATACATCCATGACTGCGTAGTCCACGTTCAGGTAGCCGGAGGAATTCTGGGAGGCAAGCTGGACCTGGATCTGACCTGACGCGTTCACATATTGTGTCAGCGGGCGGCCCAGCGCCATGCGTTGAAGCCACTTCCAGCGCGCATAGTTGGCGGAGTCGAGAGTGCCGTTGGTACTGCTGTTGCAAGGATGAGTGCCGGTTGTGCCGCCACAAACGTTCTGATTTCCAAGCGATTCATACTTGCTCGTCGTCCAGTTGTAAATGCTCCAGGTGAACGCGTCCGAGCTGGCGGACGCCCAAGAACGTTAGCGAGAAAGGTCAAAGTCGTGATCTGCGCCGGGTTCACCGTGGGCGGCAAGGAGTAAGTGAAATAGCCTTGGTAGCTCGACCCCGGCGGCGTTCCGAATTGGACATATTTGGTCGAATCATTCTGGGTATCGATTTCGTCCTTTGTCGCAAGAGCGTTGATTGAACCTGAGTAGGAACCGACTTGATTGGTGATGGTCACCGGGGCAACAATGGTTTCGGTCACATGTCCAGCGTGTGCCCGGCGCAGAGGTACGACGGTCATGAGCCCGACTGCAATGAGAGTGGTAATTGTTCTTGTCGTGTCTTTCGAATTCTTTGTCATAAATTTCCTCCAAGATGCAGGCTAGTGAAACTACGTGCAGCACTTGCGGAATGATGGTTCGGCCAGAGTCCGAGGAAGTTTCCCCACCCATCTCATGCCGCGGTCAGCGGCACGAAGACCACGGGTAATCGTACAGATTCTGGTCCTTGAATTCAGTATTGAACCGGTACGGGTATGGCTCCTGGGTGCAGACGTCTTCAGGTTTGGCAAAGTACTCAATCTGCAGTACGGGCTTCCCAGCCATGACGACCGGCAGCAGGTAATCGCATTCGCTATATAAGAAGCAAGACTCATCGATGTGAAAATCTTCTTGACGCACGAGCTCCTTGACTTGCAGAAGGTCATAATTGATCCCGGCCGCTAAGTTCCGCATGTGAGCGAGATTCAGCATCCCGATGTTGTAGAGGAGCTGTGTCTCAGCGGAAATATTCCACCCCGTGGTTTTCTTACCGACTTGCCATTCCCAGGTCACGTCGAAATAGGCTGCGTCAAAACCTGCGTGCTGGCAGGTCGCAAGCCGCTTGTCCATCATCGCGAACAGAAACTCGCGCTGGTTTTTGTCATTATTGAGATTTAGAAACGGATCGCCCGAGTCATACTGCTTTCCCAGCAGACATCCTGAACACTTCTTGTCAAAAGCAACGAACTTCTCATAGTCCGGTCGATAGGGTTCAGCCGTTCCAATATCCACGTAGCAGATCGCCTTCTTGCCGTCCGCGTGAATCGCCGCGACGGCGTCGCGATTGGGCGTTCCGGGGGCGTAGTCTGGACACGCTCCGTTGTCGGCGTAAAGATCAATCGCATACACATCGGGCGACACGACAGTGCCGTCGAAGGCCTTGTTTCGAACTCTCGTGTTGTAACCACCCGTAGTGCAGTGAGATTCGACTCCCTGGAGTTGAAATTGTGCACGGAGATTCTGCGGTGGCTGCCAACGAGCCGAGCGACTGTCCTCCGGCACTGGCCCTGGACTGGTTTGGGAATCCGCTCTGATCGAGCATATGAGCTGTGCCGACAAAAGCGCCAGCACCGAGATAGCAGCGCTTCTCAGAGGAAAGGTCCATAAGCTACTCAATGTACGTTTTGTTGAATCGGCGCTCATTGTTACCTCCAATGATTTTGGAGCCACCGGGCGGGCGGCGAGCTCAAGGGTTAGCAGACTATGGTTCTTCGTAGCGGCGGCTATCTTGAACTTCGAATGTAGTCTTCAACGTTCCGCCAACCGTAATGGGCACTTTGCGAGTCGCCGCCACTCCATCTACACCATCCACTTTCAACGAAACCTCAAAATTACCTTTGCGCGTGTATGCATGCTGAACGACAGACACACCTTCTGCCGTGGTGCCGTCGCCGAAGTCCCAGTGATATGCGAGTGCAGGAACTCCCGCCGGATCGAGAACTGCCCGGAATTCTGCACTCTGCCCAATATCCGTGTTGCCACCGATCTTCACTTCTACGCCCGGAGCCTTGGCAGGAACAGCATTGTTCACCAGTTTGATCACGCGAACTGAACGAGGAGCTTGCTCGTCAATGCTCAACACGCCATTCTCGATGTTCATCATCCGATCCGGATGTAACACGTCCGCGGCCGTCGCATCGCTTCTCGCCGCGAACCCAGACTCTGCTAACGCCAACCTGTGGCTGCGAGGTGATTCGGTCCAGTTGAAGACCACCAGAATAGAGTGCCGGTCATCTTCGCGCAGAAAGAAGATGCTGGGTTGCTCGTCATCATCGCGATAGGTCATGAGGTCGATCGGTTTTGCGGCCCGGCCCAATCGAACCATGTTGAGCAGATCCTGGTTCTGGACCAATTTGAGCCGCTCGGGCTGGGCCGCAAAGGTCGGCAGGTCGTCCCCAATTTCGAACATCCCACCGGCAATTGCTGCCAGCGAAATCGATACCTCGGCCTCATTGAGCGACAGCGGAGATTTCTGAGTGTGCCACGACTGATCAGTGATCAGTTGCTCGGAAACGGTGAATGCATCTGGATCGGCTCCGTAGAAATTTCCGTTCATGTAATATCGCGCAGCAATTCCCACGGCATCTTCTTTGGTGCCCTTATAAGAATGGCCTGTATCGGTGGACGTTCTGCCCAGGTCCGTGTAACCCACCGCGGCCAGCATCGGGCACCCGTCTTTGTCAAGCAGGACATCAGGGCCGACAGCGTCGCGAATCACTCTCAACCCAATCTGCAGCGCTTCAATCGCTGAGGTGTTGGGACGGTAGTGATAGCCCTCGATCGCCGTATCGTCCATGAAGTCCATTTTGAAGTAGCGTGCACCCCATTCGCGCGCGAGGGTGCGGTAAGTCTGGCGCACGTACTCTTGCGCTCCAGGGTGCGTGGTATCGAGCACATAGAGCGGATCACGACCGTCCTGGACAAAGCCGATCTGGATCGGTTGGCCTTTCGCATCGTGTACCAGCCACTCCGGATGCTTCTCGAAAACATAAGACCGCTTCGACACGCGAAATGCTCCCACCCACATGCCGAGCCGCAAACCCATCGAGGTAGCCTGGTATCCCAAGCTACGAACGCCGCTCGGATACAAAGCCGCATTCGGAGTAGTGAATTCGCCATCCGCGTAGGCATAACCCTCGTCGATGTGGAAGAGGTCGTAGCCGTAGCTCTTCAAATTCTGCGCAAGCCACTTGGCGTTGGTGAGTGCCGCACCCCCTGTGAGGCCGTAATAGTAAGCCGTCCAGCTCCACCACCCCCAGGGGGCGGGTTTCGAGACCAGTGCGTTGCGTAAGACACGGATTGCGCTTCCATAAGCCTCAAGCTGCGAATGGTAGTCTTTGCCGACAGCGAACATCACCTTCTCGGACGAAATCGTTTCGCCGGGCTTCACAGAAAGGCTGAGTTCGATCTGCTGTTCGGCGGAGCTCTCACGGATCGACTCCCTTTTCATCACTTCGGTGGTGCCTGTGCAATCCACGGTGTACGACGTCGTTCGCGGGTTTCCGGTCGCGCCTACCCCGGTGGCGAGGTGATAAAGCGTAAGCCAGCGGTCAGATGTAAGCGCAGCCAGAAGCAGGCTGTATTGGCTGGTGCGGTTGTAGATTAGCTGGCTGCCGACGGCGAAATGCACAGGGGTCAGTAGATCAGAGTACGAATCCTCGCCCTTGTATTCGCGAGCCTTGCCTAGATCGAAGATGTGCAGCGGAGGCCGGTCTTCGCTGAAGCTGTCGGACAGCACTCGTTCGGCCTCTTCCGAACCACCAAGGTCGACCACTGGCGTACTGCTCGCGTCCAGCACGCGCATGGACTGCACCTCCACAGCGGTCTTGCCTCGGTTTTGCAGTTGTACTTGCACGTCGCCGAACGGCAGTTCGTCATAGAGTTCGACCGTATACTTCAGATCAGGTTTGCTTGCGGAACCAGTGAAGGTTACTTCCAACCTATGTCCAGGACCCAACTGGTCACGGAATTCTGATGCCGAAGTATGCGATTGCGGATACGCCGTGGACCACAGCCATTGGTGATCCACTTGCGCGCCGACCCGGGCGGAAAACACCGGCTTCTCAAGTCCTTTTCCCCTCACCTCATACATCGCTCCTTTGTTCCGAAGCGAGACGGTGAGAGAACCGTTAGAAATCCCACTTGTGCTGGTGCCCACCTGGGCATAGGTGGCGCCACACAGAACAACAACAAGAGTTGAGCATTGAAGAATGGATGTAATTGTTTTGTTCATGGCAAGCCTCTGATCCAGTGCTGGGCATTCGTCCGATAGATTTTCTGCAAAATGTCCTTGGGCAACTTCACGCCATGAACGGTGTGTCCTTCGACCTGGAAGGTTTCATCCGTCGCGAAGAACCTCCAATCGTTGGCGTAGGTCTCCTTCCATTCCTTCACCGACTTTTGTACGTCTGCGTCTGGATTCACGTCGAGATCGGTCCCGTAGATCACGCGGTCCTGGTATTTCATGAGGAAAGCCCGCACCTTCTCCGGGTCGCCGTACATCAGGTACTCCATTCGCGCGGCCGTATCCACGGCGAAGTTGGGGTACTTGTCCAAGCGCCGGCCGAGGCCATCCAGATCTTTCTCCATGCTGGCGAGGTGTACGCCGACGACCCGCAGCTTTGGGTTCTGCTCGAGAACACGGTCACGGGCTTCCAGGATCGCCTTCTTCGAGGGCACACCCGGCTTGTTCAGCATGTGCCACTGCGGGTTCTCAAGGTAGTACTGTGCCAGCGGGTCCTTTTTTACATCGAGCGGCTCCCATGCCAGGTCCGGCTCCGCCAGATGAGTAAGCAAAGTTTTGTCGTGCTGGGCAATGTCTTCGTAAATCGCCTTCAGTTTCGGATCGTCCGGCAGAACGTACTTGCCGTTGTTGTCCTTGATCTCCATGCCAAAGGTCTTCCAGATTTTCACGGCGATGGCGCCATCTTGGAAATCGCGATTGATCTGGTGGACGCTGTCCTGGGTGAAGGTAGGTGCGTTGAACTTGTATCCATCGAATGTCGTGCAGAGAAACACGTGGCCATGGCTGGAATGCACGAGCTTCCAGGCATCATCGATTTGGGGTTGGAGCTGGTTACGCGGGGCCCATGTGTCGTCCACGACCAAAACGTTGAGCAACGTGAGTTGTTCCTGCTCCAACATGGCTTGAAATTCCGGCGCTGTCTTGAAAACGTGAACGTGCGCGTCGATCGGATGAAGAGCGGCGAATGCCTTGAGGGCTCCCTCTTCACTGGTATTTTTTGGAGCTGCTTGCGCAGTCCTCGGGTGCCACGACCAGAACGAGAGCGCGGCGGCAAGGAGTGCCAGCAGCACAATGAACAGAAACCTTGTCTTTTTGAGAGTCATGATCGGATACCCCGTCTTATGGCTAAATGAACAACAACTTTCATTTCATTGCTGAGGCGAGTTCCTTAATCTGCCCGACGAGAGGGGTCAAGCAGGTTCGCTGCCCCCTCATCATCGGCCATTCACGTCAGAAGCTAACCTTCAGCGTGAACTGCAAAATACGCGGGTCCCTCGCGCAACTGATCGCGCCAAACTGCAAACCTCCAATACCGTTATTGGGACTGCAGAAGTTCGGGTGATTCAACAGATTGAAGAATTCCGCGCGAAAATCGATCTTCTGAGTCTCGCGCAATGGCCCATAGGGAATTGCGAATGCCTTGATGAGGGAAAAATCCAGATTGCTGAAACCTGGACCACGCAGGAAGTTCCTTCCGGAGCTTCCATCCGATCCATCAGCGGGATTCTGGAATGCGGCTGTATTGAACCACTCCTGCACCTTGGCAGCAGTCGATCGGTTTCCAGGCAGGTGCGGGTTGCCGATGAGATCGGCACGATCGTAGTAGGTCCCGTCCAGATTGGCGTCCGTATTGGCTAGTACCGAGAACGGGAATCCAGCGTGACTGCTCCAAATGCCGCTCATACTCCAGCCGCCGATCACGTTACGTCCCACGAAGCCAAGCCCTGAAACGGTTGGCACGCGCCAAACCGCGGCCAGCTTGAATTGGGAAGCCACATCGGAGTCGCACAGACCGCGATCCACCCCGATGTTCTTGGCATCGGTGAATTCATTGAACGCAAAGCTTGACGTTGATCCGGCAGTATCCAGGCATTTTGCCCAGCGATACCCGCCCAGGAATGACAGGTTCCCAGTCATCCGCTTCTCGGTGGAAATCACCATCGCGTTGTAGCTCGAGGTGATACTGCTCTCGTTCCAGATCACAGTGCCGCCGTAATCCGGATACCAGGGCCGCCGTTGACTGGTGTTATCAATGGTCGACTGCCCGGGAATATAGACGGCGGCGTTGATATCCCGCGAGTCGAACATGTGGTAACTCTCTGAGGCCTCATAACCAGCCCGCAAAAGAATTCCATAACCTAGTTGGTGTTCCAGCGTCAGATTCCATTGCAGCGTCGTGGGCGGTTTGAAATCGGGAGCGAAGCCTACCGCATTGTCCAGTGGTAGCGGAAACACTGTGTTCGAAGGCAACGGAGAGAGCAGCGGGGGCACTTGTCCGTTGTAAGGCGACGCCGCGTAAGGATCGTAGGCGGAAACGGTTGGATCGGTAATCACCGCGCCCTGCGTGAACGGCACAGTGCTCATCATCTCGTTGTACATGCGCCCGAAGGGCTGATCGTGATAAATACCAAGTCCCGCGCGCACGCTCGTTTTTCCGGTGCCAAATACATCCCAGGCGAGACCAATCCGGGGATCGAACAGCTTCCAATCGGTGGGCGCCAAACCCGCCGGAACTCCTGGATCGCCGCGCAACAACATCCCCGGCGGCAGATTGGGATACCGGTTCGCGTGCTGCCCATTGGCAAAGGCCGTTGGGCTGATGACGACTCCGATCTTCTGTGCGCTGCTGTCGGGCCAAGGCAGCCAGGGCTCCCAGCGCAAGCCAAGCGTCAACGTCAACCGGCGCGTCGCCCGCCATGCGTCATTGGCATACAGACTCGGCGACTTCCCACGCGGTGCAACATAGGAAGGCGCGTATTGCTCGAAATAACAATTCTCGCCGAGGATGAAATCCACGGGGCTATAACCGGAATTCGCGCACCACCACCCCTCATAGCCGGAGGAGGAATAGGCTTGATCCACAATGCTCTGCGATAGCGCCAGTTCCCCGCCAAAGTCGAGCGTGTGTTTGCCTCGGACCCACGTCCAGTTATTGACCAGGTCATATTGATTGCGGGTAAGGTCGTACACGCCCAGCCATTGCGCGCTGAACCAACCATCAATGTAGAATCCGGCCTCCTTTACGCCGGCAGGATCCCATACCGGATAATTGGCGCCGAGATCCTGCAGATTCTTAAAAACGCTCGATCCGCGATAGCGGATTAGCGCACGGCTGAACGAACCGGTGAGGGTGGTCAGTAGGTTGTTTGAGAGACGGTAGGTTCCGTTCAGCGCGGCGTGCTGGCTTCGCCATTTCTTGTCAGGTCCTCCGGTCAGAATGTTGGCCGGATCCGCCAGATTCGGAAAGTCCAGCCCATCCCACAGGTAACTTCCATAGACCGACAGCTTCTGGCCGAAGTTGTGGTCTATCCGGCCCACCCACTGATTGTCATTCTGTAGTTGACGGCTTAAGTAAGGGATGCGTCCGTCCGTTCCCGAGGCTTGCGGCACCAACTGCAGCAACTTCAGGGAAATCGAATTGTACAGAGTCGGGTCGATCTGGTTGCCGGAGAATGGTGCACCGGTGAAAGGATTGTAGATCTGCTGCTGCACGGCGGACCAATCACCCGTTAACTCGGCTGTGGTTGGTCCGTAGACCACGTTCGAAGTCGTCCCATATCGAAAAGTGGTCCGCTGAAAGGCGAGGAAGCCGAAAGTTTTGTCCTTCTGAATCGGACCTCCGAAGCTGAACCCGAACTGGTTACGTTTGAGCGTGTCCGGGCTCGTCGAGAATGCATTGCTCGCGTTGACGCTGCCATTCCGCAGGTATTCGAAAGCAGTTCCGTGAAATTGATTGGTCCCGCTACGAGTTATGGCATTCACCACCCCGCCGCCGCGCCCGCCGAACTTGGCGCTATACGAGTTCGTGTCAAACGTGAATTCCTGCACGGCATCGGGGTTCGGAAAGACGTTCGCAACGTTCGTGTAGGTGTCTTCGTTAAGCCCTCCGTCTAGATAGAAGGTCGTTGAATTCTCGCGCGCTTCGCCGCCGGCAGTGACAAGCCCCTGGCCTGCTTCTGGACGCGTAGCTTCCTGATTGGAATACGCGTAGACGTCGGGATCGTGTTCGCTCGTGTCGGGCGCCAGCGAAAGTAATTGCAGCACGTTACGTCCATTGAGCGGGATTCCCTCCGTAAACTGCGGCGTGATGGCGAAGCTCACAGTCTGGTTGCGGGTATCGACCAGAGGAGGTTCGCCCGATACCGTAATCTTCTGCGTCTCAGAACCTACCTTGAGCGTCACATTTACTGTGGCGGCTTGTCCCACTTGAAGGACGATTCCCGTCTGCTCATATTTCTCAAAGCCCGATGCTTCCACGCGGAGCCGATAACTGCCCGGGGCCAGATCGGAGATGAGATAGAACCCTTGCGAATTGGACGCAACCGAAACCGACTTGTCGGTAGCCACCGCGGTCGCAACCACCTCCGCATTGGGAACGAGGGCACCACTCGCATCGGTCAAGGCCCCCGAAATGCTCGCGGCTGTCCGTTGGCCGACTGCCACACTGCAAAAAACTAACAACATTAAGAAGCAGAGTCCGGTGATAACTAGTGGCCTCCGGACAGACGGCCTGTTGTGGGTTGCACTTCTCGGGACCTTCGTGGCTAGACTCCATCGAATTCTCATGACTTCCTCCCCCTGGTGAACCAAATATCTGTCTGAATGCGTTCACTGCTTAACTAGGCGCTGGCCGCACCTTCGAGAGGTGAACTTGCGGCCCGTTGCCGCCAGCACGCGTCCTCAGCAATCCAGGATTTCGTAGAACTCAACCCAGGTGTCTTCAAAGAGCGGCGCCTGCTTGTGAGCCAAGTCGGTGTGCTCAGGGCTGGTTTCGCACTGTTGCAGGCAGTCCTTCGCAGCGCTAAGGTTCGGGAACCGGCTCTGCCAGATCAGTGTGTTGCCGGGATCGCGGCTCGCCAAGGGAAGCATGCGCTCACCCTTGGGAAGGATCCCGCGTGCTTCCAGTTGAGCGAACTGTTTTTCCAGTTCGATGAATTGCTGTTTCTTTGAGGCCTGAAATCGTTGCACTAGACGCATCACTATTGCCAAGTTAACCTCCTTCTTGCTTTCCTTCGACGAACGCTCGTATCAGCCACCTTTCGGCCAGTGCTTTCGCTATAAAGAAGCCGCCGGTGCTGCGTCTTCGTTCTCCGGAATATCGAATGACACCAGTTCCGCCCGGAAACCCCGAGTGCGAACCGCGCCATAGGCGATGCCGAGAAGCATCCAGATCGAACCTGCAATCTTTGCCGGACGGCTTAAGTTCAGCCAGAGCAGCAGACAAATAACAAAGCCCAACGTCGGCACGGCGAAATCGGTCCACTTCTTCTCTCGTCCACGCCAGAAATAATGAGTGAACGAGGCGGCATTAACACCCATGAACGCGAGCAGGGCGCCGAAGTTCAGCAGTTCCGCAGCGCGCTCGAAAGTTAGAACCGTAGTTCCAGCCAGCGCCAAGGCTCCTACGAACAAGACGTTGTTACGTGGAATCCTGTGCTTGGGTTCGATGGCGCCAAAGAAGGACTTCGGAATCGCATTGCCTCTCCCCATGCCATAGAGCAGCCGGGCCGCGCCCAGTTGAGAGCCCATGCCGGAGCCTACGGTCGCAACCAGAAGAGTCACGTTAATTAACCCAAACAACCACGGACCTGCGGCACGACCCGCTACGCTCACGAACGCAGTGTCAACGTCGGGGAAGCGCTCTGCGCCAGGCCACACGAGTTGGGCTGCGTATACTTCGATGGACGCAAGCGCACCTGTGATCAAGCACACCAGAACCGTGGCGAGAAGAATGTTCCGTTTGGGATTTTCTGCTTCTTCCGAGAGAGTCGAAATGCCATCGAACCCGATGTAGGTAAGTACGGCAAGCGACGTTCCTCCCAAGACCGCCGACGTGGAGTAGGTGGCCGGATCGTAAAAAGGACGGATGAGGTACGCCAGTCCCTCATGTGGCACATGCATCACATAACGAGCCGCTGCGACGAGGAAGATGACAATCACCACGCCCATCCCGGCCACTAGGGTTTCATTGATCCTCGCAGATGTGCGGATGCCGACAAGATTCAGCCCCGTGAACAGCACGATGAAGCACAGTACCCAGACAGCGTAGGGAATCTCTGGAACGAAATTCAAGGCGAACTTGCTGCACAGAATCGTGCACACAATCGGGTTGAGCATGTAGTCCATCGCCATGCTCCAGCCCGTTATGTAACCGAGGGCGGGATGAATCTCGCAGCCCACGTACGTGAATGCAGAACCCGCGCTGGGATAGACACGCGCCATGCGGCCGTAAGCGACTGCGGTGAAGAGCATCGCTACCATCGCTATGAGCACGGTGGTTACCGCATGCCCATGCGCCCGCTGGCTCATCACTCCGTACACCGGCATCGGCGCCGTGGGCTGGATTACGATCATCCCGTAGAGAATCAAGTCCCACAGTCGTAGCGCTCGACGTAGCTTGGGACCGCTCTCGGCTGCCTGGATGTTTGCCATAACCCTCTCCGCGAGCCAAAGTTAAGAGTGTTAAATCCGGCCTAATGGGGCCTGGCCTCCAACAACAGGTGTTCGGAGAACGAAACTGGAATTTTCGGGCTCTGCGAGTCCACGGACCCCATCGCCTTGCCATTTTCGTAGTCAGTCAGCTGATAATGTCCCGGCTTCAAACCGCGCAATTCCACCTGCCCGGACCAAGGCTTTCCCTTCTCGGTGTAGAAGGCGTAGTACATGTTCCCGTCTTTCTCGATAGCGTAGGCTTCAGGAAAATCGTAGCCATAGGTGTACAGGTTGAGAAAAGTGCCTTTCGACAGCATCTGCGTGTTGTAAATGCCGACCCATTTCTTCCAGTGCGCTTCCTTTTCCCGTGTCAGCTCCACCTCTTTTAGTTTCGGACCGTAGCCAGGCCATGTGAATTTTGTTCCGAGTACGGCACCCACTCCTACCTCAGAAGCAAAGTCTTGTCCGTTATCGATCTCCTGCAGAGTGTTTACGAACTTCACCTCGGTCAACTCGACGTGATCGCCGTAAATTGCGGCATTGGGGCCAAGAAGGGCCTTGTACATCTTCGTTCGCTCTCGCACCTGCCGGGCGCCGACCGGATCGGCCGTCACAGCCTGGTCAATGTATGGCAGCCAGCTCAAATTCGGCGGAGTTCCGCATGGGCAGGCCTGGGTTACGCTGTCCGGCTTCAGGGAGCGTGTTGTATCGAGCACAATGCGGTACACGTCCGCCATGGCGGCAATGGAGTCGTTTGGGGATTTGTGGTGATGCTTGGGGTTGTAGCAGGCAGGCACGGTGTAGGAGAAATCCAGCTTGCTGCCGTCGAAGTCCCAGTCTTGAATAAAGCGTTTCGTCAGGGCCCGCGTGTAGGCTTGCACCTCGGGAACCGCGGGACAAAGCGCGGCGAGATCCGCTGTGGCTCGCGCCGGCTTGCCCTGCTGATCGAGAATGAGCCAGTCGGGATGATCCCGCACGACATTCGACAGGGTGTATGGCCGATGGTCGAGGATGTCCTTCCCGCGCCCGTCTTCCGCCACAATTGGAATCCACCACAAAGTAAGCTTGATACCGGCATCGTGATAGGCACGGACTACACGCTCGATTTCATCATCCGGTAACGTGTCTTTACGCGGCTGCCAGTCACCGCGCGCATTGAACCAACGCACATCGAGGGTGGCCCACTTGATGCCAAGCTCTTTCAGCTTTGGAATAGTGCCTAGCATCTGCTTGGGCGTGAAATCCATCCCATATCCCCAGCCACACCAGTTCGCCTGGTAATCGGAGTCGGTCTGCTTGGCTAGACTCCAACCTCGTTGTTGCAGCAGCTTCGAGTACAGACTCAAAGGCTCATAGAAGTCTCCGCGAAATACCGCGAGGAAAGTGCGTGGAGTGGCGTACACCTGCCCCGGTTGTAGCTGCGTGTGCTCGTCGTTCACGATCGATACATGGACTCGGCCGTCGTCTTCGGTATGAACAGGAATCGCCATCGGTAACGGTACCGTCTCCGCGCTGCCGACGGCTTCACCTACCGAACGGATCCAAAAAGCAACGATTGGAAGGCCACCGCCGGTCTGATTCTCATCATTGTGCATCACTGCTTGCATGGGGTTCTTGCGATCAAATTTCTTCGTGATCTGCATCACGTCGTCTTTACCCCACGCCTCGCTAGATCCATGGAACGACCACATGGAGTAGGAGGCCGCGTTTGGCTCGCTATTGGCGGCATTCAGAACATGCGATTGAGAGACTGCTTGGTCCAGCGAAACCACAGTTGTCCCTGTGTTCTTGTAGGTGACGCCAGTAACTACAACATTGGGCAGTTCGTCATAGGCCTCAAGCGAAATTGTTTTTTGCAGGTTGGGGATCGACGCACTCTTGCCAACGATCTCGACGCGCTTGCCGTGCGCCGAGGGTCCTCCGGAAACATCGCTGATCGCGACTCGCGAAAGATCAAACTGAAAATCGCGGATCTGCTTCCCACCACTTTCTAGGTACTCGCTGTCCGCGCCCGGTTGAGAATCGTCGAGCGTTGAGCGCGCGCCGTCCCGCAGCAGCGAGGCCCGCAAATAGCCGTTTTGCAGAAATTGGAATTCCGCGGAGGAGGTTGTCAGCACAACCGAACTGTTATCCGAGACTACCCGAATGCGGGAGATGTCAATGACATTCTTCGTATTCGCTCTTTTGTTACACCCGACGAGCGTGATCGTGGTTACGGCCAGCAGAGCCAGCAGGACCAACGGTCGGGATGGCAAATTACTGAAGAATCTGCAATTCAGGCTGGGGTTCATCGGGCGCCTCGCCAATGCCATGTGAGCAGCAGGACTTTCGCATGTGGTAAAACGTTTCACTAACGAGGAAAAATTACTCGCGCGGTTAGGTGGATGTCAAGCGAAAAAAAGATCAGCCCTCGCCGCCCGGGATTACGGGAGTGACGCGAGGGCGTGACGGAACGATTCAACCATCCGCGTGGTGATTTCGTTGGAAAATTCGATGCCGCGATCCGCTCCGAATTTCAGCAAGTTGTCGAGAGAGGCCGTGGGGTGGATCGTATGGGGAGAAGTGACTTTGTAGCTGCCCAGCAGAACGCCAAGCTCAAGCGCACTCGTGAGCAAACCCTCGTTCAGGCTTCGCCGCACTGGACCTGATCGGAGAAAGGGGATTCCCGCTGCCAGAGCCGACAGCACCCCGCCCAGCAATGCGTCACCCGCTCCAGCCGTCGAAACCACCGGCACTTCCGGCGCGGGACAGAAGTTGTAATGGCCTTCAGCAAAGGCGAATGCTCCCTGCCTGCCGGCCGTCACTACGATTCTCAGTCCGGGATAAGACCCTTCTGTCAGTGACTGGCATTTCTTCACGAACTCGTCGAAAGCGGGGGGTGATAAACGGCAGCCGGTGAAAGCCTCTGCCTCAGATTCGTTCAGGGCCACCAGGTCCAGCATTTCGAACATTCCAAGTTCTCTAGCTGGACCGATTTCAGCATCCACGAAAGAAGCGGCACGGAAGGCTCCCGCATCAGTCGCTAACTTCAGAAATTCTCTGCGCACGGCGAGAGGAACCTCAGGAACCGATAGTGCTATAGTGCTGCGGCCGTTCATCTTGAGAAATTTGGCAGCTTCATCGAGGTCAGCGTCGGAAAGCCCTGCAGCGGCCGAGTTGGTCGTGGTGATGTTTCCGCCGCTGCCGTCCGGATATTGGAAACAGACGCTTAGAAGAGTCGGTTTCGCGTCGTCCTTTTGGACGAGTGCAGTATTGATCCCCACATTCTGCATCTCTTCCAGCACGTGCTGACCGGCCGGGTCAGCTCCCACCTTGCCGACGGCCAGCACATGAAATGGAAATCCAACCGGCTGAGCTCCCAATAGCGTTGCGACATAGTGAATGACGATGTGCAACTTGCAATAATCGCGAACATCAAGCAGCCGGGCTGGACGGCTCTCATTCCGGCCCAGCGTGTGCTCGCCCTCGAGCGCAAAGAACAATCCCGTGCCGAGTCCACCGACGCCGATCAGGCTGCGGTACGGCAAACGGCTGTCAATCTGCAGAATCTTCATAGCTGTCGTCAGATCAGCTCCCAATCCGGGTTTTCGCTGATCGGGTGCCTGGCCGTCTCCTCGGTCGCAGTGATGATTGCATCAGGGTGTCGCTGCAGCAGAGTCATAGGGTATTCCGGCGTCGGCTCGCAAAAAAGCGCAACTCTCAATGCGGTTTGCTTCCAGGAACCTGTATCACTAAAAACTCGTACTTGTTTCGCGGAGAGGCATTCTTTGACGCCAAGAGTGATGGACATGGGAGGAACAAACTGATAGGCCGCCCCGAAAGTGCGCTGCGCCAGCGTCAAGATGGTATCAATGTTGTTCTCTTGGATCCGAATCGTCGAGCCGGCAAGTTCCTCGAGAGTAATGGCACTGTAAGGGTGGCGTCGAGCCTGGTTATAGGCGATGTGTCCATCCTGCCCCCAGCCTCCCAGCGTGAGATCCACGGGTGCTTCTCCTATGGCGGCTTGCACCTGCTCCGCCGTGGTGGGCAGCATCCAGAACCGCTGCGCTTCAGGCACAGCCAGTTCAGGATCGATGTCCCCGTAGAAATGTTTTTCCATAAACGTGCGGAAGTTATACGGATGATGGACAGGTAAAGGCCGCCCCTGCCAGTCCAGACACTCATCCATATGAAATACACTGAAATTTCGCAGAGAAATACGCCGGGAGTTAACGATATTCGTGAATGGCTCGTACCAGCATTTTGGTCCGCAGGGGATGATCGCACGCGTGGAACGCCCGGCGGCGTTGTTGCTCTCAATCAAAGAAGCTAATTCTTCGGCCATTAACCGTCCCATCTCCGCTGAATCCCGAACCATGCGAAATCGCACCTTCAACTGTGGGTTGGAGGGCAGATCTCGAGCGGGGATTGCGCACCAGCGATAGAGGTCGGGTTTTAAAACTGGGCTCATTCAACCAACTCCTGAGGTTTAACGTTACACTCAACGTCTTAATCTTACCGTGTCTGTCAAGAACACGTGGTGAATGCCGAGCGATAACTCTAGGAACGGGGGGCCGGGCAAGTGGAGCCTCGCACGATCAGTTCGGGCGCTACAACCCGGTGTCTGGGAGTAATCGTGCGCTTCTCCGCGGCTGCCCGCATCTGTTCCTCCACGATCTCAGCTCCCAACCACCCCTGCATTTCGAGTTGCTGGTGCACCGTAGTTAGCGGCGGATTATAGAAGGCGGAACTCGGAATGTCGTCGAAGCCTGCCACGGAACAGTGTTTGGGAACTTGTCGTCCGAATTTGCTGAGAGCTCCGATCGCTGCACAAGCTGTCAAGTCATCGAAGGCCACGATCGCCGTGAACTCCAATCCCAGCTTTAGAAGTTCCTCGGTAAGTTGGTAGCCCTCCACATAAGT
>PKXK01000003.1 GCA_003132325.1 Acidobacteriaceae bacterium
TCAAAATCGGGGTCCACTCCAAGCCGTACCTGTTTCGGGACACGATGTTGAAGCTCATTCATTCGGAAAACCTTGAATACAAGGAACTCACGAAGGCGGCTTAGATCGATCAAACAGTACCGTTAACGTTTGCGGTTTGTCGAAGTCAGGCGGATCGCAATTATCGCAAGCATAATATATCTCCACTACAAAACCGCGATTATACAAGGGCGCAATAACCGCAAAATTGATCGGCGGTGAGTAAATAGCGTTTGGCGGAGCCTCTCCCACCTTTAGCATCCGTTCACTGTCGACTGTTCGCCCATTAACAACCTGTAATCCCTGTGGCTCCTTCCCATACGAACAGACGGCACACAAGCGGAGCCAAACGATAAGCCCCTTAGCCGTATGCTCCTTTACCATGAAATTAACACTAACATTGACCATGCCGTTTTCAATCGAAAGCGTTTTTTCGGTAATGGGCCAATTGTGCACATCCGCTGGTAAGAATGAAGCCACCAAGCTCGCTTTGTCTTCTTGTGTTGTTGGGGTCGTAGGAGTGGGCGGCACAGTCTTTGAAATTGTCCACTTCTCGCCTAATTCTCGAAGTCGTTTATTCATCCATTCAGAGGGAGGGAACTCGGTTCCAGCGAGGACGCCTGGGCTAGTTTCCACGTGCGATAGAATGTATTCGTTACGCAGTAATTGAAGAACTCCTTGTCTTCGTTCTGATTCTTTAGCCTCCGCCGATTGTGGTTCCACCCGACCCAACTCAACAAACCTTGCCAGAATGTCTGTATTTTGGTTTTGTACGATATTAACTTTCTCCTGAAGGTTTCGCATCTCTATCTTGTGTGCTCTCTCACTTCTAATCCGATTCCAAGACATGACGGCAGTTCCAGCGAGGCCGAACATAACCAGCACTACCGTGGTGACTAGGTGATTCTCTCGTTTTGGCTGCTTGTACGACATCACCACTCCGGCTATCGCGATTAACATAGGCACTGCATCAGCAAGCAAGGGCAGGGCGGTACCAGTCCAATGCCTCACCACTGCCCCAATGAAAGCGAGCATGACAACCGAAGCTCCGATGAGATACACGGGGGAATTGAGAACAAATTCCAAGACGGTTCTGGCGTAGGTCAGTGACGACCGTAGAGCTTGTACAGGATCGTCGTCCGGCAAATGAGGCGGAACAGGAAACATCACGCGCACACCTCTGCATCGGGCTTCCAAATAAACTGGAAGCACCCGGCGCGGAATGGTATTTCTTATACTTACGGGATTATAGAGGGAGTCCGACTAGGCGAACAAGGATGGAACACGGAAGGACATCTGAACCGGCGGCGGTTCGGGGCGATGCTGGGGCGGATCGCGCTACTGCCGGTACTGACAGGATAGATCGATGGTGGTCAGGTCCCGCATCGGAATCGGTTTACAGCAGGTTAGACTAAGGAGAGATGTTGCAAAAGTGGCGGAATATCGGGCAATTTCGGCGAGGCGGGTTCGGATCTCGGAGCATTAGGGGGCGGTCCGTATGAAAATTGTTTCACACGATCGGTGAACAGCGGGATGGATGTATGATCAGTGCCGTTTTTGAACCAAAAAGGAGATTCCGGTTTAATGGTCTCTGTAAGCGCGGCGCTCACTAGTTCCTACGATTACGGCGAAGTGACGCGTTCAGTGTTGACAGCCATTGCCGCGTCCTATGCCGGTCTCGACCTCGCAGGACGCGTAACTCTGGCACGCGACCGGGTTCGCCTGGCTTGGCTGGGCGGCGGTGCCATTGCCATGGGCATCGGTATCTGGGCGATGCACTTCCAGGGGATGCTTGCCTTCCACCTGCCGGTGTCCGTCGAGTACCACTGGCCGACAGTTCTGGTGTCACTCCTGGTGGCTGTCCTCGCCTCCGCAGTCGGGCTGTACGTGTGGCAAGCAGCCAAAAAATGGGCTGGGTTGAGGCCTTGACTGGCAGCGCCGTTATGAGCGCGGGCATTGCTGGCATGCACTACATTGGCATGGCCGCAATGAGATTACCGGCTATCGCCCAGTACTCTCCACTCCTTGTGATGTGCTCGATCTTGCTCGCAATCTTCTTTTCTGTAATTGCGCTGCCGCTGGCATTCGATCTGCGAGAAGAGACGAGATGGACTGTTCCGAGAAGGCTTGGGAGTGCCACGGTGATGGGACTGGCGGTCTCCGCGATGCATTATACCGGAATGGCGGCAGTACGTTTCATGCCCTCATCGGCTCCGGACCTTTCCCAGGCTGTGAGCATATCACCGCTTGGCAGAAATGCGATCGTGATTGTGACCTTGATCGTGCTCCTCGCTGCCGTCGTGACGTCGTCCGTGGACCGGCGAACAGGCGCGTACATCGAGCTACTCAACCAAGACTTGGAGCGGCGCGTCGCCGAGCGGACCAGGCAACTTATTGCCATCAACGAAGAACTACGAAAGGAAATTGCCGATCGTCAGCGCGCCGAAGATGCGTTACAGGAGGCGCAGGCGGGACTTGCTCGCGTCACCCGTGTGCTATCGATGGGAGAGCTGGTTACCTCGATTGCCCACGAAGTCAACCAGCCCCTCACAGCGATCGTGACAAATGGTAATTTCGCGGTGCGCCAACTCGACGCCGGGACGCCCAACCTAAAGCAGTTGCGGGAGGCAATTGCAGAGATCGTGGAGGACGCAACCCGCGCCAGCAGCGTCATTTCACGCGTTCGTGCGCTGTTGAAAAAAGGCACTCCCGACCGGGTCGAATTGGACGTCAACGAGGTGATTAAAGAAACCGCTGATCTTGTGCGCAATGAGGCGACCCGAAACCGCATCTCGGTGCATCTCGACCTGACAAGCAGTCTGCCATCCATACTTGGCGACCGGGTGCAGTTGCAGCAGGTCTTGCTCAACCTAATGATGAACGGAATCGACGCCATGCGTGCCCTTACCGATCAGCCACGCGAGCTTGTCATCAAATCGACACGGAGCGCGGATGGGGTAGCGATCCAAGTTCAAGATTCTGGAATGGGACTCGACCCGAGGCAAACAGAGCGTATCTTCGAACCGTACTTCACGACCAAGCACTCGGGTATTGGGCTGGGATTGTCGATCAGCCGATCCATTATCGAGTCCCACGGTGGTCGCCTGCGGACCGTGCCCAGTTCACACGGGGCTGTGTTCGAATTCGTCCTGCCCACCGATGGCGCTGGTGCTTCATGAGCGAGCACGAGTCCATAGTCTTCGTTGTCGACGACGATCCCTCGGTGGGACGTGCAATCAAACGCCTCATCGGATCGGTGGGTCTACACGTCGAACTGTTCGGATCCGCGCAGGAGTTTCTGCCAAGCAAGGTTAAGAACGTGCCCAGTTGCCTTATCTTGGACATCAGGTTGCCAGGAATCAGCGGGCTCGATTTCCAGCGACAACTGGCCGAATCCAATGTTCAAATTCCAATCGTTTTCATCACTGCGCACGGCGACATTCCGATGACGGTACGGGCCATGAAGGCAGGAGCCGTGGAGTTTCTCACCAAACCGTTTCGCGACCAGGATCTTTTGGATGCGGTCCACCTCGCGCTGGAAAGGGATCGGCGCCGACGCCAACAAGAGGCAGAGCTCGCCGTGCTGCGAGAGCGCTTCGAATCGCTGAGCCCACGAGAGCGTGAGGTCATCGCCATGGTCGTTTCAGGCATGCTCAACAAGCAGATCGCGGCTCAGATTGGAACTGCAGAAAACACAGTAAAGGTGCACCGAAGTCGAGCTATGGAAAAGATGCAAGCTAATTCTCTGGCTGACTTGGTCAAGATGATCGAACGACTCCAGGTTCCATCCGCACAAGCCTCGTAAACTAAAGCATTACGAGTGTCATCTTTTTGTTACCAGACTATTGCCAACGCTTACTAGATTATTCCTGCTGCTAACAGTATCTCTATTACAACTTCCATAAACAAGCAGGTTGCCGTTGTTAGGAAGTTATGGCGGCGAGTCAGGGCCAGACTGTCAGCGCTCGCTGCCGTACCTTCCGCAACCTAAGCTGAACAATGTGGACCTTCTTTGAAGAGTGAGGTTACCAGGTCAGATGAGCGAGCCGCCTAGTATCGTGTTCGTCGTGGATGACGATGCATCTATCCGTGATGCGCTTAAGAGCCTCATCCGCTCGGTGGGTCTAAGAGTCGAGATCTTCCGCTCGCCACGCGAATTTCTGCAATGGAAACGACCAGATGTGCCGAGTTGCCTGGTCCTTGATGTCAGGTTACCCGGGGAGAGTGGGCTCGATCTTCAGCGCGAATTAGCTGAGGCCAACATCCACATTCCGATCATCTTTATCACGGGCCACGGCGATATTCCCATGTCGGTGCGGGCCATGAAAGCGGGAGCCGTTGAGTTCCTGACCAAGCCCTTCCGCGACCAGGATCTGCTGGATGCGATTCAGGTGGCGTTGGAGCGGGACCGCGCCGGGCGACAACGCCAAGCCGAGACCGCAATGCTCCGGGAGCGTCTCGAATTACTGACACCGCGCGAGCGTGAAGTGCTACCCCTGATAGTTTCAGGCCTGCTCAATAAACAAGTCACCGCTGAAATCGGAACGACCGAAGCGAGCGTAAAGGTCCACCGTAGCCAGCTCATGAGAAAGATGGGTGCGGGTTCACTGCCAGCGCTGGTAAGGATGGCTGAGAAAATTGGTATCTCTGGTTCAAAGCGATGAGGTCCAAGCGATAAACCTTCGTTCAGCCAACCTTTACCAAAGTAAAGAAATCTGTACCAATGCCCAATGGAATTGGCCACTGTCCCCATGTACTTTCTTATCTGCGCGGGAGGTGGCTAGGTTTACTCCGCGGTCTCCACGCGGGGAACCTCTTGATTCACCGTGCCAAAGGGAGCCGACTTCCATGACGGAGCAGTCCAGGTGCTAGTTTGAAGGTTGGAAGCATTGGTGCGCTTTGCGCCTGGCCAACCGCCAAGCTGATACAAAACAATGTCAAGACCCACCCAACACGAGGGACTGGAAGAGAGATTCCGAGGCCTGCTGGAAACGGCGCCGGATGCCCTGGTCATGATCAATCGAGAAGGCAGGATAGTTCTAGCCAATGCCCATGTGCACGAGTTGTTCGGCTATCCGCGGGAAGAGGTGCTCGGACGAACAATTGAGATGCTCGTGCCGGAGCGGTTCCGAGATCGGCACCGAACTCACCAGACGAGCTTTTTCGCCAATCCTCGGGTGCGACCCATGGGGGCTGGCTTAGAGCTGTACGGTTTGCACAAGGACGGACACGAGTTTCCGGTTGAAATCAGTCTTAACCCCTTAGAGACGGAAGAGGGCGTCCTGATCGCCTGTTCCATCCGCGACATCACTAATCGCAAGCAAGCGGAGGCGGAGTTACGCGGACTGCTGGAAGCGGCTCAGGCGCATGACATTAGGGAGCGATTGCTAAGTGAGGAAAGGCTTCGACAATCGGAGGAAAGGTTCTCGAAGGCCTTCCGATCGAGCCCGATGGCCATAACGATCTCCACTAGGGCGGAAGGGCGATACGTGGATGCGAACGATGCATTTCTAAGGATGGCGGGTCTGCGATGGGAAGAAGTAGTTGGACGCACAACAGACGAGTTAAACGTTTGGGCTTTTCCCGAAGATCGCGGCAAAATGATCCAGGCATTGGATCGAAATGGTAGGTTGGACGCGCTGGAGACAGTTTTCAATTTTAGGAAGAGCGGAGAGAGGAACGTTCAACTGTCTGCAGAACTGATCCAATTGGACGGAGTCCCTTGCGTCCTCGCTATCACAAACGATGTAACTGAGACCCAGCGTCTGGAAAAGCAGTTTCGGCAGGCCCAGAAAATGGAAGCCGTTGGGCGCCTCGCCGGAGGAGTTGCCCACGACTTCAACAATATGCTGAGCGTCATTCTCGGGTTTTGCGATCTCGCACAGGACCGCGCCGATCGAGAAAGTAGGTTAAGAGATCTTAACCAGATTAGAAAAGCAGCAGAACGTGCAGCCACGTTGACTCGGCAGTTGCTTGCATTCAGCCGGCAACAAGTCTTGCTACCCAGAGTGCTCAATCTCAATGAAGTTGTGAAAGACATCAGCCCGATGCTATTGCGAGTAATTGCCGAGGACACCTCTCTGATTTTTAGTCCGGCGCCTTCGCTTGGCAAAGTGAAGGCTGATTTGGGGCAGATTGAACAGGTGTTGATAAACCTCGTAGTGAATGCTCACGATGCAATGCCGCAAGGTGGAAAGATATTCATCGAGACTGCAAACGCCGAATTAGACCAAACCTACAGCAAGACTCACCAAGCAGTCGAACCGGGCTCTTACGTTTTGCTCTCAGTCAGCGACACGGGTTGCGGCATGGACCCTGAAACCGTGTCGAAAGTCTTCGAACCCTTCTATACCACTAAGCTTCCAGGCGAAGGCACCGGACTAGGTCTTTCCATGGTGTATGGGGTCATAAAGCAAAGCGGCGGCCACATTTGGGTTTACAGCGAACCGGGACAAGGCACAACTTTCAAGATTTACCTGCCGCGAACCGAAGAAACCGCCGAGCCGTTGTCTCGGACTACGTCAGAGATGATGCCCAAGAATGGTTCCGAGACTATCTTAGTGGTGGAGGATGAGCAGGATCTTTGTGAACTCATCATCGAACTGCTGGAGAGCGAAGGTTACCGGGGATTAAAGGCGAAAGACGGCGCAGGTGCAATTGCGGTCTCGGAAGCGTATGGAGAGACGATTCATGTGTTGCTCACCGACGTTGTGCTACCGTACATGAATGGAACTGTACTGGCGACCCGGATTAAAGAGTCTCGGCCGGACCTCAAGGTGCTGTACATGTCAGGTTATGCACACAATCTGATTGCTCATCACGGCATACTCATATCGGGCAGTGCATTTATTCAGAAGCCTTTCACGAAACAAAGTCTGTTGAGCGGACTGCGTGGCGTCTTGGACGAGTAGCAGAGAGATGGCGGAGGAGAGTTGTACTCTTTCATATCGCAGGGGAGCCTCAAACAAATCATAGCGAGCTGCTTAAGAGCCATGAAGACCGACAAAGATCTTAGTCGTCCCAAACAGTCAGAACAGCCGACTGACGAACACCGGAAGAAGCCCTACCGGGCCCCCGCCGTCACAGTCCTAACACCGGGCGAAGCGAAAGCCAAATTGGCCAGGATGGCCCTTGTAGGAGACCGCGATGCTGAAAAGCTTCTAAGACTCGTGTCTTAAACGACCGCCGCACGGTTCTTTCGCATTCCATTAACTCCGACATTTGTCCGACGGAGGGACATCAGGGACTGTGACTGGCATGGTAGTGATCTCTTTTCCGGGGAAGGCGACGATTGAGCCAGAGCTGAGAAGGAATAAAGGGAGTTGAAGGAGGTTTCGTTCTTTGGAGCCAAGATCCAGTGCGAGGCGTGTCAGCGCGAGCATGTGAGGAAGGCCATGCACCGTATGCACTTGCAAAAGATATTGAATTCCATCAAGCATTCTCGGCGTTTGGAACGGCGGTTAACCTTGCAGGAGTGTTATGAGCTGCTTTCATTGGCGGAAGAAATAGTGGATTTCGGGAGACAGGTCCATGCACACCACCGACTCTCTAATCCGTAGTTCCGACAGGTCCGGTGTCCGACTCACTCAGCCTCCGCTACAGTCCCTCGCGCCACGTTATACCACTGGTGCGTCCCGACAGGGAAATCGTCTTGTTCGCTTTTCGTAAAAAAATCTCACGACCAATCAAATAAGAGAGCAGGCATCATAATATTTCCGCGCGGGGAGGAAAATACCAATGGCGAAAGTCCCCGAGTACTACTCGGTTAAAGAGACCAAGAAGCCGATCAAAAAGCGCATTTATCACGACGATGATCAGTGTCGTGCAGCCCGCGACATACCGCAGAGCGAGCGGCGAAATGGCACGGGCGGCTACAGGCAGTGCCAGGAATGCATTGAAGCTAGTCTGGTATCTGCCGCTTGAATACATCACTATGAACTGCGATTTTAAGGTTGGAGACGTTGTTCGATTGAAAGCCGGGGGCCCCGACATGCTTATCGAAAACATCGGCCCACAAAGTCATGGTTTCACGAGTGGTGCGTGGTGCATTTGGCAGGTCGGAAATCAAAAGAAAAGGGATTTCTTCGAGTTTATGACGCTCTGTCGTGCCGATACTAAACCGATGAAATACCAAAATCGCTCAGTGTCAAATGCATAATCATCGAGACGATTCGCCGGGGCGATATCCATCTATTAGCGAGCCAGTGACCTAGATTGCAAAAAAAGAGCCGTATGTTGAGCATTTTCATACAGCAGGCAAGGTTCTCAGGTACGGATTTGGAATTCTAACCGGTGCCGATGTCTTGGCAACCGCGCCGATAATTCGGCAGCGCGGAGGACCATCCCGCTGGAGGTAAGAAACAAGAAATATTTCGCACCCCAGCCGGGCGGGGTATCGGTACTTGAGCGAGACGAAGACCGGCATTGCGTCCCTAATGGATTGGAAACTGTCACGCGGAGACGAGGTTGATGGCGTCTAGGTATTGGGCTAGAACCTTTTCCCCACTGTCTTTGAATTCAAGGAACTTGATGCCGTTGCCGAACCGGGGGTGGCAGGTAACGACGCGTCCCCGCATACGCACGGAGCAATCGCTGACCCAGAGCGTGGCGGCGACGTTGGTGCCGACGGGAAGTGTCATCATCATTTCGACGTAGCAGCCGCCCCTGCTGAGGTCGGTGGTGTTCGCACGCATGGGAACATCGTTGCCATCCTCGCGAAGTTCGATTTGAACCTGAACGGAGTAGCGAGGATGGGGCGGCGGTCCGGTGGCGCAACAACCTGGCTTGAAAGCTGCTGGTCGAGGCAATTCATCGAATCGACTCCTCTCCGGCTCTGTGAGGTCCCCGGACTAAGTTAATTTCTTGCTCGTGCACCTTACCGTAGCCGACCATCCGGACAGAATCGTTGCCCTTGGCTGTGGATAGGGGCATCCTTACGCATCCTGGGGGAAGAAGAGTCGGACTTCAGAGTTCCGACAAGTCTTTCGATGCGGGAGCGCAGCGACGCAGAAGTGTAATGGAAACTACCAGCACAAGAACCAGCAGACCCAACAAACCAAGCTCGATCATAGAAGAGTGAAAAATGCGCTCGAACCTTCGGTCGCCCATGCCCCTTCTTTGGTGAGAGTGGCTGCTTCCAGGGTAATCACCAGAATGCGGCGAATTGAGGCAATAAGTCCGACGACCAGAAAGGGTT
>PKXK01000085.1 GCA_003132325.1 Acidobacteriaceae bacterium
TGCACGACGGCGAGATCCTCCAGGCGCACATGGCGAAAGAGCACGTCAGCATGGATGAACTGGAACGCGCGCTGCGCGAGCACGGCGTTGGCACTTACAAGCAGGCGGCGCTTGCGGTTCTCGAAGTGGACGGCTCCATCAGCGTGCTGAAGTATGACGACATCCAGCCGACGGCCACGACTCACCTCAACCGGCGGCGATTCCTGAAGAAGAATTAAGCGACACCCGCGCTCATTCCGGTTCCACGAGGCTGCCGTCGGGGGCAAAGGCGTCCCAAGTCCAGCCATTCGAAACCATTTTTAGCTCATCGCCCTGCTTTCTCAGAACCCATTGTTTTTTCCTGCCTTTCCATTCGAGGACGCCTTTCGAATCGGGAATCGCAAAATCTAATTCTTCCGTTTCGAACTGCTGATCCTTTACGCCCCTTATGTGATAAAAGGCCGCGTTCACGAGCCGCAGACCCGTTTCCACGAAAGCCGCCTTCACCGCTAAGTTATGGCTTTTGTTCTGAGCGGCGATGGAAGGATAGAGGAGCCCCGAAATAGGGCCGGACATCAGGTGATGGGCAACACGCGCCGAATATTTATACATCCCCGGATCAGGAGACGTGAATATGTCGTGGTAAAGATGCTCAATACCGGAGGGACTCTGATCCTCAGATAGTCCTACCTCCTGCAATGTCATCTTGGCAGTATTTCGCCACTCCCCACAGGCTACGTTCTGCCCCGCTTCCAGTCG
The DNA here is from genome assembly GCA_003132325.1 of Acidobacteriaceae bacterium. Classification (GTDB taxonomy): domain Bacteria; phylum Acidobacteriota; class Terriglobia; order Terriglobales; family Acidobacteriaceae; genus Acidiflorens. The sequence continues at coordinate 739 of PKXK01000085.1, forward strand.
GCATTCTACGAAGGACGGCGGAAGGCCAGCAGAGGCGTAAAAAACCTGCTCGCCCTCCTCATTCGCACGATTCAATCGGGATGCATTTTTCGGAGGGTAGGAGAGATCGGCTGGCGACCTCGGCCGCTCCGAATCCCGCCAGACCCTGGTCCTATATATCCGAACCTTACCAACCTCGTATACCCGACCTCGTCGTTGGTGTCCCTTCGCCAGTCGCCACAACTCGCTCTCGAATTCCTCGGGAGTTATTGAGCACGCACTGGCTCGTTGGTGCAGCTCCGCTACGCTGACGAGACTATCCAACTTCACCCTCTCTACGGCCGCGTCATCTTCTCCGGCTTGACCAGCGAATCGAATTCCTCCCCCGTAAGATATCCCAGCTTCAACGCCGCCTCGCGCAGGCTCGAGTGCTCGACGTGCGCCGCGTGCGCAATCTGCGCCGCCTTGTCGTATCCCACTTTCGGAGCGAGCGCCGTGACCAGCATCAGCGAATTCTTCACATACCAGTCCACCTTGGCGCGATCCACTTCAATGCCCTTGACCATGTACTCCACGTAGCCGTGGCAGGCGTCGGTGACCAGCGTGACCGAGTGCAGGAAGTTGTAGATGATCACCGGCTTGAACACGTTGAGCTCAAAGTTGCCCTGCGATCCCGCGAATCCCACCGCCGCCGTAGCTCCGTGAACCTGGGCGCAGACCATAGTCATAGCTTCGCATTGCGTNNGACGATCCCGGCTCATTCTCTGGAATCACCAGCTCACCCAGCCCGCACCGCGGACCGGAAGCCAGCCACCGAATATCGTTAGAAATCTTCATCAGCGAAGCCGCCAAAGTCTGCATAGCGCCCTGCGCAAACACGATCTCATCGTGTGCCGAAAGTGCGGCAAACTTGTTAGGATGCGAGCGGAAGGGAAGCGACGTTAATTCGGCAATCTTCTTAGCCGCCCGCTCGGCAAATTCCGGATGCGTGTTCAGCCCCGTGCCCACTGCCGTCCCGCCGATCGCCAGATCGTAAAGCCCATCCAGCACCTGCTCCAGCCGCTTAATGTCGCGGTCTAAAAGACTGGCCCAACCGCCAAATTCCTGTCCAATGGTCAACGGCACGGCATCCTGCAGATGGGTGCGGCCAATCTTCACTACGCCGTCAAATTCCTTCGCCTTGGCCGCAATCGCATCGCGCACGGTCTTGATCGCCGGAATCAGCGCGTTCTTCACCCGCTCCGCCGCCGCGATGTGCATCGCCGCCGGAAACGTGTCGTTCGACGACTGCGACATGTTGACGTGATCGTTCGGATGCACCGGCTTCTTCGATCCCCTTTCGCCGCCCGAGATTTCGATGGCGCGATTCGAGATGACCTCATTCACGTTCATGTTGGTCTGCGTGCCCGAGCCCGTCTGCCAAATGCGCAGCGGAAACTGGTCATTCAACTTGCCGGCAATGACTTCGTCGGCGGCCTGCGCGATAAGCTTCGCAATGTCGGGCGAAAGCTTACCCAGGTCCTGATTCACCAGCGCGCAAGCCTTCTTAAGCGTGCCAAAGGCGCGAAGCAGCTCCGGAGGCATGGTGTCGCGCCCAATCGCGAAATGCAGCAGCGAGCGCTGCGTTTGCGCCCCCCAGTAAACATTCGCCGGGACTTCGATCTTCCCCATGCTGTCGGATTCAATGCGAGTCTTTATTTGGGTCGGTGTGACGGGTTCGGTAAGAGTAGTCATGATGATCTCCTGTGCGCGTTCGACCTGGGTGCCCCACCGTTGCGCCTTTTGCAAGGGTGGGAATGTCGTCGGCGGATATGAGGAACCAATAATTATACGGCGGCGTGAGAGGGTTGCCGGCGGGTGGGCCACTTTAACGGGGAAGTAAAACGCGGGTTTGTCTTTTAACATTGACCGAAATAACTGGGGGTGCGCCACTTCTCGCGCTTTGAAGCTGTGAAAAAACCTATCTGTCGAATTTTGACCAAGTTTTCGGGTGACCCAAAATGTATCCCAACACCGCAAACGTCGCTTATAAGCGATCTAAACAGCAAAACTTTTGGTCGCCGATCTAGTTAGAATCTTGATTCTGGGTTTTTTCACAGCTTCGCTTTTCGAGAAGTGGCCTGCCGAACCGCCGCCACCGTTCGACTCCGCTTTGCGCGGCCGGGTTCTACCGATGAACTGGCCGCGGGGGCTGACTCTCCATAACCACACGCAGAATGCGGTTGATGCGCGTCTGGTATCCCTTGCCATGACGCTTGAGCCAATCGAGCACGTCCGCATCGAGACGAATCGTCAATTGCTTTTTCGCCGGTGGCCAAGCCGTCATTGCCTTCTTGAGAAATGTCTTGTCCAGCCGAGGAATGTCCGAATAGTCGATATCGGCATCCCTCATGAGGTCAATTCGTGCCAAGTCGCTTTTGATAGATTTTTTGTTCACGGCGGTTCCCCTTCCTCATGGAGATGATGCGCATTCCCTCATCGCGCGGTGCATGGGCTATGACAACCAGACGCCCGGCCAGCAAGCCCAAAGTGATGAGCCGTTCCTCCCCGTAGCCGAAGCGATCATCTTCGAACGTGACGCAAGGCCCGGCAAACACCTGGTCGGCATCCTNNTTGTAGTTACACGCAAGGATCAAAAGACGCGAATGAGTGGGGCGACTTCATTGCCCGGAAGTCAGGTGCTCTCCAATTCTCTCCTGAAGCGCGGAGTAGTCCATGCCGGTGCTGTTCCGGAGCGCGGTTTCCGGCTCGACACCCGAACCGATGCTTTCGAGCATGCGCACAATTTCTCCCATACCGTAGCGGCCGCGCAGATATTCCACCGCGGCGAGTGATTCCGCATACGCGACCTGCGCTTGCAGGGCGGAGAATCTGGTGAACGGGTGTTCCAGGACGGAGAACGGGATCGCCTTTCGTTCCAGGAACAGAGGCCCTAGTTCGTTCGCATACATGCTGCTGCTCCGCGGCTCCATCAGTTGTGCCAGGCCTTCCTGCAACCACACCGGGCAGTTCGGGCCGGTAATCGAATGCACGAACGAATGGGTGAACTCGTGGCGGAGCACGCGTTCCAATCCCGGCGGTACCGAAGTGACCCCGCCAATCGGGATGCGAAGCTTGCCATCATTCAGGCCGCCGGACCAGGACGGCGCATCGGTGATGTCGGTGAATTCCTTCTGGGTGTAAAGAATGACGATGATGTTTTCGCGCGGTTCGTAGCTGAGTTGCCGGGAAACGTCCTGGTAACCGGTCTCGAGCGCGGCCAGAATCTGCTGCTGCAGCTCCGGCGGCGTTCTTTCGCCCTGATAGTGGAGGGTGAAGTGGCGGCTTTCCTTGCTTCTTAACTTCTCCTCGACCTGCAGCTCGCGCTCGGCTTTGTGCAGCAGGCCGGCAATTCCGGGATCGGGTGAGAGCTCCTGGGCCCGCTTCCATGCGGCAANNGTGAGCGCCGCCTCCGCGTATCTTTCGGAACGCGCCAGAGCGGCGGCGTCCCATTGCAGCAGGTCCACACGGTCGGGCATCGCCTGGATGGCGTGTTCAAAATAGCCGCTGGCCTGGTCGGGATGGCCGCGTTGCATCTCCATCGTGCCGGCAAGATAGAAAGCGTCGGCGGTGCGCCTATTGTCGTGCTGGATCTCGATCTCTGCCAGATGCTGGTTGTCTATCGTCTCCCCTGCCGTGATGCGATTGCGGAGTTCCATCCAGTAGGCCTCGTTCTGCTTCGGCCCGCTCAGGTGCGGAAGTGTGACCTTGTCGTGCTGCGAAGCCGAAGGCATGGAATCGCGGCGAGTAAGGTCCTGGACTCCAGTAAATACACCGCGTGTTGGAGTAACTGGCGCGTCCCCCTTTTCAATCTTGAGTACCTTGTCTTTGCTTATCGTGTAACGGGTACTGCCAACCCAGTATTCAATCTGCCCGTCTTTCTCTTGGGCCTTGGTGACGCTGATGGAGATGCCGCTCTTGAGATAGACCGTATCCGCGCGGCTGGTTGAGATTGGAAAGATTCCGCTCAGAAGTCCCGTCAGAAGCACGGTTCTGACGACTGCAGAAGGACACACCACGCGATACTCCTTGTAGATTTCCGGGACTTTCGGACTTCCTTGGGAACGTTCGTATCTTAAATAGGTATCTTATAGGAAGGGTGGCGGCTGAGCCGTTTTAATGGGGAAATCAGATCGACTTCACCGGAATCGCCATCACATCGTCCACCAGTCCAACTTCCTTCTGCACGAACGGCTCGGCGTAAGTCACGCCCCCGAACATGCCGTAAAAGCGAGCCATGGATTCTATCCGCGCGCGAATCTCTTTTTGCGCCGGAAAGATTCCGCTGCCCGCCTGCTGGTCGGTGAACTGAGACTTGTAGGCCATCAGCGACGCCAAGCGCGTTTCAAACTGGTCGGTGATGTCCACGACGAACGTCGGGCGCACGTCGCGGTAGAGGCTGGCGTAGATGAGCTTGAAGGGGCGATAAGGCGAAGTCGGATCCGTCGCGGGATCACCGATCGCCGACCGCTGAGAGCTGACCGCCAGCTTGGCCAAGCCCGCCAGGAAGCTGGCCTCGTATCCGAGGACCGAGGCTGTGTAGTGGTCGGGATGGCGGCCCTCCCAATAGGGAAGAATCAGCACCCGCGGACGCTGTTCGCGCAGCACGCGGACGACCTTCAAACGATTCTCCCAGGTATTTTCGACGCGGCCGTCGGGAAGATCGAGCGCNNTCGAGGATGCCGGTACGGTATCCTCGCTCGGCCATCTTGAGCAGAGTTCCGCCGCAGGTTTGTTCTACGTCGTCGCGGTGCGCGGCTAGGGCGAGAATGTCTAAGGGCATTTTGTAATTTGGTAATCGGGTAATTGTGCAACCTCAAAGCGACAGTGATTCTCGCTCTTAAATCACAAAATTACCAAATTACAAAATTGCTCTACGCTGCCGGCTTCGTCGTGCGCCGATTCGCCAGCGCGAACGCCAATCCGAACATGAACAGAGCAAACAGCACCAAAGTTAAAATCGATGCGGTCAACGAGAATGCGCTTGGCGCTTCGGGATACATCAGCGTGCGCAGCGCCTCGACGCCGTAGGTCAGCGGATTGGCATACATCAGCCAGCGAATCCATCCGGAAGCGCCGGAAAGAGGGAAGAGCGCTCCCGAAAGCAGCCACAGCGGAATCAGAAACAGATTGATGATGGCGTGAAAGGCTTGCGTCGAATCCATAGGCCAGGCGATGGCGAAGCCGAGCGCGGTCAGCGCAAATGACACCAGGAACACGGTAAGGACGATCAGCCCGAACGAGGCGGCCGTAAAGTGCACACCGACAAGCGGCGCGAACACCAGAAAAATCAGTCCCTGGGCGGTGGCTAACGTGGTGCCGCCTAAAACTTTTCCCAGAACAATGGCCGCCCGCGGCACCGGCGCCACCAGCACCGAAAGCAGGAAACCTTCGTTGCGGTCTTCGATCACCGACATCATCGTGAAAATCGCGGTGAAGAGCACGATCATCACCAGCGTGCCCGGATAGAAATAATTCAAATAGTGCTGCTGTCCGGCGGCCTGTCCGGAACGAAACGAGGTTCCGAAACCGCTTCCGATGACGATCCAGAACAACAGCGGAGAAGCGATGACGCCGACGACCCGCGCCCGCTGCCGATAGAAGCGTACGACTTCGCGCCACCAGAGCGTGAAGGCGGGCAGCAGGACTCCAGCAGATGCGGGAGCGGTTGTGCTCGTGGGGAAGGATGTGATCTGAGTGGCCATTGTTTCCAGTTTAGCAGCGTTCGTAGCTCACTTCTTCTTAGCCTTCTTCTTGCCGCCTTTTGACGCAGGCTCTGCGTCTTCGCTCCAGAAGCGGTGGCCGGTGCGATGGATGAACACGTCCTCCAAGGTCGGCTTGCTCACGCTTAGCGATTGGATCTCTCCGGGGAAAGATTCGACTACGTCGGGGACAAAGCGATGTCCATTTTCAATTTCCAGGCGGACGTGGTTGTCCATGACGGTGGCATCGACGTGAAACTTGTTGCGAATGTGGTCGGCCAAAGTCTGCGGGTCGCGCGCCTCGAGCAGAATTACGTCGCCTCCGATTTCGCGGGTTAGAGCTTCGGGCGTGCCCAAGGCCACCAGGTTGCCTTCGTTCAGGATGGCGAGGCGGTCGCAGCGTTCGGCTTCTTCCATCAGGTGCGTGGTGACGATGACGGAGACGCGCTCCTGATCGCGGAGGATCTGGAGGTATTGCCAAAGGTCGCGCCGGGCGCCGGGATCGAGGCCGGTCGTGGGCTCGTCGAGGAGCAGAACCTCAGGATGGTGGAGCAGGCCTTTGGCCAACTCGATGCGGCGCTGCATACCACCGGAAAATGTTTCCACGCGGTCGGCGGAGCGATCGAGCAATCCTACGCGCGTGAGTATCTCTGTGATTCGCTGCTTGAGCTCGGGACCACGCAGGCCGTAGAGGTGTCCCTGATGCCAGAGATTTTCATACGCGGTGAGCTTGGGATCGACGCTCTGGGCCTGGAAGACGACGCCGATGTGGCGGCGCAGCGCTCCGGGCTGGCGAACCGCGTCCAGCCCAGCGATCATGGCGCTGCCGGAAGNNCCGAAGAGTTCGGCGGGGCGAACGTCGAAAGAGACGCCGTTGAGCGCGATGCGATCCTGGTAGCGATGCACGAGATCGTGAACGGCAATGATGGGCTGGGCCGCGGCTTCGGCAGCCTGGGCGGGGGCGGGAAAGTCGACCGCAGATGAGTTCGGAGTCACAAGCCATTTTACGCCGGGAACGATGGGATCATCATCCGGCGGGGTGCTTCGTATCAGGGCATCGCTTTAGCGATGCCAAAGATCGTCGAGGCCACCCACCCCTTTAGGGGGCTGGGCCTTCGCTGATCTCGCCATCCCGGGCCGAACCCTATGCGGCGACCGTGCTCTGTCCGGCGACGCGCTCCTCGAATGCGACGGGGACGTGCCGCCACACCTGGATCGCTAAAACGACGGTGGTCGCAAGAAGCAGCGCCCCAACGGCGACGTGGACCACGGTCGAGATCACCATGGGCAATTCGGGCTGGGCGGCATCCCTTCCCCACATGACGCGGGTGATGAAGGCGAGAAAGCCGAGGCAGAGTTGCGCCACCATCAGTCCAAGCATGGCAATGGCCGGACGGCGGACGGCCTCCACCTGCGAGTAGACGGAGATGGCGCGAACGGCAGTCCAGGAGAGGACGATGGCCACAACGCCCGCGTTGATGACGTGCGGCCACCAGTTCATGCCGTGGTGGCGGAACATGGCGCCGAGGACCAGTTGCACATACAGCACAAAAATCGAGAGCAAAGTCAGAGTGAAAAGAGCGGGACGGCGCTGGTCGAATTCCGCGCGCGGCTGCTCTTCCACCCAGCGGGGGCCGGTGAAGACCGCGATCGAGACGGCGATGGAGAAAAACGTCTGGGCCACGGCGGCGTGCGCGCTGGAGATGGGTGCGGGCAGGAAGAATAGAACCGTGATTCCGCCGAGAATGCCCTGGGTGATCACGGTCGCCAGAGCGGCCAGGCCCAGAAGGCGCAGCCAGCGTCGCTTTTCGACGCGCCAGGTCCAGACCGCCAGGATAATCGTAAGCAGCCCGATGAACTCCGCCACCATGCGATGGCCGTGTTCGTACTTTATGCCGCCCACCATTTGCGGCATTTTGTAGTAGGAGCCGAAGCTCGTCGGCCAGTCGGGGACGGACAATCCGGCGTCATTGCTGGTGACGAGCGCTCCGGCGACGATGAGAACGAGAGTGGCGCAGGCGGTGAAAACGGCGAAGCGGTGCAGTCCGCGATGGTACGGAATTTCGATGCCTTTCAGAATAGCCCCCAGGGAAAACGAGCGATACAGCATCGCCCAGCATGTTTCCCGAAACGCAACAGTTTACCACCGCTACCGGAACGGATTCACGATTTGAATCCCATCAATCTCACGGCCATCTTGGAAATCTTCCGACAACAGAACGCGGCAGCCGGATTGTCGGGCCGACCGCAGAATCAGAGCATCCCAAAAAGAAAACCCGTGCAACCGGTGAAGATCGATGGCAGCGAGGATATCGGCGACTTCAGGAGCGGCGACATCGAACTCGGCCAGCATCTCTACCTTGCGGCGCGCGATGCGGGGATCGACATGCAGCTTTCGCGTGAGGTTCACGAAATACTCCTGCAGCACTTGCAGGGAAATAACACCAGTCCCAGATCGCCTGTGTTCTGCCACGAGATCGCGCGAGCATCGCTGCTTCGCGGGTGCAGACTCGTCGTCCGCGTAAAGGAGGACGTTAGTGTCGAAGAAACTACGAGCGTTCATGAGTCTCGTCACGATTGAAACGCTGACCGTGAGAGTTGCCAGTGCCCGACAGGCGCTCGAACTCCTCGATCCAGCGCTCGGGATCGTCGCCTCCAGCCAGTTTTTGCAGGTAATCGCGGATTAGCTGGTTGAGACTTTTTCCAAGAGCCTCCGCCCTCTTTCTAGCACGTTCGACAGTCTGCTCGTCAATAGACAGTGTAACGTTCATACACACAGTATATGTGCGCCCGTATCCCGTGTCAATCAGAAACTACGCGTGCGGTTGTTCCCCCGCCGCCGCGGATCTCTGCGTTTCCATTGCCAGAATAATCGCGTCGGCGAATTCCGAGGTGCCCGCAGTGCCGCCCACGTCGCGCGTCAGTTTGCTGCGGTCGCGGTAAACCTCGTCGATGGCGTTGCGGATCTTCAGGGCGGCGTCGTGCTCGCCGAGATGGCGCAGCATCAGCAGCGCCGAGCGCAACACAGCCGTGGGATTGGCGATATTTCTTCCGGCGATGTCGGGTGCGGAACCGTGTACCGCTTCAAATATGGCGCATTCGTGCCCGAAATTCGCGCCGGGGACCAGGCCAAGTCCGCCGACCAGTCCGGCGCACAGGTCGGAAAGAATGTCGCCGTAGAGATTCTCCATCAGCAACATATCGTATTGGTAGGGATTCATCACCAGTTGCATGCAGGTGTTGTCGACGATGTGCTCGCCGTAAGTGATCTCGGGATACTCCTTCGAGATGGCTCGCGAGCAGCGCAGAAACAATCCATCGGACATCTTCATGATGTTGGCTTTGTGGATGGAATGGATTTTCTTGCGCTTGTTCTTGCGCGCATACTCGAAGGCGAAACGCGAGACGCGAGTGCAAGCCTTCTCCGTCATGATCTTCAGGCTCTCCACCACTCCCGGGACGACTTCGTGTTCGATGCCCGAGTAAAGCCCTTCGGTGTTTTCGCGGACTACGATCAAATCGATCCCTGGGTAGTGCGTCGGAATATGCGGCAGGTTGTGGATCGGCCGGAAGTTGGCGAAGAGTTCGAAGCGCCGGCGGAGCTCGACGTTAATGCTCGAGAAGCCGCCCCCGATGGGCGTTGTCACCGGCCCTTTCAGTCCGACGCGGGTGCGCTCGATGGACTCGGAGAGTTCTTTCGGAATGTATTCCTTGTATTTCTCAAAGGCTTCGGCGCCGGCGGCGAAGCTTTCCCATTCGAACTTGACGCCAGTGGCTTCGAGTATGCGAACCGTGGCCTGGATCACTTCGGGGCCGATTCCGTCGCCGGGAATAAGCGTTACTTTGTGTGCCATAGATTTTGATCACGTAGGGACAGCCGCCCTCGGCTGTCCAGCGAGCGCAGCTCGCTGCGCCTCAACTCTTAGAGACCTTACTCTTCGGTTCCGGTGCGTCTTTGGCCTTAAGCAGGTCTTTCAGTTCGGTCATAAATTCCTGCACATCTTTGAAGTCGAGAAAGACGGAGGCGAATCTTACATAGGCGACTTTGTCGTAGCGGCGCAGGCGATTCATGATCAGCTCGCCGATTTCGCTGGTTTTGCGCTCGCGCTCGGCCGACTCGATGACGAAGGTCTCGGCGTCATTGACGATCTGCTCCAGCTTGCCGATGGGCACTGGACGCTTCTCGCAGGCGCGCATCAGGCCGTTGAGCACCTTCTGGCGGTCAAAGCGCTCGCGGCGCCCGTCTTTCTTTACCACCATGTACGGGATTTCGTCGATGCGCTCGTAGGTAGTGAACCGCTTTTCGCATTTCAGGCATTCGCGGCGGCGGCGAATGGAATCCGCTTCCTTGCTCTCGCGCGAATCCACGACTTTGTCATTTTCAAACCCGCAGAAGGGGCATTTCATGCTGGGC
>PKXK01000010.1 GCA_003132325.1 Acidobacteriaceae bacterium
CCCGCGACAACTTGAAGAAGCGTGATTACTTCGCGCGTTTCGGTATCGCCGACGGGCTGCGCCATCTGGCCGAAGACTATCCATTCCAGCCGCGCGGGCTGGCCACATCAACCTCTAACACGAACCACTAAGGAGATACACATGCGAAATATGAAATACATCGTTAACGCGGTTTTGGCCGTTTCTTCCATCGTAGCTCTGCCGCAGGAGTCCGCACGCACGGTGCAGTATCACTCGCAGGACATCGTTGCGATCCGCGCCAAGGTCAAATACACAACCCTGATCGAACTGCCCACGACGGAAAAGATCATCGAAGCCGCCACGGGCGACAAGGATTTCTGGATTGTCGATGTGGTCGGCAACTTTTGCTTTGTGCATCCGGCGAAACAAGGCATCAGCTCCAACTTGAATCTGATAACGGATAGGGGAAACATCTACAGTTTCACCCTACAGGACATCTCCGGGTCTCCGGGAGAGCCCGACCTGAAGGTGATCGTCGAACCCGCCGACCGCTCTGCGATTGTAGCCGCCAGCGGCCCCGCGCAGTTCGTGCCCGCCGCGCAGCTCGAACAGTCAAAACAGCAGGTCGCCGCCCTTCAATCGCACGTCGAGCAGGCGGTAGACGAGTACAAGAGCAGCTATCCCACGCAGCTCAAGTTCGACTATGTCTATAAGGCCAACCAAGCGCCCTTCGACATCCAGTCGATCTATCACGACGACAAGTTCACCTACATCAAGACGAATGCGCCGGAGAAGTTCAGCGTCTACGAGATGAAGGACGGCAAGCCGAACCTCGTGACCTACGACCTCCGGGAAGGGACTTATATCATCCCGAAAGTCATGGACGACGGATATGTGGAGCTGGGTAAGAAGCGGATGAGCTTCACGCGGAAAGGGTAACTCTTATGACCGAGAACAACCGTACTCCCCACACAGACGCGCAAACCGGGCCGCAAGCCGAAGTGCAAGTCGAGCCAACACTGCGCGGCCTTTTGGAGCAGCCGAAGGGCGTCTTGCAGAAGAACCTCAAGACGTTCATCTATCTGGGCGCGGCATTGCTCGTGATTGTGGCGGCGCTCTTCAGTTCGTCCGGCAAGAAGACGCCCGCGCAGCAGGCCGCCGCGAAAGGGCAACCACCGCAACCCACTTTGCAGGACAACACCGACAACAACGTGCAGGACTTGAAGAACCAGGTTCAGGCCGAACGGCAAAAAGAGCAGCAGGCTGCAAACATCGCCGCCGCTGCGCAAGACCCGGCGCTTACGTCTGCGACGCTCGCGCAGCAGGCCGCTGCCGCGGCCTTCGGCCCAAGCGGCGAGGCGTCCACTTCCTGCGGTTCGGGCCGGCCCTGCGGGCAAGCGCAGCAAGGCACCATGCCGCCGCAACTTACTCCCGAGCAGCAACAAGCGCAGCTCATTGCCGCGAAGGAGCGTGAACGGATTGACAACTCCCGTTTCGCTTCCAACCTTGTGTACTCCCGTCTTGCCGAGCAACAGCAACAACAGCCGCAACAGCAAGGCCAGATCGTGCCCGCCCAGTATGAGCATACGGAGCGGCAGGCAAAGACGAGTCTCGTCACCCCACGAGCCGAAGGAGAACAAGAAGAGACGCCCGGAGGTTATAAGCGGCCAGTGGAAGCCAACATTGATTCGGCCATCGGTCAGCCCTATCTCGTCTACGAAGGTTCGGTTCTCGACACGGTTCTTATGAATCGCCTCGATGGAGACGCCACAGGGCCGGTCAAGGTTCTTGTCTCAAACCCGCTGTATTCGCACGACCACCAACACGTCATCATCCCCGAGGGAACGGTTGTGTTGGGCGAAGCCAAGAAGATTGGAGCGGCGGGCGTCGGACAACAACGGCGGATGGCCGTTGTCTTTCACCGCCTGATTATGCCCGATGGTTACTCCGTCGATCTCGACCAGTTCCACGGCCTCGACCAGATCGGCGAGGAAGGGCTGAAAGACAAGGTCAACAACCATTACCTGGAAATCTTCGGCACCTCGATCGCCTTGGGAGTGATTGCCGGAGCCGGCGAGATCACGCAGGGCGGCGGCACCATCACCACCAGCGGCTCGCAGGCGTTCACCAACGGAACTGCCGCCAGCGTCTCGCAATCGGCGACGAGCATTCTTGACCGCTTCTTGCAGATACCGCCCACGATCACGATTCGGGAGGGCCACCGCGTGAAAGTGTATTTCACGCAGGACTTGCTACTGCCTTCGTACTCCAACCACACCATTCCACAAAGTTTCTAAGGAGACTTTCAATGCGATCAGTTGGCCTCTCCCTCTTACTCCTGTCGGCTCTGGCCCTTGCCGGATGTCAGAGCAAAGCGGAAAAGGTGAAGAAGTTGTTGGACCAATACAACGCCGAATACCCGGCCTATGCCAAGGACTGCCTCGATGAGACCTCCGGTTCCGCAAGAATGCTGACCGGCGAGAAGCTGACCACCGAGCAGATGGCGACGCTCGGAGCCAACAAGAAAGAACGAGACGCAAGGTGCAAACCAGAGGCCGACCGTCTCGCAGAGTTTCAGAGAGAAATTCTTGCAGCACAGCAGTAAAGCCGTATCGCCGCAAGAGTAAAGAGCACCATTAACCACAAATGAGAGGACAAACAATGAGGAAACTAATCGTTACCGCACTCGCCATCGGACTTGCCGTAGCGTTGCAACCTGCTGCGCTTGCGCAATTCGGGGGCGTCGTCTTCGATCCTACGCAGTCGGTCCACGCCTTCACGCAGATCGAACAAGAAGAACGATCCATCTCCAACCAATTCCAGCAGATCGAACAGGGCCAGCAAATCTTTACCAACACGGTCAAGATCGCGACGACCGCTCTACAAACCTACAACACCGTCATGCAGCAATACCAACTCACGCACCGGATGATTCTCGCGCCATCCATGCTCTATCAACGGTTTCTGTCGCCCACCACCGACTTACGGATGCTGCAACAAATCTCGAACACGTACGGCAATTCGATGGGGTGGCTCAACTCCGCGAACACCGGAAACGGGGCATCAGCCTCATATCAGCAGGTAAG
>PKXK01000027.1:0-2326 GCA_003132325.1 Acidobacteriaceae bacterium
CCGCTTCCGATATTTCCGTACTAATGCCGGAGAGTCTCGGCGGCCCCAGGGACATGGGAACGGAAAAGACGACGAAAGCGCCCGAGGGTGCGGCAGCAGGGGTGACCACCGGTGGCGTAATTGGTGGCACGCTCGGCCTGCTGGCAGGTGTTGGTCTGTTGGCGATCCCTGGCCTCGGCCCATTCATCGCCGCCGGTCCGATCATGGCAGGACTGGCGGGGCTGGGCGTTGGGGGAGCAGTGGGCGGAGCTACCGGCGCCTTGATCGGCGCGGGTATCCCTGAATTCGAAGCAAAGCGATATGAAAGCCGCCTGCAGAAGGGCGGAATTCTCCTCTCTGTGCATTGCGACACGGGTGAGGAGATCAAGCGTGCCAAGGAAGTCCTGAAGTCTACGGGCGCAGAGGATGTTTCCTCCACGGGAGAATCCTCCGTTGATACCAAGACAACAGATCGTGACGTGACCAGTAAGCCGGCGCGCGGAACCCATTAATCCAAGCGGAGGAAGTCGAATCACAACTTCCTCCTTTTCTCCCTAAAATCAAGTTCAGGATTGTGCAGGATAGCTATTGGTATAGGAGGATCGCGATGACAAGAGATCATAAGGCAGGAACGATTCTAACCTTTGCAATGGGGGCTGCCGCAGGTGCCGTGGCTGCTTTACTCCTTGCGCCCAAAACCGGAGAGGAACTACGGGGCGATATTGCCGCCGGGGTCAGCGATGGAGTCAATCAGGTCCGCGGCACTGGCAAGGATTTAAAGCGGAGAACACAGAAAACCGTAGCTCTAGCGCAAGACCAAGTACAGGATGCGATGGAGGCGGGACAAGAAGCATACAGCCAAGCGAAGCAGGCTTGAGTTTCGCCAAGCAGTCTGAAGGGTCGTCGATTCGCGGCGGTCAGCGGGCGGCATTCATGTATAGTCTGATCTTCTCGGCCAAAATGAATGACGTCGATCCCCAAGCCTGGCTTGCCGATGTGCTGGGCCGTATCGCCGAACATCCGGCGCACAGGATCGATGAGCTGCTGCCCTGGAACTGGAAGACTCAAAACACGGCGATCAAACAGGCAGCCTGACCATGGCCGCGATCAGCTATGTCTATACCATCAGCCTCGTCTCACAAATCCTCGGCGAAGACGAGGACTGGTTGCAGGAGTTGTCCATCACCATGGACCCTGAAGATGGTCGCTTGTACGTCCTCGGAATGAACGATGGAACCTTAACCGCTTTCACCGAATTCGGCATCGAGAACCTGCGGGATAGCATCATTGCCACGCGCGAGAGCATGGAGGAAAAGTGATCCGCCATCAAGCACGATAGCCGCCCGACTCACCGGAGGGATACGCTAGTCCGTGCGCGGCCATGGGTACGAAGAGCAGCTAGAATGGCGCCTATGCGGAAACGATGCGAGAGCGGCACGCTATCATTTTTCGGTGTCGATGCGCGGCCAGACGACGTGCCAGGGGGACACGTCAGAGGCTCCCGCTATCGAGGGGAAAGGTGATGCGGTGCCCCGCGCAGAAATTCACAATCAGCGAGCGCCCGAATCGCCACCAGGTCGAACCCGTCGGGTCCCAGGCGCTCCAGCAGGCGTGGGGTCCGTCCCTGCTACTCTTCTTCGGATTAAGATTCTACGTATCTCTCGATAATCTTGTTCGCCAGACCCTTCGCTTCATGGCCGTGATCCGCTTCAGCACCCTTGAATGAACCACGGTGTTCGTCCGGTATCTGGTGGCAAACAAAAGTTCCCTCGTGTTCGGAACCTGCATCTTGCGCTTTCGAACCACTGCCCGATGGTGTTATCAGAGTCAAAAATAGAGCGCCAAGGGTAATCCAGAACTTCGGGTCTTTCCGCCATTGTGATTGTTTTTCAGATTCCCGTATTCGGTCCTCCAACTGTTGTATTCGCTGCGACGTGTTTTGGTCCCGCAGTCGCTCATTCTCATCGTTCAACCGCCTTCTTTCTGTCTCCCGTTCGCGCTTTTGCTCTTCATATTCACTCTTAGCTTCATCTTCAATCTGCTTCGCAATTTCTCGGAACCTGTATTCAAATTCGACCAATGCGGTCTGTTCTTTTTTTGTCAGGTCGCCAGCCATCTGCTTTTTGTTACCAAACCAAGCCAACAGGTGGCGCTGGAGTCGTTCAGCTGCGCCCCGGTAATCCGCTTCGTGGAAATGAGAGCCCGTAAAACTGCGTCGGTTACGTGGGTGTGGAGCGCACGCTGTTTTACTTCGTCTGCGTCGGCGCGGTGGGGGCCTTCAATCTCTTCAACTCAATCCTCGCCGGCATCGCCGTTTTCACTGGTGGTTTTGCCTTCGGGCATTGGG
>PKXK01000027.1:2340-8330 GCA_003132325.1 Acidobacteriaceae bacterium
GCTTCTGGAATGAGACCGCCTTTCTTACCAAGGGCGGCGATGTCGGCATGGTTCTCAGTGTTCCCGGCGTGGACTACGAAAGTCTGGACCGCTCGGAACAGGAATATGCGGTGAAGCGATTGGAGGCGGCTCTGAAAGCCTTTGGCCCCGGCTTTCAGGTCTACCAGTATCTCTTCAAGTCGAACCGGCCCGACATACCCTTCGCGAAATATGACGACCCGATTGTGGAAGCTGCGATTGAACAGCGTCGGAAATTCTTTGAAGCGAAGCGCAACCATCTTTATCAGGTCGAAATCTTCTATTGCATTCTGCTCGAAGGCGCGAGGTCGAAGACCGGCGTGAGTGCGGCGCTCGGCCAACTCTTTCGCGATCCTGCCGGAGCCTTTGGGGAACTGAAAGCGCAGTTCACGAACGACAACATGAAAACTCTGCTGCGCACGCACATCGAACGCGATGTTGCGCGCCTCGACCAGCGCGTGCAGGCATTCAATCGGCAACTTGCGGATTTCATGCAAATCGAGGTCTTGGGCAGGCAAGGGCAATTCAGGTTTTTCCGCCGGTTGCTTAACTTCGACGACTGGCGCGTTGCGGGCAAGCCGCAGTCCAACCAGTTCCTCGACTATCAAGTCGTCAACTCGAACATCGAAGCCGAGCGTGACCATCTGCGCGTGGGCGATCACATCGTCCGCGTGCTAACGATGAAAGAGGCGATCACCGAAACACGGCCACTGGCGCTCGATGCGCTGCTGAAAATCCCGGCCAACTTCCGAGTCATTACGGAATGGACGCCGCTCGCGGCGGACAAGGCCCGGAAAGAGGTAAACAAGCGCCGCCGCCACTTCAACATGTCGAAAACGGGGTTTGTCTCTCAGATGGGCAATGACGCCACCAAGACAAACCCGCGCGATGTGCTGGTGGACGAGTCGAAGCAGGCCGACATTGAGAATCTTGGCGATTGCCTGCGCGCCTTGGGCGACGGGCAATCGCTCGGCGATTTCTCGTTGACGATTGTGCTCTACGGCCGCTCAAAAGCCGATCTGGAGCAACTTGGGGCCGAGTTCACTGGCATCTTCACCAACGCCGACGGCAATCTGTTTGCCGAAACGTACAACCAGCTCAACGCCTATTTCTCCACCGTACCGGGTAACTATGCGCTCAACCTGCGCAAGCTGTATCTGCTGAACACGAACTACGCCGACCTGTCGTTTCTCTTTACGATCCTTCCCGGCGAGAAGACGAACGCCCATCTCGGCACCGAGTACCTGGCTGTGCTCGAAACGGACAACAGCACGCCCTATTTCCTGAACCTGCATAACGGCGAGGTTGCCCACACGCTGATTCTCGGGATGACAGGGAGTGGCAAATCGTATTTTTGCAATTTCCTGCTGCAAAACGCACAAAAGTACGCGCCGCTCACCTTCATCTTCGATATTGGCGGCAGCTTTCAGTCGCTTACGACCATCTTTGCCGGATCGTACCTGAATGCCGGCCAGGAGGCGCGGGACTTCACCATCAATCCGTTCTCGCTTCCGCAGACCAAGGAAAACCTGCAATTTCTCTTCAGCTTCTTCCGCGTGCTCGTTGAGGGGAACGAGCAGCGTTACAGGCTCGACTTCAAAGAAGAGCGCCGCCTGTGGGATGCCATCGAGCGCATGTACATGCTGGAGCCGACCAGCGCACCGTCTCGAACTTTACGAACATCGTTGGCGAATTGAAGGAACGCCTACACCGCTGGACACGCGGCGGGCAGTACGGATTCCTCTTCGACAACGCCGAAGACACGCTGTCGTTCTCCCACTTTCAGACCTTCAACTTCCACGGCTGGAACGATGCGCCCGAGGTTCTGGAGCCGCTGCTGTTTTACGTTTTGCATCGTGCGTCGAATGAAATTGCCGACCCGCAGAAACTCGCTACCTTCAAGACTCTGCCGCAGGAGTCCGCACGCACGGTGCAGTATCACTCGCAGGACATCGTTGCGATCCGCGCCAAGGTCAAATACACAACCCTGATCGAACTGCCCACGACGGAAAAGATCATGGAAGCCGCCACGGGCGACAAGGATTTCTGGATTGTCGATGTGGTGGGCAACTTCTGTTTTGTGCATCCGGCGAAACAAGGCATCAGCTCCAACTTGAATCTGATAACGGATAAGGGAAACATTTACAGCTTCACCCTGCAAGACATCTCCGGGTCTCCGGGAGAGCCCGACCTGAAAGTGATCGTCGAACCCGCCGACCGCTCAGCGATTGTGGCCGCGAGCGGCCCCGCGCAGTTCGTGCCCGCCGCGCAGCTCGAACAGTCAAAACAGCAAGTCGCCGCCCTTCAATCGCACGTCGAGCAGGCGGTGGACGAGTACAAGAGCGCCTATCCGACGCAGCTCAAGTTTGACTACGTCTACAAGGCCAACGAAGCGCCCTTCGACATCCAGTCGATCTATCACGACGACAAGTTCACTTACATCAAGACCAATGCGCCGGAGAAATTCAGCGTCTACGAGATGAAGGACGGCAAGCCGAACCTCGTCACCTATGACCTCCGGGAAGGAACTTACATCATCCCGAAGGTCATGGACGACGGCTATGTGGAGCTGGGCAAGAAGCGGATGAGCTTTGCGCGGAAAGGGTAACTCTTATGACCGAGAACAACCGTACTTCTCACACAGACGCGCAGGCCGGGACGCGCGCCGAACCGCAAGTCGAGCCAACACTGCGCGGCCTCTTAGAGCAGCCCAAGGCGTCTTGCAAAAGAACCTCAAGACGTTCGTCTATCTGGGCGCGGCGTTGCTCGTGATCGTGGCGGCGCTTTTCAGCTCCACGGGCAAGAAAACGCCCGGGCAGCAGGGCGCCGCGAAAGGGCAACCACCGCAACCCACGTTGCAGGACAACACCGACAACAACGTGCAGGACATGAAGAACCAGGTTCAGGCCGAACGGCAAAAAGAGCAGCAGGCAGCCAACGCCGCTGCAGGGCAAGATCCGGCGCTTGCGTCTGCGACGCCCGCGCAACAGGCCACCGCCGCGGCCTTTGGCCCAAGCGGCGAGGCGTCCACTTCCTGCGGTTCAGGCCGGCCCTGCGGGCAAGCGCAGCAAGGCACCATGCCGCCGCAACTTACTCCCGAGCAGCAACAAGCGCAGCTCATTGCCGCGAAAGAGCGCGAACGGGCTGACAACTCCCGTTTCGCTTCCAACCTTGTGTACTCCGGTCTTGCGGAGCAACCGCAACAGCAGCCGCAAGGCCGGATGATGAGGGTGCTTGTCTTGCTGAGTTCCTCCGCGACTTTGTAGAGGCCGGTCGCCAATGTGATCTTTTTTGCTCGGGCCATGAGCATTCCGAACGTGACTGCCTGAGCATACACATACAACAGGGAAGAGATCAGCACGAAAGAGCACGGGACGACCGACACGCACAATATCAGCGGCAGGCAGGAAAAGAATCGCAGCGGCACAGCGGGCACGTTGGGCAAAAATCAGGGCAGCAAAGAAAGGGTAGTGCGCTAGTTTGAAATCAGCGGAGCGACCGCTTTGCGCATTGCCGCATGGAATCTGATTCGTGCGTCAAAGCGCCTTGGGTGCCAAGTTTCGCCATCTCCGAAGCCGCTTGAGAGTGCCCCAGGCGATTACCGCTATGGCCCATCACCTCGCGCGGCTCATCTATCGCATACTGAAATTCGGCGCTGCCTACGTTGACAAGGGCATCGGACACTACGAAACCAAATAACGTCTCCATCAGATGAAATGGTTACAGAAGCAGGCCGCTGCCTTCCACCTGCAACTCATTCCAGCGCAAGGATTCCTGGATGAGTTTCTGGAGAGCGAATCCGAAGGGACCCCCTACCACTCATGTGTCGGCATGAACGTAGGGAGGCATTCTCACGATGCTGCCGAGTTATGGGGAGAACTCCCCGCATTGTCATTGTTGGACTTTAGATGGCAGCTATCCCCCTGCTCTCCCCCGCGCCGCTCACTGCGATTCGATCTCCACGGACACGTCGCGCCGCTCACGCGATGACGGCACCCTTCAGAGTTAGGACGGCCGCGAGGACGGCCGCGAAGCCCGCGCCACCCGCCGTCCCTTAAGATTAAGGCATCGTCCGGCGCTCAGATCCGATGAAAACAACGTGATGGGCCGTATACTACTGGCGTAACTCCTTGAATATGCCGGAGTAGTTGCAGGAATGGGTGGATTGAACCCGACGTTGGACCATGCAGCGTCAGCGAATAGTCGAGGCCGTGCGGGTTCGTCTCGCTCGCCAGAACGCGACGGACAGCGAACCGGACCCAGTGCCCGGTCTCCGGGTCGATGACCACCAGCACCTGCCCGTCCAGAATAGCAGCGGATGTGGCGACCGGGCGGAGCCCACAGGGCAATGGCGGTCAAGAGACAAGAACCAACAGAAAAGAGCCAGGAAGGTCATTATTTTAGCCTTATCAAGCACTTGACATACAACGATTTATAGCTTGATTGATGTCGTGTTTTTGTATATACTGAGTGTCGGGTTTTTGTAGGGGTTTCCATGCGCCGACCGAAGACATTGCGCGAGAGGATTGAGAGTCGGATCGCCCGGAAGCGCGGCGAAGACGTGTTCTTGACGCGGGAGTTCCGGGATCTCGGCGGCGAGGATCAGGTTCTGCGCGCACTGCGCATTCTCGTGCGTGAAAAACGCCTCGTGCGGCTCGGCTACGGGGTCTATGGCCGCGCAGTTGTCTCGCGTCTTTCCGGCGACCCAATCCTTTACAGCCAGAACGGATTTCTAGGCGCGGCACGGCAAGCCCTTACCAAGCTCGGCGTGACATGGGAGCCTTCCGAAGCCGAACGTGACTACAACGAAGGACGTTCAACACAGATCCCGCTCAACCCGGTTGTGCTGGTAAAAGGGAGATTTGCGCGCCGACTCCGCGACGGCAATCAGGAGCTAGTGCTTGCGCGATAATCCTTCTCTCCAGGATCTGCTCGAAGTTCAAAAGCATTTCGATCTGCCAAGTCCAGTCCTGGTCGAGAAGGACTGGTATGTCGTCAGGGCGCTTGCGGCGATCAACACCGCTGACGTGAAGCCGTTTCGTTTGGTGTTCAGCGGCGGCACGGCTTTGAGCCGGGCCCACCGTCTTACCCGGCGCATGTCGGAAGACATCGACTTGAAGATCGTATCGGACGAGCCGCGCTCACGTGCGGAGCTGCGTAAATTGCGCGACAACGTCACCAGCGCCCTGTTACATGCCGGGTTTCAGTTTGATCCGGAAAATACCGCACACCGCGATTCCGGCAACGCGAGCCGCTACACGATCTATCGTTTGCCCTACACGCCGCTGGTGACCGGTGAGGGAGCGTTGCGCCCAGAAATTCAAATCGAGACAGCCGTTTGGCCGCTGCGTCTACCATCCGTCGAACGGAGCGTTACTTCCTTTTGGGCGGAGGCCTTTAAGCAGCCGCAAGAAGTGCCATCGATCCCCTGCGTGGCACTCGTCGAGACGGTTGCGGAGAAGTTTGTAGCGCTGACCAGGCGTGCGGGCGCCGAACTTGCCGACGCTGGTGGCCCGCGCGACAAAACCCTCGTGCGCCATGTGTACGACCTGCACGTAGTCAGATCGCATTACGATCCGGCCGCAGTTATAGCGTTGACCAGGGAGATCATACGCGCCGATGTCGAGGCTTACGGCCATCAGTTTCCCGCATACCGCGAAAATCCGGTTGCTGAAACTTTGCGGGCGGTCGCCGGGCTCGCGGCCGATGATCGCTTTGCCAGCTACTATGCAGCGTTTCTGCGGGACATGGTCTACGGCGAAGCCCCTGATTTTAGGACGGCGCTTGCTACGGTCTCGGCTTTGGCCGATGGCTTAAGGGAGTAGTCCCCTTGCTCCCCGAATAGTGCCTAAGAATTAATGTTTTGCTGCTTCTTTCAAGCGGTATTCAACTTTTGTATTACATTCGGTGCAAGGTGGAAATTGTTTACCTTTCACCATTGTAATTTCTTTCATTGCTGTCCAAATTCGCGG
>PKXK01000160.1 GCA_003132325.1 Acidobacteriaceae bacterium
GTTGATGACGGAAATCGGATTGTTCCGCAGTTGCTGCTCATAATCCACGAAGAACCATAAGCGGTTTCGCAGGATAGGTCCGCCCAGCCCGGCGCCGAATTGCTGCAAAGCATCTTCTGGCTTCGGATAGCCGGCGGCCTTGTCGAGGGCGTCGTTGGCCCCAGTCGCGGAGTTGCGGTTGTAGTAGAACGCACTGCCGTGGAACGCGTTGCCTCCTGAGCGGGTCACAGTATTGACGAATGCCGCTCCGCCGCCATAGACCGCCGAGTAGGGACTGGCCGAAACTTGGAACTCCTCGACTGCGTCCTCGCCATACAGGTACGGAATGCGGTAACGGCCGATAATGTCGGCGAAGAAGTTGTTGGTCGCATTGGATCCGTCCACGGTGAAGGCGTTCGAGCCATTTCCGTTGGCGTATCCCGAATCCTCTGCGCCCTGCTGTCCGGCGATGCTTACCGTATCGGTGTCGCCGTCGTAGCTGGTATTCGGCGACAGGGTAGTAAAGTCGGTGTATTTTCGTCCGTTGAGCGGCAATTCCTCGATAAAAGACCGCTCCAACACGGTGGTGGCGGAGGATTCTTCCGGTCGCAGAAGCGGCGTGGTGCCGATTACTTTAACCGTGTCCTGGCTGGATCCCACCTGCAGCTTGATATCCTGCGACGTGGTATTTCCGACCAGCACCCGCACCAGGACCTGAACATCACGAAAACCTTTGACACTTGCAGTGATCGAATAGGCGCCCGGCATGACCACCGGAAGTCGGTAGAGCCCGGAGTGGTTGGTCTCGGCAAATTGCTGCACGCCGGTCGCAAGACTCTGCACGACGACCGACGCTCCCCGTACTACCGGTCCGCTCGGGTCCGTGACCCTTCCGCTGAGCGCGCCCGTCAAAACCACATTCTGAGCGGCCAGCATTACGCAGCTCGCCAATACCGCCAAAACGCTGCACACAGCCAGACGATTGGCCACTTTCATGAATCGAATGACGGATTGCCTCAACGTGGTTCCTCCAACGATTTCCACTGCCGAACTCCGAGCCTGCTTAACCTACGCGTTTCGTACCGCGTTATTTGCCAGCTTAGATGAGGGATATTGGAATCCCATAAGCCTTGACTCGGGCCAGCTTTGGGAAGCCAACCCGACCAAAGCGCGAGTATCAACTGGGACTGACCTTCATCCCGTGGGTTGAAGGAGTTGGTGTCTGTGAGGAACCCTCTCCCCGGTGATCGGGGAGAGGGTCCGTTGCAGCCGGAACGTGTTTTAGTCGTCCAGGTCAGCGGTGGTGGGTGCCGGGTTGTTGAAGTCGCTCGGTGGGCGAACAGTGCTCTCGCCGGGATAGGGCCGCTCAAACCCGGTGGACAAGTACCAGTTCAGATGGTTGACGGTGTCCGGGTCCTCGGAGTCGGGCTTGGTCAGTTTGCCGGCGAAGATCTCCGCCTTCTTCTGGAGCCAAGCCGTCCTCAGGGCCTTGATCCTAGCGCCGCCCGTTGGTTTGTCTGCGCTCGCTGTAACGCCCTCGTCCAGCGGGACCTGGTTCGGCACGTGCGTCCACGGCTTGAAGTTATCCGCGGGCGGCGCGCCCTTGACGAAGCGGTCCTCATGGGCGACGCCACGAGGTCGAACTGGTTCATCGGCGGCAGGCCGAGGATTTGCTCGATCGTCCGAGTCATGTTGACCTGCGTGTAGTAGGTGTGGTCGGTGGGTCCGTTCTGCACGACGTACGGGCTGACGATGTAGCCCGGGCTGCGATGACCGTCGACGTGGTCGACGCCGTTCTGCGCGTCGTCTTCCTCAACGAAGATCGCCGACGTGGACCACACGTTGCTGTGGGTGATGTAGTCGATGATGCGCCCAACGGCCAAGTCGTTATCGGCCTGTTCGGCGTCCGGGGTTGGCGGGCCGCCGGTGTGGTCGCACATTACCCACAGGATGCTCAACGTGGGCACCGTACCGGCCGCGACGTCCATCTTGAAGTTCTGCACCCACACATCCACGCGGAACTGGTCGGGGATGCCCAGATCGAACTGCGGGAAGTTCGTGATCAGGTGTTGATACACGGCCGGGAGAGAGGACTGTGCCTGGACCGTGTTCTGGTAATACAGCGTCTTCTCTTTTCCAGCTTCGAAGTTCTTCGCGTCGGCGTAGAACTCGCTCCAACTCGGCTCGCTGGTCGACCCGTTCGGCTGTTTGAAGGTATCGTTCTCGACGTATTCGCCGTAGATCTTCACCGGAAGACCGGCGGCGGCGGCTTCCGAGAACAGGAAGCCCTTTTTCTGATAGGCGAGCGCATCGCCGGCGTTCCCGCCTGGATAGCTGCGGACCCAGTCAGGCGACTGGATGTCGTCGGCGTAGGGCGCCATGCCCTCGGTGATCCACTGGTGACCGTCAGCCGACTGGCGGCTCGGGTCGTAGAAATTGTCGAAGAGAGGGAAGCGCTTCACCAGCGCGTGCACGTTCGGCGAGTCCTTGCCGCCGAACACTGCCAGGGAGGGGTCGCCTTCGCCGGCGGCCACGTCGCCCAGCATCTGATCATAGGTGCGGTTTTCACGGATGATCAGGAACACGTGCTTGATCAGCGACGGAGAGCCAATCTTGGCCGGGATTGCGACCGGCTTGGCATCCGGGCTGCCACCGGAGGCCGACGCGATATTTTGCGCCAGATCCCAGTGGTTGTTCACGAAAACCTGCTCCGTCATCGTCGCCAAGGTCGCGCTGTCCGGCAGGGGGACGATGCTGACGGTGCCATTGTCCTGGTGGGTGTTGTAGCCGGTGACGCCGTGGTCGGTCTCGAACGAATACCGCGTGCCGATGCCTTTGTCGTTGGCAACGATGAGCGTGTTAGCGGCCTGGTCGAATACGACCGAACTCGGCGCATAGGCTACCGGGATCATGCCCATGACGGGATTCGTCGCGCCGTTGCTGAGGTTGACCACCCCGATCGCGTTGGCATTGTAAAGCGCGACGTAGGCAACGCCTGTCTTGGCATCGATGGCGATCGAGTTCGGAGCAGCGCCGTAGGCCGGGTGGCCTGCGCCGGGCACTCGGATCGGCAGCCCAAGGCTGATCGTCCGCGCCACCCGGTTGGTGGCCGTGTCGATAATTGAGATGGAGTCGCTATAGGTATTGGCGACCAACAGGGACGGTCCGTAGAACGCCATCCCGGTCGGGTGCAGACCGGTCGAGATGGTAGCGGTGACCTTCATCGTGGCCAGATCGACCACAGAAACGGTACCGGTGATCGCGGCACCAACCACCGGGTCGGCGACGATTTCAGTGCCGGCGGAGTTGATCTGGAAGTCTTCCTCGGTAGCGGCCCGGCCACCCTCGTTGCTGACGTAGGCGGTCGTGCCGTTGCCGTTGATCACGATGCTGTGTGGCGCGTTGCCGACGCGGATCTGCTCACTTAGCTTCGGCGGCTTCGCGGTAAGATTGATTTTGGCGAGCGTATTGTTCTGGTTCAGCAGGGCATAGGCGCTGCTGCCATCCTTGGAGATCGCGACGCCGCCGGGATAAGAAGTGCTCGGACTATAGAACGAGCCGCAGGGGTTGGCATAAGCAGCCGGAGGGCTGTTCGGAAAGCAGGTGATGAAGGAATTATTCGGCGGCACGCTAATCTGGGCGTCGTCTTCCAGCAAGCCCTCTGCAGAGACCTTGGCGATGGTGACGTGGCTGCTGTCCTGGCTGAAAACTAGGGAGTTGCCGTCCGCCGAATAAGTGATGCCGCTATAGCTGCCGCTCGAATCCTGTCCGAGCGTGAGGTAGTTCTGCAGGACAACGCCGGTGTTGGTGTCGAACACCTCAACGGCCTGCGTCGCGCCCATGGTCAGGACGGCGGCGGTGTGACTCTTGAGATTGGGGTTCAGCGCGATGGCCTTGGCGCGGACCCGGATGCCGAGGTCGACTTGGATGCCGGCTGGGTTGATGACCTGGCCACTGCTGACGACCCACGAGCCATTCGGCTGCGGGCCAGTGACGTACGTCGGGTACTCCTTGGACTGACCAGCAGCGAGCGTCGACAAACTCAGCCCCGCCGCCAGCAGGCCGGTGATCGGACACAGACCGTTCATCCGAGACTTGTTTCGAGATTTATTTTTTCGAGACATGTACCGTTTTCCTCCTTGGATTTGTTTTCATCACGCAACCGGGATCGGCCGTGCGACATCGAGGCGGATATACAACCAGCGCCCCCTGCACATCGTGAACGCGAACATTAACAGGCGACTGTGAAGGCTTCGTGACGATCAGGTGAAACTTCCGTTAATCAGGGGCTAAACCTTTTCTCTCGGATTGTGACGCGCGCAGCTCTAGGTTAAGCAGAGTCTGTTTCGTGGACTTGTCTTCGTGTCTTTGCGGTGAGGTAGGCTGCTTCAGCCCAATCACGATCGGGCGGTACCCGCGTCCAGTTCCGGCCCGTCGTCTTCCGACCCATCGTCGACGAGTGCGCGCAGGGGGCCCAGCCAGGGTTCGTAGCGTCGCCAGCGCGCGACGGAGGTGCGATAGATGGGCTGCCGGGTCTGCCACTTGCTGGGGGTCTTCACAGCCCGCGGATTCGATTCGGGGCGCAGGCACGCGTCGTTCCACGCCAGGCCGCTGGCCGCGATGATGCGCCGGATGACTGGTTCGGGCGCGCGGGTCAGGTTCTCGTAATCGACCTCGAGGAAGCGATCCGCCGGCAGCACGCTCCGCCAATGGCCGATGAGCCGCTGATAGCTGCGGAAATACGCGACCAGTTCGGGACCTCCGGTCGGAAACGCCATGCTGGGATGGAAGTGAGTTTGATGAATCGACAACGCCGTGTCCACTGCAGCGCGGCGGCAATGGATGATGACTGCCCGCGGGAATGCCACGTGGATCAGCCCGGCCCAGAGGAAGTTGAACGGCATCTTGTCGGTCACTCGCGCCGCCGTCGGCGCCATCGCGCGCAGCACGCCGAGATAGTCGGCCGCCGCCTTGGCCAGGAACTCGGTGGCGACGAATTCCGTAGCAACGAACGGCGTCTCGTTCCCGTCCAGGCCGGAGCGGTGCCACTCCGCCCCGCGCTGGTTCCAGAAATGCAACTCGCCGCCCGCCGCGACCTCGGGATGCATGGAGACGATCTGCTCGACGAGAGTTGTGCCAGACCGCGGCATGCCGACGATCAGCACAGGGGTCGCATCGCGGCTGCCGAGTTCGGGCGCCCGCGAGATCAATTCGGGTGTGCAGCGGGCAATCAGGCGGTCGATCTCGATGGAGAACGTTGCCGAGTCAAACGACCCAGAGGCCCGGCGCACGGAGTCCGCGGCGTCGAAATGCTGCATGGCCAAGCCGTAGTCGCCAAGATCCTCCTCCGCCTTGCCAATGGCGAGGTGAAGCCGCTGGCGTTGCCCCGCTTCCAGGCCCGGCGTGGCCAGGGCGGCTTGCATCCCTTGAAGCAGACCGTCGTCATGGCTCGTGACCGGGCGGCACCGGACCAGATCGTAGTAGCTTCCCGCCAGCAGCGGCGCGATCGCGATCGCGCGTTCGAAGCATGCACGGGCCTCGTCGAAACGGCCGAACTCAGAGAGCAGATTGCCGAGTAAATCATACGCCATGGCGTTCCTCGGATCGGCCACCAGCGTCTCTCGCAGCATCTGTTCGGCTTCTTGATTGCGATCCTCGATCAGCAGCGCCCGCGCCTTGCCAAGGCGGCTGAAGCTGTTCCTATCTCCGGTCGCCGCCGCGCGCCGGAAACAGCCGATGGCCTTCTCGCGATAGCCCAGTGTGTAGGCCAGGGCGCCGGCGCGGAACCACGCCTCGGTCAAGGATGGGAGCAGCTTCGTGGCACGGTCGTAGGCAGCGATTGCCCCGCCGATGTTGCCCAGCTTCTCCAAGGCGATTCCAAGGCGGAAATATGCATCGGCGTAGCGCGGGTCGCTGGCGACGGCCCGCTGCAATGCCGCGATGGCATCCGGTACGCGGCCGACCTCGAGGCAGGCGAGGCCGAGATCGTGCTGAATGATGGCATTGGACGGCTGCAGCAGCGCGGCATCGCGCAACGGCGCGATCGCATCGGCTGGTCGCCCGGCCCTGAGCAACTTCGTGGCCAACGCAAGCAGAGGCGCCACCTGCTGCGGCGCGGCTGGGTTTGGAGACTGGGACATGGCGCGAACCTATCGTGGAAGCTGTAGCGTGGCCATCGGAATCGCCAGCGCAAATTGTCACCCGACCATCCACAAACTCTTGCACTTTACCAACGCAAGATAAACGGTTTGTAAATAACCTTTAGGCGCCCGGAATCCTCTGGCGGGAAAAAAGCTTGCTTTAGCCTATGCTCAACGGGGCAATACCGAGCAAGCCGTGCTTCACTTAGTGAACGCCGTGACGCTTGATTCAAAGGACATCGCTGCCCGTGTAAATCTTGGCGCACTTTATGCAACCCAAGGCCACCTCCAGGATGAATCCAGGAGTTTGAGACGGAGGTCAACTTGACTGACGATAAAGACTTGAGCGCTGACGATAGAGGCTATCGCAGAAGCATCTCTGTGCAGGTATCCGGTGGGCAGTTTGATTTGTCTAACAAATATGTGAAAGACCTTCCGATTCTGAATTTTGCCAAACTGGATGTTGATTCTCTAAACCAGTTGGTCCGGTTCGGTAGAGCGATCGCCGATGGCACGATTGAACGCTGGAGAGACGTAGACGATCTCGTGTTGTCTGCATTAGAGGTATAAGTGTCCGAAGCGAGGATTTATTACGACGAGAAGCTTATCCAGTCGTTCGAGCGTGCTCTTCGAAGCGCATATTCGCTACCTTATGTGC
Source organism: Acidobacteriaceae bacterium (assembly GCA_003132325.1). Classification (GTDB taxonomy): domain Bacteria; phylum Acidobacteriota; class Terriglobia; order Terriglobales; family Acidobacteriaceae; genus Acidiflorens. The sequence continues at coordinate 6,778 of PKXK01000160.1, forward strand.
AGCTAACCAGGCGATCCTCAAAGGCGACAGGACGGTTCAATGTCGTTATCACCTCGGGACCCCGCCAGTTTCAAGCCGCAGACGCGGAAGACGTACAGAACCTTGTCGAAGTCTGTGGCGCTGGTATTCCGCTGGAAACCTTTTGGGTGGCATTCAAGGCGAACTTCGATCTCTGGGAGCACGGACAGCATCTTCTGGAACATATAAGCGTTAGCCTCTTCCAGCAAATCGCGACGGGCGATTTGATCAGCATGTTCCGTGCCGAGTGGGATAGCAGAGCGGCAACAGACTCCACTCATAGCCATGCCCAGCCGCATTGGCATTTTGCGATGGGAGCCGACGAGTTCCGGGCAATTCTCGGATCAGCAGAGCCACTCCAGGAAAGAGCCGTCGAATTTGCAGCAGGCATGCAAACGGACTTGGGACTTGTGGATTTCAGCGGTTTCCACTTTGCGATGAGCCCACTATGGTACGGGGATGTTCCTTCTTCTCACCGGCAGATCTTTCAGTCTAGCGAGGAACTGGGCTCTTGGTTCCACAATCTGTCAACGTATATAGCTGAACAACTTGCATACGTAAGCGAGAAAACGGGTGCCCGTCCGGGCGTAGTTAGCGACTTCAGATAGTCGACTCCGTCAAATCGAAATCCGCCCCACAATATTCCGCGTGACCTTCCGCTGCCGCCGGTCGTAGAGGCCGGTCGTGCGGGCGCTTTGGGGTCACTCTGACACGGTAGAAGCCCGGTCGTCGAATTACATAATCCAGTGTGATAATAAACATTCTGGAA
>PKXK01000126.1:0-26262 GCA_003132325.1 Acidobacteriaceae bacterium
ATGAGTGCGATCGTCGTTACGACGACTAAGGAAACTCTGATTCAGTAGCATCGAAAACCTTGAACCACAGGGCACACAGGGGTGCACGGAGGACCCCGGGACTTAATCAGACTTTCCCTAGATTTTTTCTTCCCGGGGTGAAGGGAATTGGCGGGCGTTTTCGTTTTATGAGGTGGAAGCCATCTCGGATTGGATTCACGGCCTGGCCCCCTCGGGTAATGTGCTGGGTCCAATTGAGAACAAAGGGCCACGTGGCTCGCAATGCTGCAGCATCGCGACCCCGGTTTCCACTTAAATCCTCTGCGTCGTCACGGGGAAGGACGACGCGGAGGTTTTTTGTCTGCGGACGTGCAGAGATTTGCATCCCGGGATTTTGAACCTTCCCAGTAGATGTCGGTAACCTGTTGATAAACAATCACAACTAGCGCGGTATAGTTTTGGAGCGACAAATGCCCTACCTACTAATGGGCAGTCGACGCCTTATTCTCCCCAGTCTTTAAAAACTGGCTACCGACCGAGCTTCTCTCTCTCCCTTGCAGTTCCGGTCACCCAGCGGTAAGCGCAAGCCCAAGCGACGAACCCCGTCTAAACACTCGGGGAGATTCACTATATTTCGCCACCTCAAGGAGAACAATGAAGACACAGAGAGTGAAGTTTTCCCACGACTGCCGCCCCTTGGTCGGGATTCTCGCAGTTCTCCTATTAACCCTCCCCGCGAGCGCGGCTTGGAAGCCACTAGCACCAATGCCTTCTGCCCGCCAAAATGCGGCAGTGGAAACCATCAACGGGATTGTCTATGTGGCCGGTGGTTACAACGCAGGGGGGACTTCAACCCTGCAGGCGTTCAATCCAACGACAAACACTTGGACGGCTCTCTCGAGCATGGCCATTACCTTGTATCAGGGAGACGGCGCTGGAGTGATTAACAGCCAGCTTTATGTGGCCGGCGGCTGGAACGGTCCTCTGCCTACCAGCACACTTTTCAGGTACGACCCGCCCTCGAACAGTTGGACAAGTCTAGCCTCAATGCCGCACCTGACTGCCTGCGGCTCAACCGGAGTCATTAACAGCAAGCTCTACGTCACGACTGCTTGTAATGGATACAACGGATACGCAAACTATCTGGACGTGTACGATCCGGCGACCAACGCCTGGACCAGTTTGCCAGGGTCGGCGAGCCCGCACGCCGCTCCCGCTATAGGAGTGATCAACGACAAGCTTTATGTCGCGGGGGGACTGAATGGGAGCGGGTTGGTCACCAATACGTTTGAAGTTTACGATCCTGCGAGCAACAGCTGGAGTACTTTACCCCACATGCCGACCGGGGTCGTGTATGCAGCGAGCGTCGCCCTGAACGGCCGGCTCTACGTCTTCGGAGGCACCAACGGAACCAATGACCTGGCGATTGTGCAGGTATACGATCCTCACAAGAACAAATGGACGACCCTCTCAGCCTTGATGCCGGCGCCTCTCAGTAGTTCCAGCGGCGTAGTTGTCTACGGCCTCGCATTTGTTGAGGGAGGAGATAACGGGAGCACGACGAATCAGTATTCCGTCTTTAGTCCATCGATCCCCTAACCGGCGGGTGCCCCACACATTCGCGTTTTTTGCGAATGTGTGGGAGCGCGCGCTCACCGCCTCTATTATCCTTCCCACACAAACGCGTCAAACACTCTCGTAGATTCAAATCCGATGCGCTTATAAAGCGCAATCGCCCGGTCATTCGCCTCTGTCACCGTCAGCGAGATGAAATGGAATCCGCGCTCGCGGAGATTCTTGGTTGACGCGGCCAGCATGGCTTCGCCAAGGCCGGCGGAGCGGTATTCGGGGAGCACGCACACCTGCGTGATGTGGCCGACATCGGGGCGCACCTGCGAGCACAGGATGAGGCCGATCAGCGTGCGCGTACGGCGATCGACGACGACAAACGAGGCCTGAGGATCGAACGTCCCGCACCCCGGAAAGCGCACAATGTTGTTCAAAAAGCGCAGCGAGCCGGTGAGTGTGCGGTACTGATCGTTGATCTCCGAATCGACGTGGCCGCGGTAGGCGGCGGTGATCAGGGCGGCCGCGGCCTGGTATTCCTGTTCCGACCACCCGCGAATTTCGAACTGCGGCGGAAGCGGCGGCGCGGTTTGGGGATGCTTGCCGATTTCGAAGTTCATGAAGACACGCGGATGCCGGCTGAAGCCCTGCTGCAGGAAAGGCTGCGAAACCTCTCCCGTGTGATGCGTCAGCAACTGCGCCTCCACGCGATGAATGCCGGGCGACTGCTGTAGGGTTTCGATGACGTGGGTAAGCAGGCGTTCTTCGACCTCGTGGCGGCCCGAATTGCGGCCTCCGTCGCGGCCAGAGTCGCGGACCGATTCGCGGACAAAGAGGTCGCCGATGACGCCCTTGCTCTGCTCGTAGACAAAGAAGGAGTAGCCGAAGATGCTGCCCCGCTCGATGGCGGCGTACCCAGGGAGAATCTTGGCGTCCATGTAGCGGAGAATCATCTCCGCGGAAATGGAGTAGTCCCACGAGAGCAGGCGTCCCCACACGGCGATCTCGTCTTCCAGCAGCGGTCGCAGGTCGGCGGAAGCGAAGTGTCGGAGATCGAGGATTTCCATAAAAACCAGGTCTTAGGTCTCAGGTCTTAGGTCTTAGGTCTTAGGAAAACCCATGCGCCAGATCAGCTCCAAGGTTTTCCTAAGACCTAACACCTAACACCTGAGACCTTTCTTTCACTTTCCCACCCAATACAAATCCACCTTCTGCTCCGGGATGCTGGTTAAGTATGATACGCGGCGTCCGGGAACCTGTTGCGCGACTTGGGACTGCGTACCTTGTGCGGCAACCACCACGTGCGCCGCGGCTGGAACACTCCCGCTTTCGTAAGGTTGCGCCGGACGATTGAGATAAAACTCAAGGCCGTATTCCTGCACGCGACTGAGGCGATAGAGAGCGATGGGGACGGGCTCGCGCGAAAAAGCCTGAATGGCTCCGGCAATGGGACGCGCGGATTGGGTGGCGTCGATAACAGGCGCGGCGACACGAATGATGGCGCCGACGCTGACCACCACGGCGAACATGGTGGAGCGGCTCAACANNGGCAACCGCCGCGCCAACGGAGGTACCGGTTCCCCACAGCAGGTGGCGATGGGTGGCAAGGAACCCTGCCGAGAGAGCGGCAAACACCAGCAGTCCGCACAGAACTCCGTGAGCCGCGGCAAACAGAGGCGAAACCTTCTCTTCTTCCTCCAAGCCGCGCTCCAAGCCGCGGCGGGCAGCGAGATATTCCGCAACCAGCAGCGCTCCGGCAGGCACGGCGGGCAGAATGTAGCCGGGCAGCTTCGATTGCGACGCGCTGAAAAACAGGATGGGCACGAACATCCAGATGAGTAGAAACAGCGGCCAGGAATCTTCCGGATTTGAGAAAGCCTCCCAGCCTTCGGACCAAATCAAGCGAGCGCGCTCGGCAACCGCGACGATGAGCGCGAGCGTCCAAGGCATCATGGCCAACAAGAACACGGGCAGGTAAAACCAGAATGGCTGGCGGTGGTGATAAAGATTCTGCGAAAAGCGGGCGAGATTGTGTTCGAGGATGAAGACCCGGAAAAATTCCGGGTTTCGCAACTGGACGGCAATATACCAGGGCAACATGGCGGCGAGATAGAGGACGATGCCGGGAATCCAGAGGGTGTGCGGAATGGCGCGCCAGTCGCGTCTTATAGCAACGAAGACAAAGATGATCACCGCCGATAACGCCGGCGCAACCGGCCCCTTGGCCAAGGTTCCAAGCGCCACAAAAATGTAAAAGGCCGCGAGGTAAATGTTCCGTCGGCTTTCGTACCAGGCATACCAGGCAAGCAATGCGATGGCAAAGCAGGCGGCCAGCGGCATGTCGGTCGCGGCGGCGTGGGCAAATCCAACCACGCCCGCGCAACTCGCGGTGATCAGGGCGCCATCGAGTTCACTGCCCGGCCGGAAGCGGCGAAGAAAAAAGTAGATGGCTGCGATGAGCATCGCCGCGTCGAACGCGCCCGGCAAGCGGGCCGCCCGATCGCTGACGCCCGCGGCACGGAACGACACCATCGCCTGCCAGTAATAAAGGACTGGCTTTTCGAGCCACGGTTTGCCTTGCAGCGTAGGGGTTATCCAATCGGAGCGATCGAGCATTTCGCGCGCGATTTGCGCGTAGCGGGGTTCGTCGACGCCGACCAGTCCGAAGGCGCCGAGACCATAGAAAAAAAGGAATCCGCAGAACGCCGCCAGCAGCAACAGGTCGGTGCGGGTTTGCGGATTTGTTTTCTGCTGGTTCATGGAAGATCAGGCAGGGCGCGGTTTTGCTAATGCCCAAAGGCTGATCACCGTCCAAACGCCCTCGAGCACGACGAAGCCGACCTGAAAGGGATGCATCGCGATCCACCACAGAATCACGGACCCGGCCGCGTTCAGGATGTTGTAGGCAGGCCGGCGGGAGTTGATCCATCCCATTTGGTGACCGGCGTAGGCGATCAGAATCAGGAGCGCGCCGACAAAAGAAATGAGTTGGCGGGTCAGGTCCATAGTTATCTCCGCTAGCAGCCTGTAGTGCAAATACGACTTGTATCAGGGTATGCCTTCAGGCATACCGTAGTTGCCGTTTTACGGATGCGCCTTTAGGCGCTGCGCTTGGCGCTCAACTGGTGGATGAGTCCGCGTTCCAGACTACCGCTTCCGCGCGCAGGCGGTCGACAATTCGCGACACGGCGACGGCCAGAGGTCCTTCGATCGAACACCCGCTGGCACATTTGTGGCCGCCGCCACCGAAATACTCGGCCACGGTGGAGACATTCACTTCTCCTTTGCTGCGGAGGCTGACGCGAAAGCGGCCATCCGGCAGCTCGCGAAAGAACATGGCGACCTGGACGTCCCCGATGGAGAGCGCGTAGTTGACCAGGCCCTCGCAATCTTCTTCGCGGGCACAGAAGCGCTGCATCTGCTCCTGCGTGATCCAGATCCACGCCAGCGGCCCTTCACGATGCAGGTTGGAAAGCGCCGCGCCCAGCAGCCGAAGCTTGGCCGTGGAATGTCCAAAATAGATATGGCGCGCACAAAGCGCGGGGTCGGCGCCGGCCAGCACAAGTTCGCGCGCTACGGTGAACGTGTGCTCGTTCGTGCCTTCGAACATGAAGGAACCCGTGTCGGTCATGAGCCCGGTGTAGAGGCAGGTGGCAATGTCGCGATCGACGGGCACGCAGGCCAGGCGGGCTAAACGAAAAACCAGTTCGGCGGTGGCCATCACCGAAGAGTCGATCCAGTTGATATGACCAAAATTGCGGCCGCTCACGTGATGGTCAATATTGATGAGGAAACATTCGTCGAGCCCTTCGAGCAGCGCGCGCCGCGTGCCGTCGCACTCCAGCAGAATGACGGCATCGTTCGGAGGAACGGCATCGGCCTGAACCACGCAGTCGGCGAAAGGAAGATTCTGGTAGATACGAGGGACGCCATCGTGCATGACAACTTCGGCCTCTTTGCCCATCATGCGCAGAATCTGGCCACAGGCAAGGGCAGAGCCGATGCCGTCTCCATCGGGCCGCGCGTGTGAGGTCACGACGAAGCGGCGACGCGCCCGAATTTCTCGTAGAACCAGCTCTAGCATGAAGCGTTCCAGCTTTTCGTGTAGAGACGGGGCTTGCCCCGTCTCACTCCGCAGCAAGAGACGCGGCAGGCCGCGTCTCTACAGAAATCACCCGCCCCTTTAGGGGCTGGGCTCAGTTTTCTTCCGCGCGCGTTTTTTCGCGCGCCCCAGAAGTTCGTCAACGCGACTCTCCAACTGATCGGCACGATCAACCTGGAAATAGAGTTCCGGAGGCCGCCGCAAGCGCAACCGCTCCGCCAGTTCGTGCCGGACATAATTCTTGGCGGCGGCCAGCCCTTCGAGGGTGCGCTTGGCCTCGGCCTCATCGCCGGCAACCGTAACCATGACCCGAGCGGAACGCGCGTCCTGAGCCATGACCACCGAGCTGACGCTGGCCAGCCCAATGCGAGGGTCGGCCAGTTCGCCTTCGAGGATGGTTTCGATCTCCTCGCGGATGGCTTGGCTCAGCCGCCCGCGATGATATTTCTGCCCACGATGCTCCACGACATACCTCGAATGGAGAAAACCTGTAAGGATATCAGAAAAGAGGCTTCGGGCCGCGAGCTACGAGCGGTCTGCTTGCTCGAAGGTCGCAGCCCTCCTTCACAGGAACTCCACAAACGAGTCGGTAACTTCCGCGCCCGCGTTGTTGGCGATGCGGGTGGCGGCGCGTTCCACGTTTTTCATCAGCCCGTCAAGATAATCGCGGGAGTGCGAGACGCCGACCACGCCTATGGTGGCTTGATTCCAGAGCGGGCTAGGATCGAGTTCAGCAACCGCAATGTTGAATGAAGAGCGCAGACGGTCCTTGAGACTGCGCGTGACCTGGCGCTTGTCTTTGAGCGAGGGCGCCGCTTCGATGCGGAGCTCAAGCGTGAGGAAAGCAATCATAAGGAATTTATAACTCAACCGGCGATAAAGAGCGACTCCACGTCATTGATCCAAAAGGGCTTACGCTGTAGAGGCGGGGCTTGCCCCGTCCCCCGCAGCCGCGAACCAAACCATGGAAAACCACACCCAACAAAATTTTGTCCTTTTTCCGCCTTATCGTGCTACACTTGAAGTCGCTAAGTTTGACTCACAAGCAGTTGAAGGTCGGTACCGCCAACCAGCGTCGCCCCACTTCCACAGCAGCGAATCTTCTCAGCACATTTCAATCAAGAAACAAAAAAAGGAACATCAATGGCAGAACAAGGAACAGTGAAGTGGTTTAACGACGCCAAGGGCTACGGCTTTATCAGCCGTCAAAATGGCGAAGACGTTTTCGTGCATTTCTCCGCGATTCAAGCTGGCGGCTTCAAGAGCCTGCAAGAAGGCCAAACCGTGCAGTTCGACGTGACCAANNTGCCCGGGATTCGCAAGAATCCCGGGCATTTTTGCGTGCGGAATTGACTTTGGGTGGCGCGTGCGCTTCCATCCCGGCTCGGAAGGGAATATAGTCCAAAGTCGCATTTATCTTCATCAGGCATTCAGGAGGCATTATGGCAACTCCAACCCGTCCCGAGCCGCACGCCAAGAATTTCGGGGAGAACATCGAAAGCGATCTCGCGCTGGAATTTTTGCGCGTGGTGGAAAACGCGGCCATCGAGTCCGCCCGCACCATGGGCCAGGGAGACCGTCCGCTGAGCGACCAGATGGCCACCGAGGCCATGCGCAAGACCATGGACACGGTCCCCATGCGCGGCACGATTGTGATCGGCGAGGGCGAACGCGACAAAGCGCCCATGCTTTATATCGGCGAGCAGGTGGGCAGCACCTATCAGGACGGCCGCAAGGTTCCGCAGGTCGACATCGCCGTCGATCCGCTGGAAGGCACGAACCTCTGCGCCACCGGATCCCCGGGGTCAATCACGGTGCTGGCGGCTTCGGAAAAAGGCGGCCTGCTGCATGCTCCCGACTGCTACATGGAAAAAATCGTGGTAGGGCCATCGTGCAAGAACGCGGTGGAACTGGACGCTCCGGTGGCCGTGAATCTGAAAAATATCGCGCGCCGGATGCATCGCGGCGTCGAGGACCTCGTCGTGGTAGTGCTGGACCGTCCGCGGCACGAAAAGCTGATCTCCGACATTCGCAAGGCGGGCGCGCGCATCCGGCTGATCGGCGACGGCGATCTCTCGGCGGGCATTGCGGCGGCGGTGATCGGAACCGGAGTGCACGCCGTCATGGGATCGGGCGGCGCTCCCGAAGGCGTGATTACGGCGGCCGCCATCCGCTGCCTCAACGGATACATGCTGGGACGGCTGGTGATCGATAAGCCGGAACTCGAAGAGCGTATTGCGAAGATGGGAATTAAAGACAAGAACAAAGTTTACGAAGCGGAGGACCTGGCCCCGGGCAAACAGCTGATCTTCGCCGCGACCGGCGTGACCGAAGGCGCGCTCCTGAAAGGCGTCCGCTTCTTCGGCGAAGGGACGCGAACCTCTTCGGTGATTCTGACTCTGAGAACCGGACGGGTGCGGTTTATTGAGAGCATCCATTTGGATAAGGGGCCGGATGTGAAGGTGAGATTCTAGTAGGGCAGCTCTCAGTAAGAACATTGCTGGAGACGCGCCGCTTTTGGGTGGCGCAGCGGTTTACCGCTGCGATACTGTCGGAAACACAGACGGCTTTAGCCGCCGAGGTCGATTTGCCGGGTTTGTGCCGAAACGGGACGATCATTCTTATCCGAGTCGGCTCGCGAGCTGCTTTTGGGTGGCGCAGCGGTTTACCGCTGCGATAGCGTCGGAAATGACAGACGGCTTTAGCCGCCGAGGTCGCAGATGGCTGCTCCGCACAGAGGCAACACTGGAACCGGCACTTACTTCATCACAGCGGGCACATTTCAGAAGAAGCAATTACTTCAGTCCGACAGAATGGCACGACTGTTCGTTGATGTTCTGTTTGGCTACCGATCGCAGGAGAAATATCTCCTGCATGAATTCGTGCTGATGCCCGATCACTTTCATCTGCTGATCACGCCGCTGGCAACGCTGGAGCGGGCGCTGCAGCTGATTAAAGGTGGCTTTTCTTTCCGCGCAAAGAAGGAACTCGGCTTTCAGGGCGAGATATGGGAGAAGAGTTTCTATGATCGGCGGGTTCGAGACTGGGAGGAATATTCAGCATTTCGTCAATACATTCATCGGAACCCGGTGAAGAGAGGTTTGGCACTGGCTCCGGAAGCGTATCCGTATAGTTCCGCAAGAACCGCGTTGGCGCTGGATGCCGTCCCTCAGCGGCTAAAGCCGTCGGAATTGAGCGCCTAGACCGCAGCGGTGAACCGCTGCGCCACCCAAGACCACCGGCCTACGCTGCGTTGGTTCCTTTCGGCTTCACAGCTTGGGGAAAAACTCGCTGTTTTCGTTGATTTTGGGTGGCGCAGCGCTTCAGCGCTGCGGTAAGTGCATTGTTCTGAATCCGGCTTCAGCCCCTGAGGGACTGCTAGCGGCGGGGCCTACACTAACTGTGAAAATGCTCTAAATCGGCGGGCGCGATCGTTCCATGTTGAGCTGAAGGAGCCGGGTCAGAATATCCTGATCGCTCAGATTTTTCGGCCAGCCGTAGGCGGCGAGCACAGCATCGTCGAGTTCCCGGTGAGCGTCCAGCCGGGTGCCCCGTCCTAGTCGCGTTTTTTGCGACAGGGCGGGGACTTTGACTTCGACAATCGCGGAAAAACCGTGAGGAAATTTAAGCAGCCTGCAGTGCCCCGTCACTATGTTTCCGGCGTTGAAGGAGCGATGGAAACTGAGTCGCGGAATTGAGAACGGATGGGAGTCATTGGGGGATAGGAAGTCAAAATCCCCGCCCTGTGTCTGCAAAGAACGCAGACACAAGGACGGGGCACCCTCGGGAGTCGAGATGAGAGAAAGGCTGGGCCAGCCCCCATCCATTTGGATAAGGGGCCGGATGTGAAGGTGAGATTCTCGTAGGGCAGGTGTCAGTTCTCAGGTCTCAGGAGAGGCTTCGTTTCTTGAGGTCCTCAACTTTTTTTTACGTGACCTGATTCTCCGTTGGGCTTTTTCGCTCATCGCAGAGAACACGATGAGTAGGGCACCCGGCTGGGGCCCACCGAATGCGGTCTAGAAATTGTCAGCGTGGAGATACCCGATTGGCGGGAATAAATTTGCGAAGTGCTTTTGCTACGTTCCCTTCCTTCCGAAGAACCACAAGTAGCTCTACCCACTGGATCACCCGTCCTTTTCCTTGGGGAGCTTGCTTCCAATGGGAGCCGCGATCATTCGTGACGACCAGTGCATTCTTGGCGAATGCTACTAAGCCTCCGTCGGTTCTATTCCGTGGGATTGGTCCCTTCCTGTTCTTTCTGGTTCTTATGGACCTAATTGCCTCAGCTTGGTCTGGGTCCACCCAGATTCCCTGATCGAACCCCAGATATGGCTGTACTGGTTGAGTGCTATCTCCAAACCCGAAGAACCCTCGCAAACTTCCACTCTGAAGAAGTCCTAAAGCTAGCGCCTTCGCAGAAGCTGAGGCTGCTTCATGATCGGCTTTTTGGCGATACTCAAACTGAAGATCAGGCGTGTAAGCCAAGTTGAACTCTGTTCCCCTGAGATCAGCGACGGGATCGAAACCCTCTGAAGCGAATGAATCCACTACACAGCTATCGATCATCACGTCCATAGATTCTCGTTCGATCCCTTTAACTCACACACCGGTAGCCGACACGCAGCAGCCTATACCATCTTCGAGTCTTCTGTCTTTAGATCGCGGAGCAGGTTCTTCAGCCCGTCCGCGTATGGGTCGTGTTTCTTCCAGTCGCTGAAATCGGGGATGTAGTATTCGCGAATCTCGGCTGCTAAGTCCTTGCCTTCGTCGGCGTCGAAAAGTTCCCAGTCGCGAATCGCCTCGAAGGAAACCAAGCGGACGGGAAACAGCACGCGCTTCTTCTCTGTGCGCTCCCGCTTGCGCGCTTTCCTGATTTCCGTCTTTACCCACTCGCTGTTCATGCTGTTCGGCGAGAGGATCAGGAGCAGCCGCTCGTACCTTCGTATCGCTTCGTCGATCTGCTCATGGATCTTCTTTCAGCCTTGTATATCGTGCGGCGCGAACCAACAGCGGACGCCTTTGTTCTGCAAATCTAAATATAGGCGGTCGGCGAATTCTTGATCTTTGGCGGAATAGCTGATGAAGCAGGAATAGAACTGAATCGCGCCCGGCGCTACTAGAGACGGGATGTACTCGATGAAATGCTCGGGGACGCCGGCCCCGCGCAAGAATGCCAGTGGAATTCTGCCTTTGGAGCGGTAGATTGTGTCGATGCCGATCTCCGAAGGTGCTGTGTGCCGGACGGTATCGAGACCTCGAGTCTCGCTGAGGTCGTTGCCCCCAAGGTTGCAGAATGCCATCGATGCCTCGCTGAAATCCGCCCCGCGGAAGTCTGCCCAGCTGAGATTCGCTGTATAAAAGCCAGCCCGACTGAGGTTCGCTCCGACAAAGATCGCCGCCCCAAAATGAGCGTTGGTGAAGTTGGCGTCGCTGAGGTCCGCCTCGAAGAAGTCCGCTGCGGTGAGGTCGGCACCCGTGAGATCCGCCCCCTTTAGGTTTGCTCTGTGGAGGTCTGCGGCGCGGAGATTAGCTCCGCAGAGCTTTGCTGCGCTGAGATCTGGGACGATTTCAGGGTGCGCCCTTCTCCATCTCCTCCAGGCACCTTTATTTACACCATCCGTGAGCATCGCAACTTGTTCAGTGTCCGACATCGCGCCAGCCTTTCATAGGCGCTCATCATAAACCTATCGGGCCATCGGGCGATCTCAAAACCTCGTAGTCTCGGCTTGCCCTTATTAAGGGTTTCCCGTATTATGGGTCAATGAACATCACCCTCTCGCTCGACGACAATCTCGTCAAGGAAGTCCGCAAGATTGCGGTCGAGCGCGATACTACGCTCACCGGACTGGTGCGCGCTCATCTGCAAGAGTTGGCCGCCGAACATGCGAAATCCGGCCGCAAGCGCCGCGAGTTGGAGGCGCTCCGAGAGAGCTTCGAGAAGTATCAGTTCAACCTGGGGAAGCGCACCTGGAAACGAGAAGACCTGCATGAGCGGCGCTGACTTTCTCGATACCAACGTATTCGTGTACGCATATCAGTTCAACGATCGAGAAAAACAGCGAGTCGCGCACGAACTGGTCGAGGCTGCTCTAGCGGGAAAGTTCGTGATTTCAGTGCAGGTCTTGTCCGAATTCGCCTCCGCTTTGCTGCACAAAGTTTCGCCGGCGGCGACTCCTGACGCCGTGACCGCCATCCTCGACAGGCTTTCGCCGATCAAACTGGTCGTCTCTGACGGCGAGCTCGTTCGCCGCGCAGTCGAGGCGCGCGCGGCCTACGGCATCCACTTTTACGACGGCATGATCGTCGCGGCGGCGGAACGTGCTGGCTGTCAACGAATCTTGTCGGAAGATCTCAATGCCGGCCAGGAGTATTTCGGCGTCACCGTGTCGAACCCGTTCCGTTAGGTGAAAGAAGGCACAGCAAATCAAGAAATCGTTCTAAGTCATTGAGAGAAAAATACTTTACGAGTAAGTCCTCATTCCTCAAAGACCTGGCGAAAACCATCCGCTAAATAAGTCTTTGATTCGTCGTTTTCGCCGCCTCCATCGCCTCCCCATCAGGGCGTCGTCGATCTCAATGTTGGTTCGCATCGGCCGCCTCTCAATCCTCAAGATGCAATGTGTATACTTATCATGTTTATGTGTACCAGCCTGGCATCTTTCCCCTAAGTCTTTGATACGAAAATACTTTACCAGTAACTCCTTATTAATCAAATACATGGCAAAAGACCACGCGCTAAGTCTTTGAGTTTAAAAGACCGGATCCAGGGGGGTCAATCGGCCTGCGCCAGTGTGAATCGTTCAACCGCCTGCTGCGCAAAGCGGCTGCAAGCAGCCTGGACGAAAGCGGCGAAAGCAATTTTGCGAGACCGGTTTTGCATGAGCCGCAGATCGCTCAGTCCTGAACTCTCTCGGGCTGTTCGCCGTTGTGTTGGACGCAACTAGCCACGTCGCCGCAGCCTGAAGAGATGTCGGCAATTTCCCCTGATCGCACGCCTGCTACAATCTCTAGCTCCCTGATAGAAGGAAAGATAAAAGGAAACTTCCCGCTCCACAGAAACGTATCTAGCATGTCGTGTTAGGCGCCCGCGCACCTCGCTGCGGCAGCGACCGGACGTTTGGGGCGGTCAACAGGAAACTTTCGGAGTCTGGTTTTGGAAGAAGCCCAGGTTGTCGGATTGCTGGTCCGTCGCTGTGTTGGGGGCGATGCCGCGGCTTGGGAAGAAATCGTTCAGCGCTATCACCGGCGGATCTACAACGTCTGCTACCGCTTTGCCGGCGATTCCAGCAACGCGCAGGACCTCACTCAAGAGGTCTTTATCAAGATGTACCGCACCCTGAATACCTACGATTCGGGTAAGGGCGCGTTCATGACCTGGGTCACGACGATTACGCGCAACCTGCTGGTCGATCATTTCCGCAAAAGCAAAGGCGATCGGATCACGGATTCCTTGGATTCCGCCCCTTCCGAGCATGAGGACGCGCAGCCGCTGAGCGAGCAGATCGCCGATCGTGGGCAGCCTCCCGATGCCCAGGTGCAAAGCCGGGAAACGCGGGAAATGGTGCATTTGGCGCTGCAGAAACTGTCTCCGGAGCTGCGGGAGGCCGTTATTTTGAGGGATTTACAGGATATGGACTATCGCGAAATTGCCACGGCTCTGAGGGNNCGGCTCCTACAACGTACCTATAGGCAGGTGATGTGATGCCAGAGGAAACCAAACACGGGGTCGAGTGCAGCGAGTTCGAAGCGCTGCTGAGCGACGCCTTGGACACCGATTTCAGGGACAATGAAGGCCGGCTGAGCGCGGCTCGCAAACAGAGCTTCGAAGCCCATCGGCGCGTCTGCTCCATTTGCGGGCCGCTGTTCGCCGACGTGCAAGCCGGGCAGCAATGGCTGCGGTCCCTCGAACCGGTCGAGCCTCCGGTGCATCTGGTGCACAACATTCTGGCGGCCACCAGCGGAGTGGTGAGCACGCGGCCGCTGACAGCGGCTGACGGTCGGACGACCCCGTTCGGCGAGCGAGCGCGGGAGTGGTGGGATTCGTACTCGGCTTCTTATTTCAGACCAGTGGCGGCCTTTGTGCGGCAGCCGCGGTTTGTGATGTCGTTCGGGATGATCTTCTTCTCGTTCTCGCTGGGTTTGAGCGCATTCGGTGTGAAGCCCTCGGACGTGGCGAAGGTTGATTTACGGCCTTCGGCGCTGCGTCATGCCTACAACGACGCGCAAATCAAGGTCGTGAAGTACTACGACAATATCCGCTTCGTGTACGAGATCGAATCGAAGGTGCGCGAGCTGAAGCGCGCTAACACTCCCGCCGAGCCCGCCCCTGAGCAACCGAAAGAGGATCGCAAGAACGATACCAGTGGGCAACCAGACAATAGACAGGATCGTAACTACTCCCAGGAATACAACCAGCCGGTTTTAGCCGCGCTAAGGTGTGCTCCATCTGCGGTGACGGTGACCACGAATCGGAGGTTTGTATGAACTGCGCCAATCATGCTGATGCGTCGGAAGTGGCCTATTGCCGCACTTGCGGAAAGGCACTGTGCGCGAACTGTACACGTCCCGTGCGGGGCGTCATCTATTGCGAGGAATGCCTCGCAGCGAGGATGGAAAGCACTGTTGCCCCAGCCTCTGCCGGATTCGTCTCCGGCACGTTCCCTCCGGCTGCGGCTGGGACGATTCCCGCACCGCCGCCTCCGGGAAGCGGCAGCGGCCCTAACCCAACGGTCGCGGGAATTCTGGGTGCGATTCCGTTTGGTATCGGTGCCGTGTACAACGGGCAATACGCCAAGGGCCTGGCGCACCTGGGCATTTTTGCTTTGCTGGTAGCGGGTTGTAACTCCTCTGGCGATTTGTTACCCGCGATCTGCGGCTTCGGAATCGCGTTCTTCATCATCTACCAGATTATTGACGCGGTGCGCACGGCGCGCGCCATTCAGGCGGGTCTGCCCGCTCCCGATCCTTACGGCCTGGCGGCAACCTTTGGCGGCGGAGCCAAGATCGAGGCCAGCAAGATCCCGATGGGTGCGATCGTGCTCATCCTGCTCGGCGTGCTTTTCCTGCTGCATACGATGGGCTTCGGATTCGGCCTCGACCGCTTCTGGCCACTGATTTTGATCGCGCTCGGCGTCTGGCTGTTCGCCCGCAACTGGGGCCTGCTGGCGTCTGGTTGTTCGGGCTGCCAATGCGCGCGCTGCCGCACCCGGCGGATCATGGGTCCGGCGCTGCTGGTCACCGTCGGCGCATTGTTCCTGCTGGAAAACCTGGGCGCTTTAGGCTTTGGCCGCACCTGGCCGGTGATTTTGCTGGTGATTGGCGGAGTCAAATTGCTGCAGGGAAGCGCCTCGACGGAAGGACACATTTTGCCGCCGGGGCCGGGCCCGAACCCGCCCGGAGGGCCGATTCCTCCGATACCGCCGGAA
Source organism: Acidobacteriaceae bacterium (assembly GCA_003132325.1). Classification (GTDB taxonomy): domain Bacteria; phylum Acidobacteriota; class Terriglobia; order Terriglobales; family Acidobacteriaceae; genus Acidiflorens. The sequence continues at coordinate 15,073 of PKXK01000126.1, forward strand.
CCTCCGACTCCTCCCGTTCCGCCCACAAGCGAGGTGAACCGTGGCTAGCCCAACAACGACTCCGACTCCGCCGCCAGTTCCGCGTCCTCCGCATCGTTCGATCGCTGGCCCGGTCGTGCTGATCCTGCTGGGAGTGCTGTTCCTGCTCGGGACGATGGGGATTCTCGATACCCACCGTTTGGGATTGCTCTTCGCCCACTACTGGCCGGCATTGCTGATCCTGTGGGGTGTGATCAAGCTGATCGAATACGAACAAGCCAAACGCTACGGCCAGNNACCCAGGTCGCGCGTTTGGATTGGAACAGCCTTCGGGAACACACCCACTTCGGAGAGGATGAAGACTGGGACAAGTTTTTTGGCGGGCCCACGTTCAACTACAGCGACGAACTGAGCCAGGACATTCCGGCTGGCAGCACGCTGCGCGTGACTGACGACCACGGCACGATCACGGTCAACGTGGCCGACGGCAAGACGATGAAAGTTTCATTGCGCAAGACCGTTCGCGCCGAGGAACAGAAGGACGCCGACAGCTACAACAGCAAGACCAAGCCGCAGCTTACAGTCGTCGACAAAGTCGTTACCCTCAACGCCAACACGCAGGGCGGAGGCGATAAGGGCGTCACCACTGACATGGATATTTTCGTGCCCGCCAATACCACGCTGGCGATCACCTCGAGCCGGGGCAATGTGACCATCGCGGGCATGGCCGCCGATGTCGAGGTCAACCACCATCGGGGAGAAGTGAACATCAACAACCACACCGGAAACGTGTTGCTGAATCTCGACGGCAGTTCCGTCCGGCTGGGACAGGTGAAGGGCGATGTGACCATCCAGGGCAAAGTGAACGAGGTAGCCGTGGAAGATGTAGACGGCGCGGTTCATATGAATGGGGAGTTCTGGGAGAGTACCCGCCTGGTGCGCATTAGCAAAACGGTCAGCTTCCGTTCTTCGCGCACCGACATGGAATTTTCGCGGCTGGATGGCAGGCTCGATCTGGATTCGGGCGACCTGCGCGCCGATTCGCTGACCGGACCCATGCGCCTGAAGACGCGGTCGAAGGATGTTTCGCTGGAAGGCTTGTCGGGCGATCTGCGCCTGGAAGACTCGAACGGGACGGTCAGGGTCGGACTGTACAAGCCGGGGAATATCCAGATCGATAACCGCAAGGGCGACGTGCAGGTGACGATTCCGCCGAATACGGCAATCAAGGTGGAGGCGCGCACCCGTGAAGGCGAGATTGAGAGCGATTTCGACGAAATCAAAGTTGACAACCGCAATCGGGAATCGAGCGCCAGCGGTTCGATCGGAACCAACGGCCCGCCGCTGAAGTTGAACTGCGAAAAGGGAGCCATTGAAATCCGCAAAGGGACGGTAGCAGTGGTTCCTCCCGCTCCACCAACCCCGCCAGCCACGCCACCGAACCCGGGCAAGCGGTTGAAAGCTTTGCCGGCTCCGAAGGCGAAGCCGGTGGAGAGCGAGAATTAGGAAGGCGGCTCTCAGCTCTCAGTTGTCAGCTATCAGTTTTTTCGCTCGGCGGAAGGAAACTGAGAACTGACAACTGACAACTGAAAGCTGACAGCTGCCCTTCTTGGGTTATAATCTCGCCCACTGATGAACCTGGCCTCTGGCACCAAACTTGGTCCGTATGACATCGTCTCCCTTTTAGGCGCCGGCGGCATGGGCGAGGTCTATCGCGCCCGCGATTCTCGTCTCAAGCGCGAAGTGGCGATCAAGGTCTTGCCGCAAGCGCTTTCTCTTGACGCCGACCGGTTGCGCCGTTTCGAGCAGGAGGCCCTCGCCACCGCTGCCCTGAACCATCCCAACATTCTGGCCGTGTTCGACATCGGCACGAGCGAAGGCTCGCCTTACGTCGTCTCCGAACTGCTTGAAGGCGAGACCATGCGCGAGCGACTGCGCAGTGGGTCGATTCCTGTACGCAAGACTCTCGACTACGCCATGCAAATTGCGCATGGACTGGCGGCGGCGCACGAAAAAGGGATCGTTCATCGCGACCTCAAGCCGGAGAATCTATTCGTCACCAAAGACGGGCGGGTCAAGATCCTGGACTTTGGACTGGCGAAACTTACGCAAGTCGATTCCGGCTCCCAAACTTCAATGCCAACCGTGACCCACGGAGGCACGGAAGCGGGCGTGGTGATGGGGACGGCGGGATACATGTCTCCCGAGCAAGTGCGGGGCCTGGCGCTCGACGCGCGCTCCGACATTTTCAGCTTCGGGGCAATTCTCTACGAGATGCTCTCGGGCAAACGGGCGTTTCACGGCGACACACCTGCGGACACGATGAGCTCGATTTTGAAGGAAGACCCTCCGGAGTTGAGCGAGACTAATCGTAATGTTTCTCCGGCGCTGGAGCGCATCGTGCAGCATTGCTTGGAGAAGAACCCTGAGTCGCGCTTTCATTCCGCAAGCGATATTGCGTTTGATCTCGAACATCTTTCCGGGCTTTCCGGGAGCACGGCCAGACTAGCGACGGCTGGTACTGGCATTGGAAAAGTCCAGCCGAGTCGCAGGCTTCTGCTCGCACTGGCAGCCGGTCTGGTTATCGCATGCGCGGTGTACGGTCTTGGTTGGTGGACTGGTAAGGCCAGCGCCCGCGCGCCCCAGGCCGAGTACCAGCAGATCACGTTTCGCACCGGCTCCATCGGCAATGCCCGGTTCACGCCCGACGGCAGCATCGTCTATAGCGCGTCGTGGGAGGGTGGCGAAAACCAGCTTTATATGTCTCGCACGGACGATCCGGGCTCGCGCGACCTGGGGTTGAAGGATGCGGAACTGCTTGCGATCTCCAAGGGCGGAGAACTGGCGATTCGGCTCAACACGGTGAATCACGGGGGCTACGCGCGAAGCGGCACGCTGGCGCGGGTCCCGCTGAGTGGGGGAACGCCGCGAGAAGTACTGGACAATGTGGGGGACGCCGATTTTTCCGCGAACGGCGACAGTATGGCGATTGTCCGTTACGTTCCGGAAAATAATCACTGGCGTCTGGAGTATCCCATCGGGAAGGTGCTCCTCGACAGCATCAACTGGATGAGTCACCCCAAAATTTCGCCGGACGGGAAGTGGGTAGCCTTTGCCGACCATGAGAACCCGGACGGCGACGACGAGGGTTCGGTCGCGGTGATGGGCGCGGACGGCAAGGAAGAAGAGAGGAAACTTTCTTCCGGCTGGACCTCACTGGAGGGAATTCTCTGGTCTCCGTCGGGCGATGAGATCTGGTTCACATCCACCAACACCGGCAGCGCCTCTAACCCGCGCGCCGTAACCCTTTCGGGCAAGCTGCGGACGATCACCAACGTGCCCGGCGGCATGTGGCTGGAAGACCTGCGCAATAGAAGGGTGCTGACGGTGGCGAATCACACACGGCTCGGCATCCGGGGCATGGAACCGGGCGGGAAAGAAGAGCATGAACTGGGGTGGTTTGGATGGTCGGAGTTGCGCGATATTAGCCGGGACGGAAAGAAGATCGTGTTCGACGAGGAAGGCGACGGCGGTGGACCGAACTACACCGTATTTCTGCGCGATACCGATGGGTCGCCTCCGGCACGCCTTGGCGAGGGAGACTCGATGGCCATCTCGCCCGATGGAAAATGGGTGATCACGAAACCGGCGAAGGGCGGACCGCTGAGCCTGGTGCCAACGGGAGCGGGCGAGGCAAGGCAACTCACACACGATGCCGTAAGCTACAGCGAAGTTCGGTTTCTGCCGGACGGCAAGCGGTTGCTGGCCTCGGGAATTGAGGCCGCGCACGGTGGGCGCGACTACCTGATTGATCTGAGCAGTGGCGATTCCAAGCCCATCACTCCCGAGGGCATCGCCGGCGTAACCGTCTCGCCGGATGGTAAGAGCGTGGTGGTGCGCGGACCTGATGGAAAACGGGGAATCTGGTCGCTGGAAGGGGGCGGTATTCATCCCATACCGGGGCTCGAATCGGGCTACAACATCATTGGCTGGACGGCGGACGGCGGGTCGGTATATGTAGCTCCCATCCGACGGGGCGCGCAAGCCTTGAAATCGGTGAAGGTCTCTCGGGCAAATATACAGACCGGGAAAATGGAGCCGTGGAAAACTTTCGGGGAAGAAACGGGCGCGGGAGTTTCGACCATTGTTCCGCCTCATCTTTCAAGCGACGGGAATGCGTACGCTTATCTCTACGTGCGGGTGCTGTCGGAGGCGTATGTGGTTACGGGGCTGAGGTAGGAACACCGCTGTCAGCCGTCAGCTCTCAGCTTTCAGTTCACAACTCCCTCGCGTAAACGGGTTCATGCCGGTAAGTTTAGACCAACCAATCTCGAAGGCCAACCACACTCGGCACCAGAAGCTGAGAACTGATAGCTGAGAGCTGAGAGCTGAGAGCCCACACCCCTCCATGTTAAATTCGAACGATGCGCTCGATCCTGCAGAAACGCTCGCTGCGATTTGTTTTTGCGGCGAACGTAATCTCCATGCTGGGCAGCGGGATGAACTCCGCCGCGGTGGCTTGGACGATCCTGCAGCGCACTCACTCCGAGATGGCTTTGGGCACGTTTGCGGCTCTGCAAACGATTCCCGCGATGCTGATGTTGCCCTTCACCGGCGTCATCATCGACCGCGAAGACCGGCGGCGGCTGGTGATGTGGCTGGATGCTTTGCGCGCCATCATCATTCTTGCGGTCATGGTGCTGGCGTTCATGGGCCGCGTGCGGGTGTGGGAACTCTACCTGATGAATACGCTGGTGGCGGCGGGCTTCTGGATGTTTTGGCCCACGATCACGGCGCTGATTCAGGAACTGACGCCCGAGGGCGCGTTCGTGCAGTCGAATACACTTCTTCTCGCGGGCGTCCAGGGAGGATGGTTGATTGCCGGCGCGCTGGTTGGATTTGTCTATGAACACATCGGCCTCGGCGGGGTCCTGCTCATCGACGTGAGCACCTATGTGGTTTCGTTTTTGTGCTACTTCGCGGTGCGCCAGGGCCGGCATGTGGTGCCGCGGGCCGTCGAACTTCGTCACGATATCGAAGCGGCGGAAACCGCGGTGGCACGCTTTTTGCGCGAGATGCGCGAAGGGCTGGTCTTTCTCGGCGAGCATCGTAGTGTTGTTTTCCTGGGGATGAGCTGGGCTTTGTTTCTGGGCGCGATGATGACCGGAGTGGTGGTCACGGCGCCGCTCAGCGATCGCGTCTTCCACGCCGGCGCGACGGGCTATGGATGGTTGAACGGGGGATGGGGCGTCGGCGCGTTCCTGAGCGCTCTTTATGCTCCGGCGCTGATTGCGCGGGTGGGAGCACGCTGGTCCATTGCGCTCTCCATGTTGCTGCTGACTTTTACCATGGCGCTTTCGCCGTTTTCGCCTTGGCTGGCTATGGCCGTACTGCTCTACGGGCTGATGGGATCGGCTCGCGGCGTCAGCGGCATAGCCATGAATACCAGCCTGATGGAGCAGGTGCCGCAGCATTTTATGGGACGGGTGCAGAACACTTTCTATTTCTTTGGCACGTTTCTGCAGGTGGCGCTGGCGCTGGCGGTGGGCTGGATCGCGTCGCGGATCAGCCTGGCGGCCGGATTTGGCGTGATCGCGGCGGTGTATGCGGTCGCCTTTGGTAGCGCCTGCTGGCCGGTTAGAGAGCGGAAAGCTGTGGCTGCGGTTGCGGAATAGCTAGCATTCCCGCGAGCCCACCCTAACGTCGAAAAGCACGACGTTAGGATGGGGCACCCGCCCTCGTACCCAATGCTGTTATTCTTTTTCTTCTCCCTGGGGGGAGCATCCATACATGTTTGAGGACTTGAAAGGCCGGACGGCGGTCGTCTTTGGAGTGGCGAACAGGCGCTCGATCGCGTGGGCCATTGCGCAAGGGTTGCACGCGGCGGGCGTGAACCTCGCCATCACTTATCAGAACGAGCGACTGGAGCAGGAAGCTCGAGACCTGATTCTTTCGCTGCCGGGCGCGGAAGCCTTCATGTGCGATGTTTCGAACGATGGGGCGATTGCTGGCCTGTTTGAGAAGCTCAAGGAACGTTACGGAAAGCTGCACACGCTGGTGCACAGCGTGGCGTTCGCGCCAGCCGACGAATTGAAAGGCGACTTCGTGAACACGACGCGCGAGGGCTTTCGTGTGGCGCACGACGTCAGCGTGTATTCCCTGATCGCGGTTTCGCGGGCGGCGGCGCCGCTGATGGAAGACGGCGGCAGCATCATGACCATGACTTACTACGGCGCGGAAAAAGTTGTCCCCAACTACAACGTGATGGGCGTGGCCAAGGCGGCGCTGGAGTGCACGGTGCGCTATCTGGCTTACGATCTGGGCCGAAAGAAAATTCGGGTGAACGCCATTTCGGCGGGTCCGATCAAAACCCTGGCGGCGCGCGGCATCTCCGGCATGGGAGAAATGATGAGAGGACACGCCGAGCGCGCGCCTCTGCAACGCAATGTGGAAGTCAGCGAGGTGGGCAGCACCGGAGTATTCTTGGCCTCCGACGCAAGTTCCGGCATCACCGGCGAGACCATCTACGTGGATTGCGGATACAACATCATGGGATTCTGAATCAAGGGGTTCTGAGATCTGCCGATACCCCGTGTAGAGACGGGGCTTGCCCCGTCTCTCTCTGCGGCGGGAGACGCTGCAAGCCGCGTCTCTACAAAGGAGTGCCCTCCGTCGATGTTTCGGGAGCCGCGCTATGACCGAGAGGGCTAACGCTGGGGAAGGCAAGCCGTCTTCGGCCGGGTTCTGGCGCTCGTTGTTCCGGCATTCACTCTTCAACGACCGCGAAGCCGCACCGCCACCCGCCGACCCGCTCCATTGCGATACCCCCATGCTGCGTCGTGCCGAGATTGCCGCCGTCTACACCGGGCAGCGCGTGGCGGGCGATTTCTATGAATTTCTGAGAGTGTCCCCGTCCCGCATGCTGTTCGTGCTGCTGGATATCGCCGGCCTGCGAGCGGACACGCGGGAAATCCTGATCGCCGTGCAAAAGACGTTCCGAACCCTTGCGCCCAAGCTTTTTGCCGGAGAAGACCTCAACGAGACCACCGCCATGATCGAACTGTGCAACGAGATGAACCTCACCATTTTGCGGGGCGGTCTTCGGAGTTGTCCGGCGTTCCTCGGCTGCTATAACGAAGACCTGGGGACAGTGTGTTATGCCAATGCAGGCCACACTCCGGGGCTGCTTCGCGACTACACGGGAATCACGCTGCTTGAGGCCACCGGCCTGCCGCTGGGCTTGTTCTCGCACACGATGCAGAGCGCGGCTACCTGTCACCTGGTGCCCGGTTCGGCACTTCTGGTGGTCTCGCGCGGGATCATCGAAGCTCAGTACGTCGAAACGGACCACGAGGGTGCAGAATTTGGACTGGACGGAGTGAAGGAAAGCTTTCAGAGCGCGACCGCACTCACCGCGCGTGAGCTATGCCTGACCATGCTGCAGGCGGCTCGGAAGTTCACGCCGACGACTCCCACCCATAACGATCTAACGACGCTGTGCCTGGTGCGAATTGTATTTCCCGATGGGCTATAAAGCTCTGCTGGCAAAGGCTGGAGAGGCGATAGCGGAAAGAGCGCACTTGCGGTTCGCACGCAGGGGGCGCTTTCGTTCTTTGCGATTGCCCCGCTGACAGACGCCTCTCTCGCGCAATGTCGCGCTGGGCGCTATCGCGAAGGTGAATCCAACGCGCGCTCTCGAATCTCTGCGATCCGCTCTCGACAAGCCTTTACCGCGGAAGTTACCAAACTAAAGTTTGTTTGCGGCCTGCTGGAGATGCGCGTGCAACACCGCACGTAATAGTTTTGTAATGTAACCACGATCACCGCGAACCGTCTCTACCGAGCACTATCCTTAATCAAAGGATCTCTCGAAACTCAGCCCAATGGAAACTCATCCCAAAGCAAGTCAAGCTCGCATTTTGCTCAGTTCGGTGTTCGGGCCTTATGCCCAGGACGACGAATTTGGCAGCCGATCCATCAATCCGATGGAGCTCTATCACAACCAGGTCACCCGCGCCCAAGGCAGCTTCTCGCTGCGCATGTTCCATCGCTCCTGGGGCATCATGATGATTCAGGAAAATATTTCGGCGCCGTGCAGCGTGCTGGATTTTCCCACCCGCGAAGCCTTTGCGCATGAATTGACCACGAACCACTACGACATCGTGGGCATCTCTGGAATCATCGTGAACGTGGGCAAGGTCCGGGAGATGTGCCGCATGGTGCGCGAACTGTCGCCGGATTCGACGATCGTGGTGGGCGGGCACGTGGCTGCCATTCCCGGCGTGGAGGCGATGATCGACGCCGACCACATCGTGCGCGGCGAAGGCATCTCCTGGATGCGCCGTTACCTGGGAGAAGACGAGAACGCGCCCATCCGCCATCCTGCCATTGTTTCCGGTCTGCGGACGCGCATCATGGGAATGCTGCTCCCGGAGCGGAAGGGCGGCACCGCCGCCACCATCATCCCGTCGGTGGGCTGCCCCATGGGGTGCAACTTCTGTACCACGTCCGCGTTTTTTGGCGGCAAAGGAAAGTTTGTCAATTTTTACGAGACCGGCGATGAACTGTTTGCGGTGATGTGCCAGATCGAGGCGGAACTCAAAGTCCATTCCTTTTTTGTGATGGACGAGAACTTTCTGCTGCACCGTACCCGCGCCATGCGCTTGCTGGAACTCATGAAGCAGGCGGGCAAGAGCTGGGAGCTTTCCGTCTTCGCTTCCGCCAATGCGATTCGAAAATACACCATGCTGGAACTGGTCGAACTCGGCGTTTCCTGGGTGTGGATGGGATTGGAGTCTCCCAACGCCGGCTATAGCAAGCTGCAGGGGAATAACGTTGGCGAACTCACGCGCGAGCTGCGCGAACACGGGATACGAGTGCAGGGCTCGACCATCATCGGACTCGAACACCACACGCCCGACAACATCGCCGAGGAAATCGAAGCGGCGATCGCCTACCAGACCGACTTCCACCAGTTCATGCTCTACACGCCGGTTCCGGGCACGCCGCTCTACCAGGAAATGTCGGAACAGGGCCGTCTGCTGCCGGACATTGACTTTGCCGACGTTCATGGTCAGTTCAAGTTCAACTTCAAGCACGCCGCTATCTCTCGCGAGGATTCCAAGCGCTTCCTGGATTGGGCCTTCTGGCGCGATTTCGAGCGCAACGGTCCCAGTCTTTATCGCATGTGCCGGACCGTGCTGATGGGCTGGCAACGCTACAAGGACTACCCCGACCCCCGCGTCCGTGAGCGCTTTGAGCGAGAAGTGAAGAAGCTCAACAGCGCTTACAATGCGGCGCTTTGGGTGATGGAGCGGGAGTTCAAGAAAGTCAATCGCACGGTGAGTGAGCGGATCCATAAGTTGCGCCGCGAAGTCGAGAAGGAATCTCCGGTCGTGGCCCGCCTCACCGCCGCGGTGCTCGGGCCGATCTTGTTGTGGACTACACGACGAGAGGAACATCGGCTGGCCAAGGGACGAACGTACGAGCCCCCCACCTTTATTGAGCGCCGCAATTGGGTTCCGGCTACCGAGACCCCTTAACGGGTAGCGCAGTTCGCCTGCCTTCCGCTTGGAAGGGGGGACAACGAGTAGCGCCGGCATCCTGCCGGCTGTCCCGAGGGCGTCTCGCCCTCGGCGCAGCGCGCGATCACGGCGCTAGCAATCGGCAAGAGATTCCTTAATAACTGGGTAACAGTTACTAACGAGGACGACGTCGCCCTTATTAGATATAGAAAGTACAAGCGTCCGTCTCGCCTAAGCGGCGCAGAATCAATGGAGCGGCTGCGGAATCCTGCGCTCCTGCGTCTCTTCAAGCGGTGTAAAACGCCGCGCCTGGAGGCCCGTTCAGTCTGATTTCGCCGCGCGAGTAACCATCTACGACCCTCTGTTACTCTTACCATCCGGCCATCAATTTCACTAGATGGGCCATAGAACCTGCCGCACCCCTGACTTACGCTCGTCTTACCGACCTGGTAATCGGGCACCCCATGAAATACCTCCTCTCGATTCTTCTGCTGAGCGCTCTCCTGCACGCACAAAGCTTCACGGCGAGCGGCAGTTCCACGCTTCCCGATGCGCCCAGCCAACGTCGTTTCTGGACGGTCGAGACCAAAGTGAACGTCGGCATCTTCGCCGGACTGGTCGCCGCCGACGCCATCACCACCCAGCGCGGACTGAACCAGGGCCTCCGCGAAGTCAACCCCATCATGCGTCCCTTCGTGACCCGCGAAGCCGCCGGGCAAGCTGCCGGGTCCGCTTTAGGTTTTGGCGCGGGAGTGGGGACCGCCTACCTGTTGCATCGCACCCACCACTACAGAGCGGAACGCCTTACGATGCGCCTGTTGATCGCCGGAGAAGGCGGGTTCGTTGCCAGCAACATCGTGGCAATTCGCTGATTCCTCGGGCAGCTCTGCCACCACGTTATAATTTGATTCTGGAAGGCGAAAACTTCTTCGACAATTCGGAGAATTCCCGCGCGCTTCCGCGAATCTCTATACCGAAGGAGTCCGCATGGCGATTCAGAAGACGGAAAAAATCTGGCACAACGGCAAATTCATCGCCTGGGACGACGCTACCCTGCACGTGATGTCGCACGTTGTGCACTACGGCTCTTCGGTGTTTGAAGGCATTCGCTGTTACGCGCTGCCCACCGGCCCCGCCATTTTCCGTGCTGCCGAGCACATGCAGCGCCTCATCGACTCGGCTCGCATTTACCGCATTGACGTCCCCTTCACCCGCGATGAGATCGTGCGGGCCATGATCGAACTGGTGCAACGCAATGGCGTGTGGCCGTGCTACATCCGCCCCATCGTTCTGCGCGGATACGGCGAGGCTGGCGTTACCCCCTTCAACTGCCCGACCGAGGTTTACATCATCAATTATCCGTGGGGAAAATATTTGGGGACGGACGCAAATGAGGCCGTCGATGTTTGTATTTCGTCGTGGACGCGGCTGGCGCCGAACACTCTGCCCGCGATGGCGAAGGCGGGCGCGAATTACATGAACTCGCAACTCATTAAGATGGAAGCCATGGTCAACGGCTACGCCGAAGGCATTGCGCTCGATGTGAACGGCTTCGTCAGCGAAGGTTCGGGCGAGAATCTGTTTGTCGTCCGCAACGGCGTGCTGCACACGGCTCCGCTGGGCAGTTCGGTACTAGCCGGCATCACGCGCGACTCGGTGTTGCAGATCGCGCGCGACCTCGGCATCA
>PKXK01000126.1:26361-30660 GCA_003132325.1 Acidobacteriaceae bacterium
GTTTGCGCTTCCTATTTTCTTGCACTATAGTAGAGCGCGCCTGATCGCAGGCGACGTTGTTTTTTCGTCTGCTTTTCTCGTCAATCCCCAGCCCGAAGGAGAAATGTTATGTCTGCTCCCACTCCCGAATTTGCGCTGGGCTATCGCGCGCTGATGCTCGATGGTCTGGCTGGAGAAGTTGAAATTACCAAAAGAGTTTTCGCTGCCGTCCCCGAAGGAAAAAAGGACTACCGGCCCGATCCCAATGCCCGTACCGCCTGGGAACTGGCTTGGCACCTCGCCAACAGCGACGTGCAGTTCCTGGACGCGATCGCAGATATGAAGTTCACCATGCCTCCGCCGCAGCCGACCGACAAGCCGAAGACCGTGGCGGAACTGGTGGCATGGTACGACCGGCATATGAAGCGTGGGGCCGAGCGAGTTCGTGCTCTGTCGGCTGAACAGTTGCTCACGCCGGTCGATTTTCTAGGCGCCTTCAACTTCCCGGCGGCGTTCTATCTGGGGTTCCTGAACAATCACAGCATCCATCATCGGGGCGAGTTAGCGACGTACCTGCGTCCGATGGGGTCGAAGGTCCCGTCGATCTATGGAGGCAGTTACGACGAGCCGATGCAGGCTGCGGCCTGAAGTCGAGACCGGCGTTAAAGATTCAGCCGCCCTGCGGGGCGGCTTTTGTTTTCGTCCGGCCGTCTATCGTCCGACCCAGAGGGTTTGCACGGGGTACTTCGCGACCATCCGGTCGGCGGTGATGAGGATCATGTCCTCCAGGTTGGCTTGGGCAATCAGCAACCGGTCGAAGGGATCGCGATGATGCTCCGGGAGCCCGAAAACTGCCAAGGCATGCTGGTGGGAAACAGGAAGGGGGCGGAGTCCCTGATCTGCCATCCGCCGTGGCACAAAAGTTCCGGGTGCTTCCGGGAGTTTGAGTTTGCCCGCCCCCGACTTGATGGCCACTTCCCAGGAAGTCACGGCGGATAAGAACACCTCATGGCGCAGATCGGCCAGCACCGCTCGGCCCTGGCGCGAGATCCGTTCCGGCTCCCAGAGACTCCAGAGCCAGACCCCGGTGTCGAGCAGGTATTTCACGTTTTCCTCTTCTTTTTTGGCGGGGCCGGAGTTTCTTCCCTGGCTTCGGTGGTGATAGGCCCGTAAAACAGGGCCTCAAGTTCGGGATCTGGGCGATCGAAATCGTCCGCCATCCAGATCTTGCCCCGGTCCATGCCCATGGGCCGCGCGTTGCTCCGCGCCCCGGCCGCGATCAGCTTGGCCACGGGCACGCCGGCCCGCGAGATGGTTATCTCGTCTCCCGCTGCGACCTGCCGCAGCAGCCGCGACAGGTGCGTCTTGGCTTCGTGAACGTTAACTTCCATGAAATAGATGTTAACTAAGTCATATGACTAAGTCAACCAACGTTCGAGTTCGCCGCGAAATGGCGGGATCTTAAAGCTAAAAGCCAAAAGCTAAGAGTCAAAGACCCCCTTTCTCGCCGCCAATGGTCCCGTTACTTCCGTCATCTCGTGCAGGGCGGCGGTGCGCGTCATGATAGGCAAGGAACCTGGAGTCTTGCCCGCATGACTATCGACGACTTGCTGCGCATTGCCATGGAGCGCCGCGCTTCCGACTTGCACTTAAAGGTCGGGAACTATCCTCACCTCCGCATTGACGGCGATCTGCTGCCCCTGACCGACCAGGCGAGAGTGTCCGCCGAAGACATGTTGAACATGGCGTTCAGCATGATGTCGGCGCGGCAAAAGCAAAAATTCAAAGAGACCACGGAAATCGATATGGCCTACGGCGTCGCGGGCCTGGGACGCTTCCGTGTCAACGTGTTTCAGCAGCGCGGCAACGTGGGGTTGGTGCTGCGCGTGATTCCCACGAAGATCCGCGCGCTCGACGAACTGTTTCTGCCGAAAGTGGTGGAGCAGATCTGCGACATGCCGCGCGGCCTGGTGCTGGTGACCGGGGTGACCGGCTCGGGCAAATCGACGACACTGGCCGCCATGGTCGACCGCATTAACTCGTCGCGCGCCGAACACATCATCACCATCGAAGACCCCATCGAATTTCTGCACCGCGACAAAAAAGGCTACGTGAACCAGCGCGAGGTGGAAGTCGATACGCCGACGTTCTCGGCGGCGTTGCGCGCTTCTCTGCGCCAGGATCCGGACGTGATTCTGGTGGGCGAAATGCGCGATCTGGAAACGATCGCAACCGCGCTGCACGCGGCCGAGACCGGTCACATGGTTTTCTCCACGCTGCACACGCTGGATGCGGTGGAAAGCATCAACCGCATCATCGCCATTTTTCCGCCGCCGGAGCAGAAACAAATCCGGCTGCAGTTGGCGGCGGTATTGCGCGCCATCGTTAGCCAGCGCCTGGTGCGCCGGTCGGATGCCGAGGGCCGCGTGCCCGCGGTGGAAGTGATGATCACAACGGCCTATATCCGCGAATGCATTCTGGTGCCCGAGAAGACGCGCGCCATCCGCGATGCGATTTCCGCGGGCACCTCGCAGTACGGCATGCAGACCTTCGACCAGTCGCTCTGGGACCTATTCCAGGCGGGGCTGGTGAATTACGAGACGGCGCTGGAGAGCGCCTCGAACGCCGATGAGTTCAAACTGCGGATGCAGGGAATTGCGTCCACGGCCGACATCTCGCGGAATGCGATGCAAACCACGGGCTTCGGACGCTGAAGGTTGGCGGCAAGATTGGGTTTGTCCTGCTGAACCGGTTGCTTCTGAACTTTGTTCCTCCTGAAACTTGGGCGCGCTTCGGCGCGCCCTTTTTTTCGGCCGGTTCCGCCTGAACCCAGCCTTGCGCGCGGAGGGTGGAGGATGTGCAACGGCTTGCACAGTTCAGCGGGGTGGTGTGCAACCGTTTGCACGTCGGCGCGAAATTCATTGAGCCGGCACCGGTTTCCGCTTGACTCCAGTTGTGGGAACGAGCTAACCTCTCCGCACTCCCCGAAGCTGCGGAGAAGATTCCCCAGCCCGATTCTTTAGTGAACAGGAAACTCTCGATGAAAACTTCTCAGATCTGTGCGTGCGTATTGTTGCTGGTCGTGGGTTCGGCGATAGCCTTTGCCGACGGCATTAACGATCCAAAAATCATCATTCAAAGCGCCAGTAGCGCCAGCATCCCGTTGGGGTCCTGCGAGGGATGTAAGAACGTCGGCTTGAACTTTACCTTCGGCGTACCTGCGGGCGGGACCGGCAATTTGTTTTTCACGAATGCGAGCGGAGTGAACTGGACTTCGCTGACCCTGGTTGAAATAGGGCACCAGGTGCCGGCGAGTGCCATCAATTGCAGTTCGACCCTGTTTATGAGCTGCACCGCAACGAATCTAAAGAACGGGAATGTGGCGATCGTGCTGTCGGGTATCAAAGGCAGCGACAATCCAGACAGAGGGATTGGGAACGGGCAGAGCTTCTCGATTGGTTTCTCCTGCGTAGGGAAGAGTTGCTGGCCGGGCGGGTTGAACTTTGGCGGACATGCGAACACGACTACTGTCCCCGAGCCGGGCACGATTGCCTTGATGGTTACGGGATTGGGCGCCATGGTTTCCCGCCGCAAGCTGTGGAAGAACCGCGGGAAGGCTTAGTGGTTCTTTTTCGTAAACTGCTTCACCAACTGTGAAAACTGCGGCAGGGCCTGGAGCTTCTGAAGCTCGGGATCGTTCCAGGCCTCTTGCGCGGCGTACCCCTTCTCCAGCGCCAACCGCAGTGCCTTCAACGCTTCTTCCGGCTTGCCGATCAGCGTCTTCACCTGGGCTTCTGAGTACATCAGATAGATGTCGTCGGGACTGATGGCGCGGGCTTGCTGGATGTACTGCTGGGCGTTCGACGCATCGCCCTTCTTGGCGTAGTAGAGCGCCAGGTCGCCCATGGTTCCGGCAGAGCGCGGATTTACCTGCAATTGCTGAAAGGCAAGTGAAATCGCTTTATCATAGGCCGCCGCCGCTAGATCGGAGTGCCCCGACCACCGCTGCGCATCCCCCAGATTGCCGAACAGTTCCTCGTTGTTGGGCGTCATCTCGGTTGCCTTCTGGTACATCGCGACCGACTCGTCATAGCGCTTCAGCCAGAAGTATGCCGTGCCAAGATTGGAATACGTCGGAGAGTCTGGCGAGATCGACAGCGCCTTCTGGTAATGAGGGATCGCCTCATTCCACTTGCCTTCGCGCAGATAGACCGAGCCCACGTCTCCGTAGCCCATGGGATTCTCGGGGGCGAGTTCGGTGACCTTCTGAAACTCCAGCAGCGCTTTGGCGTTGTCGCCAAACTCAAAGTACGCCTTGCC
>PKXK01000126.1:30692-37629 GCA_003132325.1 Acidobacteriaceae bacterium
GCCTGCTGCGCCGACAGAGTGGCTTTCTGCGCCCAGATGCTCTCTTTGCTTGCGCTGTACATGCGCAGGCTGGAGTCGGCGAGTCCCGTGTAGGCCAGCGCGAAGTTGGGATCCTTGTCGATGGCCTGTTCGAATAGGGCTACGGCGGGCCGGATTCCGTCCACATCGTGACTGTTGCGCAGCACGTTCCGCCCCTGAAGATAGAGGTCGTAGGCCTTCACGTTTTCGGTGGGATGGGCGCCAACGCGGGCTTGCTCTTCGCCGGTCGGCTTGAGCGCAAGGGCGGTGGCCACGGTCGCGTAAATCTGGTCTTCGAGAACGAGCACATCGCCCGCGGTTCCCGGGAATTCCTGGCTCCAAACGCGCTTGCCGGTGGTGGCATCGTCGAGACTGAGGGTGACGCGCAGCCGGTCGCTATTGCCCTGCACCATCCCCTGCAACACCAGGTTGACGCCCAGTTCGCGCGCCAGCCGGGAGAGCGGCAAATCTCTATTTTTGGCCACCGCTTTCTCCACCGCGTCCGAAGATGTCAGGTGGACTTCCTTCAACTGAAACAACTTGGCCGCGAGAGCTTCCGCAATGCCATCGGCCACGTAGCCGAGGGCTTTCTCGTCCCCAACCTGTTTCAAGGGCAGGATCGCGACGTACTTTCCCTGTTGCAGTGAGGGGATGCCTTGCGCCGTCTCGCCAGCCGGCGTTCCCGTGCGGCGCAGCAGCGTGCGTCCGGCAAAAGTTGCCAGAACGACCACCAGCACGGCGCCCGCGATCCACATCCAACTCTTGCCAGGAAGATCGAGGCTGAAGCGCGACCGATGCACGACCGGATGCGCAATCATCTTCGACAGCATTTCGGGGCTGATGTCGGGGTTCGATTCCCAGGTCGTCAATTGCTGCAACAGTTCGACGGCGGAGTGGTAGCGGTTGGCCGGCTCGCGCTCCAGGCAGCGGCCGACAATTGCGCTCAGGGATCTGGGAACGGAGGCGTCGACGTCGGAAGCGGAGCGAGCCTCTTCGCGCGTCCGCTTCATGAGGCTGGCGATGGCGGTGTCGGCGCCGTAGGGATGTTTTCCGGTGAGCAGTTCGTAGAAGATCAGGCCGACGCTGAAAATGTCGGAGCGCTGGTCAAGCGTGCTGCCCAGGGCTTGCTCGGGCGACATGTATTCGAGCGTGCCGACGATAGCGCCGGTCTGAGTCAGCCCGGTTTCGCCGAGCGAGCGCGCCAGGCCGAAGTCCATCACCACGATCCGGCCGTGCTTGTCGCGCATGATGTTCTGGGGCTTTAGGTCGCGATGGATCACGCCTTCGGAATGGGCGCAATCGAGGGCACGGCAGACCTGCTCCACCACGCTGATAGCTTCCTTGGGCGTGAGCTTTCCCGCGCGGCGCAAGAGCGTGCGCAGGTCCTCGCCGTCGACGTATTCCATACTGATGAAGCGGATGCCATCGGCCTCGCCCAGGTCGTAGATGCGGACCACGTTCTTGTGCGTAATGTTGCGCGCGAGAATCAGCTCCTGCTTGAAGCGCTGCAGAATCGCGGGATCGGTCGCCAGTTCGGGACGGATCACCTTAAGCGCGATCAGGCGGTCGAGTTCGCGGTCGCGCGCCTTGTAGACCGCGCCCATGCCGCCCTGCCCCAGCACACCCAGAATCTCGTAACGTCCACCGAAAAGCACGCCCGGCTGCAGACTCAGAAAGGCGGAGACGCTGCCGGCCGCGGGTGTCGAGGCCACCGGCGCCGGTGTCTGGCGTCGGTAAGGCATGGCTGGCGTCTCGCCCGGAATCGCGGTTCCATGCGGCAAAGTGGGAGCGTCGGAGAGCGGTGCGTTGGAAAGAGGCGGAGGCGTCAGGGCCAGGGCGCCAACCGCATCTTCGGGCAAGCCAATACCCGGCATCGTTGGGCTGTCGGAATCGTTACCCCTGTGGTCGCGCTCATCCATGGGATAGCCCTGGGGATTGCCCCGATTCGGAGAGCCAGCCAGGGAGCGGATTCCTTCCCGCGACAGAGGCAACGTTCGCCTCAGGTTGCCGAGGGGAAGTCGAGAACCCGGCACTCCGATATGCACAGCAGTATACCTCCGGAATGTTTCTTTGGGGAATGCGGGAGAAACCCCCCGAAGACATAGTGTTTCTGGGGCGTCAGACGTTTCTGCAAGGCGGACCCCGGCTCTGCCGACCTGGGCTATAATGCTGCGGGCCGGGATTTCTCACGTGGGGTGGGAATATGGGACTGTATTCGCATTACGACGGCGCGCATAACCATCCGGTGAACCGCGCCCTGCACATGATTGCCATTCCTCTCGGTTTCTCGTCGTTGATCGTGGTCTGGTGGCACTGGATGGTGGCGCTGCTACTGGTCCCGGCGGCGTTTGCGCTAGCCTGGCTAGGCCATCTGATCGAGGGGAACAAGCCGGCGTTTCTTACCAACCCTGCCCACGTCTTTGTCGCGCCGCTGTGGATGGCGCGAAAAATCTTCGGGATGAATACGAAGAAGACGGTGCCGTAGCTGTCCGCATCCCAAGCCAACCGGTCGGTACCCACATTTCGCCGATTCCCCTTGCTCATGCTTAAATGACCAGTTGGGCGCCAAGTTCTGCGCCATTCCCGCGCACGGCCTCCCAAGTCAGACCGCTGTTAGCTCTTAGCCTTTGGCCTCTAGCTAAGAGCTAAGAGCCAAAAGCTAACAGCTACATGGAGGATCTTTGGACTTCCAACTGAACGACGAGCAACTGCACCTGAAGAAGACGGTGCGCGAGTTTGCCGAACGCGAGATTGCACCGAACGTCATGAGGTGGGATGAAGCCGGCGAATTCCCGCTGGCCACCATCAAGGAACTCGGCAAACTCGGCCTGATGGGCATGATCTTCCCGCCTGAATACGGCGGCGCGGGCATGGGCTACGTCGAGTACGTCACCGCCATCGCGGAACTGTCACGCGTGGACGGCTCAATGGGGATCATTGTAGCGGCGCACACCTCCCTTTGTTCGAACCACATTTTTCTCGCGGGCAACGAAACGCAGAAGAAGAAGTATGTGTCGAAGCTGGCCACCGGCGAGTTCATCGGCGCCTGGGGACTGACCGAGCCTTCGGCGGGATCGGACGCGGGCAGCGCGCGTATGGCGGCGGCGCGAGCCAAGGGCGGATGGGTGCTCAACGGCACCAAAACGTTCATCACCAATGGCCACTATGCCGACGTGTTGGTCGTGATCGCGGTGACCGATCGCGCGGCGCACACGCACGGCCTTTCGGCGTTCGTGGTCGAGAAAGACACCAAGGGATTCCGCGCGGGGAAAAAAGAAAACAAACTCGGCCTTCGCGCCAGCGATACAGCGGAGCTGATCTTCGAAGACTGTTTCGTGCCGGACGAAAACTTGCTGGGCAAGGAAGGCGGCGGTTTTATCGATGCCATGCGCGTTCTCGATGGCGGACGCATTTCGATTGCCGCGCTCTCTCTCGGCATGGCCGAGGGCGCATACGGAGCGGCCCTGAAATATTCGAAAGAGCGGCAGCAATTTGGCCAGGCGATCTCGGAATTTCAGGCCATCCAGTGGAAGCTGGCCGACATGGCGACGGAAATCGAAGCGGCAAGACTTCTGACGTTGCGCGCCGCCGCCATGAAAGATGCTGGCAAGAAGACTACGCTCGAATCGTCCATGGCCAAGCTCTACGCCAGCGAGGTGGCCGTGAAGTGCGCCAACGAAGGCGTGCAGATCCACGGCGGGTATGGGTTCATCAAGGACTATCCGGCCGAGAAGTTTTATCGCGACGTGAAGCTGTGCACCATTGGCGAAGGGACAAGCGAAATCCAGCGCCTGGTGATTGCGCGGCAGTTGCTCAAGGACTAGCATCGCGGCTCACAAATTCGCGACGTAAATTACTTTAAGTTGTCATCCTGAGCGAAGCGAAGGACCTATGCATTTTGCCTGCGCCGCCAGAATGCAGAGGTCCTTCGCTTCGCTCAGAGTTTGTGACTTTTTTGATTTTTCGGCCATTTTGTCGTCATAACTGTTTTGTTTGCAACGTCGATTTTCGACGACTTTAAAAAAGTCACAAACTCTCAGGGCAGGCTCCGGGTGCACGGAGGAACCCGGGTACTTAATCAGAGTTTCCCTAAACATCCTTCAGTTGCTCCTCATCCATCCCGAAGTAGTGGCCCAGTTCATGGATGACGGTAAGACGGATCTGTTTGCGGACTTCGGCCTCGCTGGAGCAGACCGCTTCGATATTCTTCTGATAGAGCACGATATGATCGGGCCCTGTCGATAGGTCAAAGATGCTCTTCCTGGTCGTGGGCACGCCATGGAAGACACCCAGAAGCAGCCGCCTTTGCTGACCCGGCCGCGGTGATCGCTGGCGTGGCGGCTTATCCTCTACCAGAACCGCAACGTTGCGAATGCGACTGCGAAATTCCTGTGGGAGCGAGTCGAGCGCCTCCTCGACTACCTCGACGAAATGTTCACGCTTCATCCTTCACCCACCGAGTAAGGGCACGTTCGCTCCGACCGTGAGTAATGCCTTGCGGGACGCGACCTCGAAAGTCGCGAACAGGCTATCCGTACAGTAGGCTGACCAAACGTGTGAGCTGAATTCTTTGGGATTGGGGTGGGAGACGGGAATTGAACCCGCAACCGTCGGAGCCACAGTCCGATGCTCTACCAAATTGAGCTACTCCCACCGCAGAGTACGATTATAGCAATTGCGGCGGGAGTCCGGCTTTCGCTAGGGCGGATCTAGGGTTGTTGTAGCCACCGGCAGACTGCCGAGCTTCGCTCGGCTCGGACGGCCGAGGGCGGCCCCGTCCCTACGCGATCAGGACCCGTGCCGCTACGGCCTTCCCACGCCCATGTACTGGAACCCCATGGCGCGGAGGCGGGCCGAGTCGAGCAGATTCTTGGTATCGATGATGATGGGCCGTTTCACCAGGTGGCGGATCTTGGCGAAATCGAGCGTCCGGAACTCAGGCCAGCCCGTGGCGATGACCAAGGCATCCACACCTTCGGCGACTCCGTAGGCGGATTCGCAGTACTTCACCGTGCCGTTGAGTTGCAGCCGCGCATCGGGAATCGCCACGGGATCATAGGCCCGGACGCGCGCTCCGCCGGCCAGCAGATTCTGTGCCAGGTGCAGCGAAGCCGATCCCGCAACCGAATTGGTGTTCGGCTTGAACGCCAGCCCCAGAATGCCGACGTCTTTGTTCTGCACGGTATCGATGGCATCGGACACTTTCTGCATGAGCCGGTTCGCCAGGTCCAGATTGACCGCGCGGGCGGCATTCAGCACTTTCAGGTCGACGCGGTTCTCTCGCGCCAGCCCGGTGATGGATTCCATGTCCGTCTCGGCGAAAATCCCCCCCATGCCGGCGCCGGGTTGCAGGCAACGCGGCGCAATTTTCTTGTCCAGCCCCAGCGCGAGCGCCAGGGTGACGGCATCGGCGTTCACGTGTTCGCACAGGCTCGCGATTTCGTTGATGAACGAAATCTTGGTGGCCACAAACGCAGTCGTCGCTTCGCGCGCCAACTCCGCCGTTTCGTAATTCGTGACCAGCACCGGAACCCCGCGCATCACCAGCGGATGGAAAATCTGCTTCAGCGAACAGACGGCTTCGCTGGACGGCGTCCCGAGCAGTATCCGGTCCGGCCAGTTGAAGTCTTCGACCGCGCATCCGTTGGTGAAGAACATGGGTTGGCACACCAGCAGGCTCTTCAGCCCTTTCTCCTTCAGCGTTTCTTCGAACTTTCGCGTCGAACCTACCCGAGCTGGCGTGACGATCGATAGCACCTGGAAGCGGCCGGCCGCACTGGCCAGGCGGACGACGAGTTCTCCCAGCCCGTCGGGGGAATCTTCGGCGAGAAATATTACCTGTGCCCGGCGCGCCAATTCTTCCGGGTCCGCCGAATACACCAGCCGTCCCGAGCGCACGTTGCGCCGAATCACTTCCTGAAGATTCTTTTCAAAAAAAGGTATGTTGCCCTGGGCCACTTCCATGATGCGCGTGCCGTCGGCATGGCAGCAGCAAACCGGTGAGCCGAAATCGGCGAGGCAGGCAGAGATAACCGTAGCGAGGTAGCCGGATCCATAAACCCCAATTTGCATATGCTCTCTTCCGAATCAAACCCGCAGCCTGGGATCCGGCGCTTGGTGTCGAGCCCGTTGAATCTATGATAATCCGGCCTATGGACTTGGCAACGGGCAGGAAGTACATGTACGTCCGGGCCACGAGAATGGCGGCTGGTTACGGGTTTTCCGGGGGTATTGCGGACCGGCTACGGACCGGGTCGCAGATTGACTATACCGACGGGCTATAACTGGGAGGACAATTGGCCGCGTCCCAACGGCACCGGCGCCACATCCTGCCAGTCACCGTCCGCTTCGCGGACGAACATCAACTCCTCCACCGGAACCTGCCGCGAGCCCAAAAACTGCGCCCAGCGCTCCCGCGCGATCAGGTAGGCGGCGCGCGCCTGCTCATCGAGTTCTGTCTTCACAATCGTGAGGTGTGGAATATAGGGCCAACTCTCGTCGCAGCACAGTCCCTTCCGGCTGAGTTGATCGTGGAGTTCCCGCATTCGATAAGCGGCCCGCTTCACCTGGAGGAACACCGTGGGTGTCGTGGGCAGAAAGGTTTCCACATCTCCCATTTCGACGTGGAAGGGAATGACGCGGCTGCAAGCCTCTTCCAAAAACTCCAGCGCGGCCGCTTCGGTTCCCGCCAGTTCGCGCGGGGGGAGAATCGTGAGATGGGCGGCGGGATGAACCGCAGTCGGATGGAGTTCCCGGCGCAGTTCTTCGATGAACTCGCCTACCGGATTGCGGACGTAGGTCACCAACGCGTAGCGTGAAATGGGCATGACTTCTGAAGCGAAATTATAGTCCCAGTGCCGTCGGCAACGGCAGTCCACCTTTTGGGAGGGTTACGAATGTCACCCGCAGGTCATCATTT
>PKXK01000075.1:0-9992 GCA_003132325.1 Acidobacteriaceae bacterium
GTTCGGAGTTGAAGCAACCGTTTCGTGCCCGGGTTCCGACGATGGCGGAAGGTGGAATTTTTCCTGGTACATGCTCCGGTCGGCTACATCAAGCACTTCGTCGAGCGTCTTGCCGTCGCTCCATTCCGCCACGCCGATACTGACGCTCACCGTAAAGTCATCCAGAACGCTCGATTGATTCCAATCGTTCAGGGAGGTCTCAATCCGGTCCACTACATGGGCGGCGCCGGTCGCGTTGGTATTCGACAGCATGATCAGGAATTCATCCCCCCCGTAACGAATGGCAGCGTCCGCACCTCGGATCGAGCCTTTGAGCAGCGTGGCGATCTCGGTAAGGACAAAGTCGCCGGTCAGGTGGCCGAATCGAGTATTGACCTGTTTAAAGCGGTCCACGTCAATCAGTAGGAAAGAGAGCGGGGTGTGCACCCGCCTTGCCTGGCCGATGAAACGGCTCGACAGCTCTTCCAGAGCACGGCGATTGTAGATTTCCGTCAGCGGATCGGTAAAAGACTGCAGGCGAATCAGTTCATTCTGCATCGTAGTCGAAATCGTCTGCTGCCGCAATTTCCGGAACTCGATGCGGCGGGAAACGACATAGGTATTGGCAAGGATCAGCAGCACGAACAGACCGCTCGCCAGTTCTTTCGATACCGTGATCTCAAAATGCAGGTTACTGGACTTCAGAAAGGCGGAGGGCAACAGGACGGCCAGCAGTGCGGTTCCCACCAGGATCCCGGTGACACTCGCAATCAGCCACAATTCCGTGTCGCGCTTCTCCAGCTTTCTGAGTTCCCGATTGACATTTGCCAAAACGTTGTCGGAATCATGGCCAGGCTGAGCGGCTTGTCCTGAGTTCTTTATGGCTTGATTTTGAGAAGCGAGGGTTGGGTCCGCGCGGAAGCTTGCCTCAAGGTGGCGTTTTTCCTGGAACAGGGCCACAAATTCTTCCGCATGTCCGGCGCTGGACGGCACCGCTGATAATTCTTCCAGTCGTTGGTTTAGAGTGCGAAGCCGGTATTGCCCTTCGGGTTGTCTGGCGTTAGGCATAGGCAAATCGGCCAACAGTCTTCGGCCCCATTTGATGGAGTCTAGCCCGGCAAGTTCGTCGTCGGAAGATTACTAGGGTAATGAGGAGCCAAGTCGCTCTCGCCACCGAGTTTCACGGCCCAGCTAAATTTGCACGCCGATGTCAAGTTTCAAGGCGGGTACACTGGGCATGATCCGAGCCCGGACGGCAAGCGCGTCGACGGAAAAATAGGGGAGCTTCTGAACTCAACAACTATTTTCGCAGAAGCCCATCCAGAAGGCGTGCCAACTCAGCCTTCTCCTGGGGGCGACTTACAGTGTTGGGAGTGTCCTCGGTGAGTTGTGCGAGTTCGTGCGCCAGGATGTGCACCGCGATAGGCTGAGAAAGGTAGATCGTATCCCTCGCAGGCGCCAGCTCCCAACTTGTCTTGTTGCGGCGACGCAGAGGCCAGCGTTGCCGTTCCGAACGTGGGTGCACCTGCGCCTTACCGTCCGTGACAGAAAGCAGTTCATCGATCTGAACCTCTGCCCAGCCCTGGTTCCCCGCAAGGTGCACCTTTCTCACTTCAAAATGGCCGAACACAATCACAGATTGAGCCGACTTGAAGAGGTCACGCTCCCGGAGGCTCTCGCCCCAGCCTTGGCATGATTCAAGGAAGGCTGCGCTAACCTGATCGGGTTTGGGCCGTACGCTATAGACGACCGGAACAGGCGGAGTCGTCGCGTCCATCGGCAGGTTTTCCGCAAGCTTCGCGGAGGGCCCAACCGCGTTCCATGACTCCTCCGAACGATCAGCCACAGAGTCGTCCGTCGACGCCTCGCGCGGTTCCGTGCGGCCCAAAGCCGCGGGCTTAAGGCTCGCCGCCCGGATCGAGGTGGAGAGAACGCCACTTGGACCCAGCTTAACGTAACGATAGAAACGGGGCCGTCCGCGCTGTTTCCAATACGGCGAATCGTACGAATCGACGCCATGGCCCGAACTCAACGCGCTGAAAAAGGAATGCTGAGCGGGATTCACCACAATTCCAGCATGTCCGGGCCAAACGGCCAAATCGCCCGGTTGCGGACTCGCCACTCGCCGAAATTCGTCGATCCCGGCGTAGAGGTCCGAAGAGCTCGCGTACTCGTAAGGGAAACCGGCGCGCCCATAGAGTTCATGGACAAAGTGCGAGCAATCTTCGGGTAGGTTCGCATGGTGGCGGAAATCGAGTGCCTCACCCAGGATCGCCAACCCCTCACTCGCAGTCAGCGGCCGGACCTTAATCGGCTTCCGCTGCAGGTCGGGAGTTTCGCGAATGGCTCGGTAAGCATGGTTGGAGCTTCCCTGCCGGTCTTTCTGCTGCTCTTGCGCGAACGAGGCACGAGCGCCTAGGCAGAACAGCAGAACAAGCAAGACGCCTTTGGCATAGAACCGCATAGTCGTTTTATAACGTACCTGCGTAAGGCAACACAGATCACGGGGGTGCTGCTGGGCGCGCGAACCGTGTCCTGTCCTCGCATGCACCTTAGGGTCCAGGCCGAAGCCGCGCCGAGAGCCACGGCTACTCGTTAAGTCGCGTCAAGAGGGATATTCGGGTTCCCGCCGCCCAGCTTCTCGCTCAGGTGCGCGGCGATCAGTTTGCCGTGGAAGCGCCCATTCTCAATGAAGATTTCGTTCGTCCGCGACCCCGCGACGATCACTCCGGCGACGTAGATTCCCGGAACATTCGATTCCAGATTCTCCGGATCGCAGACCGGACGCATCTGTTCGTCGGAAAGTTCGATGCCCACACTGCGGAGGAAGTCGTAGTCGGGATGGTATCCAGTGAGCGCGAATACAAAGTCGTTTTTCAAGCGCTGGGGCCCGGACGGAGTTCGCAGCACAACGAAGTCGGCGCCGATTTCCTGCACCGTGCTGTTGAAGCGCGCGACGATTTCGCCAGCCTTGATGCGGTTCTCAATATCGGGCCGCACCCAATACTTCACGTGATGATGCATCTGCGGCTCGCGATGGACGAGCGTGACCCGCGCGCCGTGCCGCCACAAATCCAATGCCGCTTCGGCCGCCGAATTCTTGCCGCCGATGACCACCACGTCGGCGTCGTAATAAGGATGCGGTTCCCGATAGTAATGGAAGACTTTGTCCAGGTCCTCGCCGGGGCTGCCAACTTGGTTCGCGAGATCGTAGTAGCCGGTGGCAACTACGATCTTGCGCGCGCGGTAGTCGTGAATGGCGCTGTGCCGGTCCGTGGTAGTGACCCGAAACTTACCGTCCCCGCCCGTAATCGTCTTTACCCACTGGTACTGGCGGACATCCAAGTGATAGTGCTCGGCGACGCGGCGGTAATATTCGAGCGCTTCGAGCCGCGTGGGCTTGGCCAGGGATGTAGTGAACGGGATATCGCCAATCTCGAGTAACTCCGGCGTGGTGAAAAACACCATGTTATTCGGATAGTGATAGATGGAATTGACCAGGCATCCCTTGTCGATGATGAGCGCCTTGAAGCCAGCCTTCTGCGCCTCGATGGCGCAGGCCAGGCCGGTGGGGCCAGCGCCGACGACCAGGACGTCGCTGGAAGAGTCGGGCCGCGCATGAGCTTGCGTGCGGGGCGGAGTTTCGGGAATCTGTTCAACCGGCAAGGGTGTCGGGGTCTTCATCGCGGTCGTGGAAACCCACAATTCTAGCACCGCGCGCGATCACCATGATCTACAACCGCGGCGATGCGCTAGTGGTGCAGTTGGAGTCCTTCGGGTGGCATCCTTTGCGTCCTTTGCGAGTCCTTCGCGTATTTTGCGTTTAAGATTCTTCTTTCCGCAAAGCATGAAGGACCGGTCGAGATCCTGAGACTGCGCCACTGCGCTCCACGCCCGATTCCCTACTTCTTCACGCAAACGGAAACTCCGTCGCGGATGGGCAAGATGGTCGTAAATAGATCCTGCGACTCGTAGATCAGTTTATTGAATTCGAGGATAGCCTTGGCTTGGGCGTCAGGGTTCGGTTTGCCCAGTTTGCCACTCCAGAGAACGTTGTCTGTGATAAAAAGGCCGCCGCGCTTCAGGCGCGGGAGGGCTAAACGAACGACGCGCGGGTAGTCGATCTTATCGACGTCGTTGAAGATGATGTCGTACTCCTCCTTCTCCTCCGAAAGAATTTCGAGCGCGTCGCCCACCCGAACCTTGATGCGCCGGCTCAGGTCGGCACGATCGAAATAGCGGCGAGCTTTTTCGGCCTTCTTGCGGTCGCCATCGGTGTAGACGACGCGTCCGCCCTCGCCCACCGCGCGCGCCCACCAGATGGTGGAATAGCCGATCGCCGACCCCATTTCGAAGATCTTCTTTGCCCCGCTGATAACCGCCAGTTGATACAGCACACGAGCGACGGCGGGACCAACGATGGCATAGCCGTTCTTTGCAGCGTCACCTTCCATCTCGGCGAGAACTTCGTCGCGCGACGGCAGCATGGCGTAGAGATAGTCCTCGACTTCCGGAACGGTAATTCCGCCCATGCGCCAGTCGGGCTTCGGCGATTCATCCGTCATGTAGGTCCTTGCGGTGCAGATTTAACAAATCCTATTTACAAAATCGTCTTTAACAAA
Organism: Acidobacteriaceae bacterium; assembly: GCA_003132325.1. GTDB lineage: Bacteria > Acidobacteriota > Terriglobia > Terriglobales > Acidobacteriaceae > Acidiflorens. The sequence goes on from PKXK01000075.1 coordinate 4,602, forward strand.
TCAACGTCTACGAAATTGTCTTTCCCGGTTTCATCTCCAACACTTTCACGTTCGGCGCCAGTTTCTGCAACTCGCCGGGCGTTCCCGTCAGTTGCGGAAACGTACCGAAATGCATGGGAATAACAGTTTCCGGCTGCAGCAGTTTACAAGCGTAGGCAGCCTCGCGCGGCGACATGGTGAAATGATCGCCGATCGGCAACATCACAATCTTCGGCGCGTAGAGGTCGCGGATGATCGCCATATCGCTGAAGACGTTGGTATCGCCCGCGTGGTAGAGCTTGACTCCATTCGAGAACTCGAGCACATAGCCGCAGGCCTCGCCGCCGTAGATAATCTGGTCGCCATCCTGAATGCCGCAGGAATGCACCGCGTGCACCATGGTGATCTTCACTCCGGCGACCGTTTGCGTGCCCCCCTTATTCATCGGTGCGATCTGTTGGACGCCTTTTTTCTGCAGCCACAAACAGAGTTCGTAGATGCCCACGGCGACCGGATTGCACTTCTTGCCCACTTCGACCGCGTCCCCGATGTGATCGCCATGCCCGTGAGTGCAGAGCAGCGCGTCGGCCTTCTTGACGTTCTTCTCACTTTCAGGGCACATGGGATTGCCGGCAATCCACGGATCAATGTACAGCGTCTTCCCTTCCGGCGTCTGGACGCGGAAAGTGGCGTGGCCCAGCCATGTGAGTTGGATTCCCTGAAGATTCACGACGCCCTCCTGAGCTAACCTGCGAAGTAGCATTCTAGTGGCGTGGGGAAAAGCGCGCAACGAGCCAGCCGAGCCGGGCGAACGCCGGCTCAATCCAGCCTACCAACATTGCGGAGGCGGGTTGCAGATGGGCCCAATTCTGGGTGCTCTATCCCGGCTGGACTGGCCGGGGCTGGGCGGCCAGCAACGCGCAGAAAAGCAAAACTGGTATACAATGTTTCCCGTTCTTCCGGGTCTGAGAGATGTGGGGCTTAGACCTGTTTCACCTTCCCCGCTCGAGTAAACACGAAATTTCGAAGGAGGTTTTCTATGAACCGTAACAGAATTTCTGGGATGATTTTCGTTTGCATCTGCTTCGCCCTGCTAACCCAACCAGCCTGGAGTCAGTTCCGGACTCAGAGTCGAGCTCTGCCAGGGCATCTCAATAACGGCGCAGCCAAACCCACGCCCAACGCCGTCGAGGACAACCCGGACGTGGGTCAGGCTGCGCTAACCACGTTTGGCGGCAGCTTCGTGTTCAAGTTCACGATCGCCGTCAAGTCCACAAATCTCGGCACCGACACCATTGCCTGCTACGCCGACCTTGTGGTGATTGACGAAAACTTGACCACATTCGTCCTCACAGGCGTCCACTCGGAAGAAGCTGAGGTAGCCGCGACACGGGGCACCGGAACAGCAACCTGTACCGTCACCATTCCGTATTCTTGGGCGCTGGCAAACGGGAGCACCGACATGGTGACTCTGACTTACGGGATCCAGGCGCCGGCCTCGACCTCGAATCCCCCCTTGCCGAACCGTTTAAGTACTAACTCGCTCCCGAGCATGCACGTGCCCGCGAACGGATCAACCACGACCGTCACCGTCACCGCTACCATCTAAGCCGGTTCGAGGTGAAGAGCTGGTTGAATCGGGCGGGCCGCACGAAGGCTCGCCTGATTCCTCAGCAGCGCTAATGTCGTCTCACGGATTCATAGCTGCTCGATCCACTCGTCCGTCTTCATAACGCGACTGAACCGCATCTGCTGCGTCACCAGGATCGCCCCATGTACCTCCTCGTCAGAGACCGCTTCCGCGGCGTTCTTGACGCCCGTGGCTCCGCTCGTGTGTAAAATGGTCCCCAATGCCCGACCTCAAAGTGTTGCTGTCCCGTGAAACCATTGCCAAGCGGGTCGCCGAGATGGGGGCGGAGATCGCACGCGATTTCCGCGGCCAATCGATTATCTTCGTCGGCGTTCTCAAAGGCGCGGCTGTTTTCTTGAGCGATCTTGCGCGCCAGGTCCCCCTCGAAGCCACCTTCGACTTTATCGGGGTTTCGAGTTACGGAGACCGTCCCACTGCCAAAGAAGATCCGGCGGGCCACGCGCGGTGGGATTCGCTGGGCGAGGTGCGTTTGACCAAAGACATGGATCAATCGTTGGCCGACCGAAACGTGATTCTGGTCGAAGACATTCTCGACACCGGGCTAACCCTGAACTACATTTCGAAACTGGTCGAAGCGCATCAACCCCGGTCGCTGCGCATTGCCGCCTTGCTCGACAAGCCATCACGCCGCAAACAGCCGATCCAGGCCCATTACATCGGCTTCACCATTCCCGATGCCTTCGTGGTCGGCTACGGTCTGGACTATGCGGAAAAATACCGCAATCTTCCGGATATCTGCGTGTTGGAGAATTTGTGATTGGTGATTTGTAATTGGCAATTGTGAAAACGCGGGTCTTCGATTCTTAAATTACCAATCACAAATTACAAATGAACGTGTGGAAGAGCCGCTGCGAACGCCTGCTATCATGAAGCCTGTGAAAACGACTGCCTCGCAAACTGGACGCTTTTCCGAGGTGGACCCTCTCCTGCTCGAAGTGGCCGACGTGGTCAACACCACGCTCGACCTGGAAACCACGCTGCGGCGGGTGGCGGAACTGGTCCGCAAGGTTATTGACTACGAAATTTTCGCCATCCTGTTGCTCAATGAACACCGTCAGGAATTGTACGTACGCTTCCATGTGGGATATCCGCAGGAGGTCGCCGACCGCCTGCGCGTGAAAGTGGGCCAGGGCGTNNGCAGGAAGATTTCTACATTGAGGCCCTGCCCAACGTGCACTCGGAACTCGCCATCCCGCTGATCGTCAAGAACCGGGTGATTGGCGTGATCGACATTGAGGCGCGCGAAAAGGGTTACTTCACCGAAGAGCACAAGCGTCTGCTGACGTTGATCGCGTCGCGCATGGCGGTGGGCATAGAGAACGCGCGCCTGCACACGCGCATCACGCGCCAGGCCCGCACGTTGCTTCTGCTGAATGAAATTGCGCGCGAACTCACTTCGATTCTGAATCTCGACGAACTGCTCAAGCGCATCGCAGAGCTGCTCAAGCGGCTGATCGACTACCAGATGTTCAGCATTCTTCTGCTCGATCCGAGCGGTGAAACACTGCGCCACCGGTTCGCGCTACGCTTCGAGGAACGGCTGCATCTGAAGCACGACATCCCGCTTGGCCGGGGAGTGGTGGGATACGCGGCGCAGGCCAAGGAAGGGGTTCTGGTGCCGGACGTGGCCAAGAGTGAGCGCTACATCGCGGTGAATCCGGAGACGCGCTCGGAGCTGGCGGTCCCTCTGATCTATCAAGAGAAGGTCATCGGAGTCCTCGATCTGGAGCACACCCGCCGCGGTTATTTCACCGAGGATCACAAGCGCACCCTGACCACGCTCGCGGCGCAGGTGGCGATTGCCATTGAAAACGCGCGCCTCTACGAGCACATCGCGCGGCAGGAGCAGCGGCTGGAACACGATCTGGCATTGGCGCGCGAACTGCAATTTCGCTTGCTGCCGCATTCGCTTCCCAAGATGCAGCATCTCGAAGTTGAGGCCAAGTTTCTTCCCGCCCGCGCCATCGGCGGCGATCTCTACGACTTCGTTCCCTATTCGTTGTCGAGGCTGGGGATCGCGGTCGGCGATGTCAGCGGCAAAGGCGCGCCGGCGGCCATTTATGCCGCACTCGTCAGCGGTATTCTGCGTTCCCATGCGCCGATTGAGCCGGGCCCGGCCGAGATGCTCTCGGCCGTGAATCTGTCGCTGGCCGAACGCCGGATCGCGGCGCAGTTCGTTTCCATCATCTACGCCGTGTGGGACGACGAGCGGCGGACGCTGGTGGTGGCGAATTCGGGCTTGCCGCGGCCCATCTACTGGCATGACGGCAAAATCGAGTTCATCGACGCCACTGGGTTGCCCCTCGGATTGTTCGACGAAGCCGATTACGACGAATTCAGTTTCAAGGCCAAGCCCGGCGATCTGTTCGTGTTCTACAGCGACGGTATTCTCGACGCCCGCAACCGCGACGGCCACTCTTTTGGGCCGGAGCGGGTGGCAGCGATCGTCGCCGGTTGCGCCGACAAGTCGGCCGGCTGCGTGGTGAACGAGATCTTCAAAGCGGTGACCGAGCACGCCGCTGGCGTGGATACGTTCGACGATCAGACGGTGGTCGCCATCAAAGTAAAAGCCGGCCCGGGCAAACGCAAGTGAAACGCGCGCGCCAATCCCCGGCCGTGCGTCCACCGGCGTTTAGGTATCATGGCGCGGCTGTGGGAAAGCGCGCCGCCCAACCTTACGCCGAAGACCTCTACTGTGAGGCGGTGGCGCTCGAAGGCCTTGCCGCGCGTCACGGAACTCCCCTGTACGTTTATTCGGCGGCGATGATTCGCGCGCGCTTGAACGCCTTCGCTCATGCGTTTCGGTCCATTCCCCACACGCTATGCTATTCGGTCAAAGCCAATTCGACGCTGGCAGTTCTGCGCCTGGTGGCCAACGAAGGAGCAGGCTTCGACGTGGTGTCCGGCGGAGAACTCGAACGAGTTCTGCGCGCAAGCCCGAAGGCTGCGGGCAAGGTCGTGTTCTCCGGCGTGGGCAAGACTGCGGCGGAAATGGAACTTGCGCTGCGCTCCGGCATATTGCTGTTCAATATTGAAAGCGCTTCGGAACTGAATTTGCTTGCGGCAACCGCGACCCGATTGAAAAAACCAGCGGCGGTCGCGGTGCGGGTCAATCCCGACGTCTCGGCAAAAACGCATCCGTATATTTCGACCGGACTTCATCAGCACAAGTTCGGCGTGCCGATCCCGGAGGCGCGAACGCTTTATGCAGCGGCCGCGAGGCAGCCTTATCTGAAAGTGGCCGGAGTCAGCGTCCACATCGGATCGCAGATCACCGATGTCGGCTCCTTCCAGGAGGCGCTCGAACGCGTGGCGGATCTGGTTCGCGGGCTGCGCGAAGAGGGTCACGATATTCGCTACATCGACGCCGGCGGCGGCCTTGGAATTTCTTACGAGGGAGCGCAGGAGAATTTTGAGAAACAGATTGCAGCGTACGCGAAGGCTGTGCTTGGCCCGTTGCGCGGATTCAAGCTGCATTTGCTGCTCGAACCGGGACGTGCCATCGTGGGACCGGCGGGCGTTTTGCTGACGCGCGTCCTCTACCGGAAGACGAATAATCACAAACGCTTTCTAATCGTCGATGCGGCGATGAACGATCTGGTGCGTCCTTCTCTGTACGGCGCGTATCACGAGATTGTCCTGGTTCGTCGCGAGTCGCGCGAAACGGAAGTTACCGATGTGGTCGGCCCCATCTGTGAGACCGGCGACTTTTTTGCGCGCGACAGAAGACTTCCCCTGGTCAGCGAGGGAGATCTGCTGGC
>PKXK01000075.1:10055-147076 GCA_003132325.1 Acidobacteriaceae bacterium
TGCCTCGCTTGGACTCCGTTCCTTTTCCTCATCATTCACACGGCAATCGACGCGTTCAATGGAATTGCCAGAGAGAAGGCAACTGGTTTGGCAGCAGTCGCTGGCGGCTTGGTGGAGTTCTTCTCCACTTTCGGACTTGCTGCCGTTCTGGTCTTCGAGGTGGCGGCCATCATCCTGCTGCTGCGGACATTCTCTGGAGGCCGCCCGGTACGTGCGCTCTTCTCAGTGTTCTCCATCGGTTGCAGCGGATTCATGCTGGCTATCCTGGGCCTTTTTCTATGGTTATTCGTTTTCCGGTCCCATCTTTAGATTGTTGGCCATTGCGCCTCATTGACGCCTTTCTGCCAAATTTCACAGCGACTCCAGAAAGTTGGTCACGGCCCGCAGCACCGGTTCCGGCTGCTGGATGAATAACGCATGCCCGAGATTGCGGAACTTCACATGCGCGTGATGAGGCAACAATCGCGTGGCCAGCGCAACATCGGCGTCGGACATCAGGCCGCCTAATTCCGTGGTGCCTTGCAAAAGCAGCGTCGGACAAACGATTCCACGTAACACGGTCTCTCCGTCCCAGCCTTCGAGCGACGAGCCGTCGAGAGTCATCTCATAGGCGTCCGGGTCGGTCTGCTGCACGCAGCGCGCCCAGGAGAGCAGGTAGGCCTCATCGTTGCCGGGAAGTTGGCGGATCGTGCCCGACCCGCCGTTTGGAACCGGCAGCACAATTTTCCCGATGCCGTCCGCAATCTGCTCGACCGTGCCGCCGGTGCGCGCGAGATTGCGCAGTCCTGAAAACAGCGCGGTGTACATCGGATTACGAAGCCGCTGGGCGACGATCATGTTGTCGCCCAGAATCAGAGCCCGCACCAGCTCCGGATAATGAGAAGCAACCCACATGCCCAACATACCGCCGAGGGAATGTCCGAAGAGAACAGCGGGAGATGAAACGCGCTCGCGCAGGAGGCCGGCGATGTCTTCAGCATACTGCGGGCCACGGTATCCGCGAGCCACGCGGGAAGATTTGCCATGACCGCGAAGGTCAGGCGCGAAGATATGCCAGCGCATGCTCAGCGCCGGAATCACCGGCAGAAATACTTGCCAGCGCCGCCCCAGTCCATGCAGCAGCACAAGCGGCGGCCCATGAGCAGGCCCTTCGGCATAGTTCAATTGAACGCCCAAGCGAACTTCGCCGGTGTCAAAGGTGTGCTCGACCAGGCCTGGATGATTTTCGCTCACAACATTTTCGCTCACACGGCTCACCGGCTTGCGGCGCCTGCGTGCAGGGAACATTGCTTCATTTTCTCTCCCGGTCAATTCCGATTCGTGGCCTGTCAAACCGGCATGACCCGCAAACACGTCAGGCGTTGAAAACTTCTAAGAACCGTCCCCGCTATTCCTGACACCTGACACCTAAGACCTGACACCTGGTTCTAGCGTTCTCCCCACTTGAGCTTGGTGGCGAGCACTTCGAAAAATGTCTTCTGAAAGCGCAGCAACTTGGCCCGATGCTCCGCCTTAACACAACGCACGACATCGCCGTCTCGCACCGCCATGCCGACCTGTCCATCGAAACTCAGATAGGCTTGTTCCTTCCCGGCCTTGACGTGGATTTCGATCTCGACCGTATCGCGCACCACCACCGGACGATGCGTCAAGCCGTGGGGCGAGACCGGCGTGACCACGAAGGCATCCACATCCGGGTTCAGAATCGGCCCTCCCGCTCCCAGAGAATACGCCGTGGAACCGGTCGGCGTAGCGATGATCAGCGCATCGGCCCGGTAACTGGAAACGAATTCCGTGTTCACGAAAAGCTCGAAGTGATTCAAGCGCGCGATGGCGCCCTTGCTCACCACCACCTCGTTCAAGGCGGCATGCGTGGCCAGAGTCTCGCCACCCCGAATCAGCGAGCCCCCCAGCATCGACCGGCTGTCCACGATGTAGCGTTCTTCTTCAATCGCCTCCAGGGCGGGATACAAATCGGACAGCGCAAGTTCGGTCAGGAACCCAAGCGTGCCGAGGTTGACTCCGAGAATGAGCGTTCCCGCTTGCGCCACCGCCCGAGTCGCCGACAGCAGCGTGCCGTCGCCGCCGAGCACCAGGGCCAGAGCCGGGGATCGAGTGCCTAACTCCCTTCGCGGCACCACGTCCGACGGAGAGAAATAGGCGGCGCTTTCCTTGTCCATGACCACCGCATAGTTGCGCTGTTGAAGCCATTTTTCGAGCGCGGGTAGTACTTCGCGCAGCTCGGGACGGCCCGGCTTCGAAATGACGGCAACGGTTTTCTGGCGGGCTGGGCTGGGGCGAGACTTGGCCATGTCTTCGGAATTCTCTTTGCGCATCTATTCTGACTTCGTCGGACTTCCGATTGTACAGAATCACCGGACGGCAGGCGGCGAAAACTCTGCGTGCAGCAGGAATTCGCGATTGCCTTCGCCGCCGAGAATGGGTGACTCGATCCATTCCGCGCGCACGCATCCGAGATTCAACAGCGCCGCTTCGACCTTGGCCACGGCCGCTCGCTGCGCCGATTCGTCGCGCACAATTCCGCCTTTACCCACCAGTTCCCTGCCCGCTTCAAACTGCGGCTTCACCAACACCACAATTTGGCGAGGCAGATTGGGTGTCAGGCTGGCGCAAGACGAAACGGCGCGAATCACCGCCGGCAGCACCAGCGTGGCGGAGATGAACGAAACATCCATCGCAATGAAGTCCACATTCTCGCCTATGTCGCCGGAATCGAGATAGCGGGCGTTAGATTTCTCCAGAAGCCGTATGCGCGGATCGTTGCGCAACCCGAAATCCATCTGACCATAACCGGTGTCCACGGCAATCACCCGGGCGGCGCCGTGTTGCAGCATGCAGTCGCTGAAGCCTCCGGTGGACGCGCCGATGTCGAGACAGACTTTGCCGTGAAGATCGATCCGCCAGTGCTCGAGAGCCTTCTCCAGTTTGAGGCCGCCACGGCTGACGTAGCGAAGGTCCTCGCCCAGCAGGCGCAAGGTCGATCCCGAGTCGATCAAAGCGCCCGCCTTTTCGATCTTCTGCTCGTTAACGAGAACTTTTCCCGCTAGGATGAGAGCCTGAGCGCGCTCGCGCGAAGGCGTCAGCCCTCGCTCCACCAGCAACTTATCGAGACGTGTCTTCACGGAGTAGCGAAACGAGTATCGAAAAATCGAATCCGCACGATGCGGCTAGCACCCGATGCGGTGCAGAATGTTGAAGCGATTTATTAACAGAAGGTTACAAGATTAAGTTCCCGCTTTTCCACAAACTTTTCCTCTAGGGTGTTGAAAAGTGCGGAAAAGTATCGGGCCATCTGGCGATCGAAAAGCCAGATCGAAAATTAAAGGCAGAGCGGTCTTGCACTTCAGATGACCCGATGGCCCGATCACCAGATCACCTGATGATTTCTCAGCCCGCAACTTCTTCCAGGGTCTTCTGGTCGATGTCGAAGTTGGCATGCACGTTCTGCACGTCTTCGCAATCTTCGAGCGCTTCCATCAGGCGGATCATCTGCGTCGCCTGCTGCCCTTCCAGCTTGATGAAGGTATCCGGAACCATACTCACGCTCGACGAAGCCGGCGTGATGCCCGCCTTCTTTACCGCCTCGAGCATGCCTTCGTAGGCCGAAGGCGCAGTCAGAATTTCCCAATTCTCGCCATCGTCAATCGGCTCATCCTCGCCGCCTGCTTCGATGATGATGTTCATCAGATCGTCCACCTTGGCCGCCGACTTCGGGATGACGATGTCGCCCTTCTTGTGGAACATATACGACACTGAGCCCGCTGCCGCCATGTTGCCATTGTTTTTCCCGAACACGTGCCGGATTTCGCTCACCGTGCGATTGCGGTTGTCGGTAGAAATCTCCGCCAGCAAAGCCACGCCGCCCGGGCCGTAGCCCTCCAGCACAAATTCTTCGTAGGTCAGGCCCGGTAGCTCGCCGGTGCCGCGTTGGATGGCGCGCTTGATGTTATCGGCGGGCATGTTCTCGGACTTCGCCGCCAGGATCGCCGTCCGCAAACGCGGGTTCATGTCGGGATCGCCGCCCGACTTCGCAGCCATCGCGATTTCCTTGATGAGACGGGTGAAGATTTTGCCGCGCTTAGCGTCAAGCGCGCCCTTTTTGTGCTTGATGGTTGCCCATTTCGAATGGCCGGACATAACGGTACCTCGTATCTAAAGAACTATATCTGGAGCTTGGATGGCACTGATTCTCGGAATTATGGATCCGCCCGCGGAGGAAATCACAGGATCAGCCTCGACGTAACAACGTTCAGGCGAATGGAGATTATAGCACGGGTGACGGGCCGTCCGTGCGTTATGGCGTCATCACGTCGGGTGTCCGCGCCGCCCCACTGGGGCCAGGCACCGTGCGAAGGCAAGGGCGGCTGGCCCATCCTTCGAACGATGTTCGCCTGCCCACGGTAACTGAGGGTGCCCCATCCTTGCGTTCTTTGAAGCTGTGAAAAAACCTATCTGTCGAATTTTGACCAAGTTTTCGGGTGACCCAAAATGTATCCCAACATCGCAAACGTCGCTTATAAGCGATCTAAACAGCAAAACTTTTGGTCGCCGATCTAGTTAGAATCTTGATTCTGGGTTTTTTCACAGCTTCGTTCTTTGCAAGGGTGGGCGGCGATGCCGCCGATACAACTTTTGTGTCCTCCGTGATGTGAACAGTTCGACTCCCGCCCCTCGCAAAGTGCGCGAGGACGGAGCATCCACGGCGTTGATACGCCTGGAAGCCAAGCCATGAGGTACTCTTTGTTGGGAATCTCCATGGCCGCGAACGCTCTCGATCACCAACTCTCGCAACTCGAAGCCAGCCGCTATCTCTTCGGACACAAGGAAGCCGCCCGCGTAGTGAAGCTGCTGCAACGCCTCGACGCCGTGCGCTTTACCGATCCGGCTTCGCTGATCCGCTTCCACGAAGCGTTGCTTTTCCTGCGCGCCTTTCCGCAAGGCCCAGCCGTGGTTCGCGCCACAGGCCACATTCTGAATAGTTTCCACAAGAAAGTAGAAGTATTGCGCAAAGCCGGCGCCAACATGGACGACTTCGAGCCCATCGAGGTCTCTGGCATTGCCGGCACACAGATGGAAGACACGCTCAGCTTCGATGTCGCACGCTGGCTCATCCAGCGCATGCCCGGCAAAGTTGAAATTGCGTGGAAAAACTACGAACCCGGACGAGAGTTAGGCGCCACCGGTCCGCGCTTCATGCCCTTGCTCGAGGACGACGCGTATGTCGAGGCCGATACGCCATGGCGCCGCTGGCTGGAGACTGCTGCTGGGAAAAAGGGTTCAGATCCTGCATGGCTGTTGCAGCGATTCGCCGATCTACCGCTCCCGCCCAATCAAAAGGCCGAACTCTATGAATCACTGCGCGTGCCCTTGCGCTGGAATCTCGAAAACTCCGCCATCGCGCGAACGCGCAACTGGAAGCCGGTTCCGAGCGTCTTTTACCACAACGGACCGCTGATCAGCCGCAGCCAGGTATCGCTGGCCGCCGAGTTGGCGCGGCCTCCGGTGCAACTGAAAAACCTCTCGCCCCAGCAGGGCGGCGAAGTCATGGATCTGATCCGCGAGGTCATGCTGGTGCGCTACCGCGAACTTTATGGCACCACGCTGGGCGATCCCGCGTCGGTAGTTCGGGCCGAAGTTGGCAGGGGCGTTTCGATCTGCCTTTGGAACCTGCCGCCAGAGCGCCGCTTGCCGCTGCGCGCCTATGTCGCTGGATTAACGCTGAAGAATGGCGTGCCCATTAACTACATCGAAGCCATCGGACTCTGCGAGTGGATGGAAGTCGGCTTCAACACCTTCTACACGTTCCGCGGCGGCGAAGCGGGATGGATCTACGCTCAGGTACTGCGCTGCCTGTGTCACCTCATGGGAACAACGTGCGTCTCGGTTTATCCGTATCAACTGGGCCATGACAACGAGGAGGCGATCGAATCGGGTGCGTTCTGGTTTTATCGAAAGCTGGGCTTCCGGCCGGGGCGCGCGGAGCTACAAAAATTGGCGGAACGCGAAGAAGGTAAGATTGCCGCCGATCCGAAATACCGGACGCCCGCCAAAACCTTGCGCCGCCTGGCAAGTGGGCACGTGTTCTACGAGTTGCCGGGCAGCGAAGTGGGAGCGTGGGACAGCTTCAGCACGCGCAATATTGGCCTGCGAGTGAATCGCCGAATGGCGCGGGAATTTCAAGGTGACAGCAGCCGCATGCGCAAGGAATCGGTGCGCTCGGTCGCGCGGATTCTCGGCATCGATGCGTCACCGTGGACGCCTTCAGAACGCGCCACCTTCGAAAATGCTGTCATGCTCCTGGCTCTGGTTCCCGGCCTTCGCTCCTGGAAGCGCGACGAAAAAGACGCGCTGGTCCGAATCATTCGCAGCAAGTCCAAAGCCGACGAAATGCTTTATCTTCACCTCACCGAGCGGCACGAACGGTTCCGCGAGGCCCTGCTCAAGCTCGGCTCGTGAGTCGGACCTCCGGCAAGGGCGGCGGCGAGCTTGAACCGCCTCGTTTGAGCGTGTATAAAGACATAGGAAGCAAGCGGCCGGGTGCTGCTGGGGAAGAGGAATTCCGGCGCGTGCGATGCAGACTTCGGTCGCCCTCAAACAGTCTGCAAAAGATTGATTTTAAAGCGGAAGTGGTGGAACTGGCAGACACACCATCCGCAACCGCTAGTTTAGACCTTCCCGGCAACCTCTTGACAAAGAAGCAAATAGCTTACAGTTCATTCACTTACGTTTCGGCCTGACTCGCCGCGGTTAATCGAGAACAATCCTGATGTGCGGCGAGCGCGTACAAAAACGCATACAGTCCCAATCATCTGTTTCAACGTGAATCCTTCATATTCCGCAAACCAGTTTCTGTTTCTCGCCTTGCTCTGCATTCGGTCGATCTGCGTCGTTGCGGGGGGTGGATTTGAACCACCGACCTTTGGGTTATGAGCCCAAGGACATTAGTAGTTTCAACAACTTACAAGACGCGGGTGGCCCTCGAAAAGCCTTGTAAGAAGCGTTAAGGAATCGTTATTGGACAGCTATGGGACAGCGAACGAGCCCCGTGCTTGCGTTGATGCGGAACATCTATGGCAAATTCAGCGGAGCGCGGCCAGTTGCTTAAAACGGTGCTTTTGAACTGTGCGACTGACGGCCTAAATCTATGGCCAGTCTACAGAAAGCCCTTTGACGTGATCTTTGAACGTGCAAAAAGTGAAGATTGGTCGGGGCGATCGGATTTGAACCGATGACCCCCTGCGCCCAAGGCAGGGCAGGACTTGCCCTTTAACAACGGCAACTGATTGACAATTCAGGCTCGTCTGGTTGAACAACCACCCAAAAAGCCTGTCGGAGTTGGAACCCTAAATGGAACCCCGTCCACAAGTCCTCGCCCACCGAGGACGCTGCTTATGGCCGACACGTCGTCCGCGTTTCGCGCAGTTAGCGGTCCCCGCCGCGCCCAACCCAATCCGGTTCAGTCGGGAGCTCCCGTTCGATTCTTCCCGGCGTTCGTTCAACGCCGAGACGCGTTCCCATTCGAGCCGATCCGCATCATCACCGCTGGGAGCGATCGGAGGCAACGAGCGTGAACTGAGACCCCGGCGCGAACTCCATGTCCGAACCGCTGGTAGTAAACGTGATCCCAACGAGTAGGCCTGCAGCCGCGCCAACGCCAGCACCCGCAGCCGCTCCTTTGCCACCGTTCATGGCTGCGCCAAGAAGAGCGCCAAGAGCGGACCCGACCAGTGCCGATTCCATAGCTTTTTTCTTAGACGATTTGCCGATAACCCTGCCCTCTTCGTCAACATTCTTCACACCCTGAGAATTCGCAACTTCCTTCAGATCGGCTTGGATGGAATAAGTTACGCCGCGCAGTGTGATCGTTTCAAAAGCGAAAGAAACCTCAGCCTTGTCACGCTTCTTCGGTTTCTTGATTGCGTTAATGTGACCCTCGATCACTGCGTCCTTATATTGCTCTGGCGCTATTACCTGAGCGGTGAAGGTGTCTCCCCTTTTGCGAAGTCTTGGTACTGATAGGAGACATTAGCTTTGATTGTCATCTCGACATCCTTCAAGCCAAGTGTGGGGGCACTCTGCTGGTTTTGGCTACTCTTGTGCCGTGGCCATAATTAGATTCTGTGTCGCGAACAGCACAACCATCGAGATAGCAACTACAGTTTTCCTCTTCATAATAATCTCCTCTCAGCGATAGACCACGAATGCGAGATTATGGGAGAGCCCAGGTCACTTTGACCGTTGTGTGACCCTTGCCCTGTACTCTCAAGACAATTCTTTTCCACTGGTTGCTCGGACCTGGCGCAGTGGCAACTGAAACTCGTTTTGGGTCTGATGACTGAACCAAACAGGGCACTCCAGGCAACACTCCTGTCACTCTTCCCGAACTCGCAACACCGTTTTCAATGGTAACTAGTTCTGCGCCCGCGATGTCCCCCTCCCAGATCAGAGTGCCCGAGCCGGGCCCCTCGTAGGGCGCTGGAACGCTCGCAGTGGCTGTGGCCTCTTTTGCCTTAGGTGGCTCCAACTGGGCTTGCTTTTGCAGTTGCTGCTGCCGACTCAGTTCCTCCTGCCTCGCCCGCTCAGCGTCACGGGCCGCTTGTTGAGCTTCTTCCTGCTTTTGTGCTTCGAGGGCTCTTTGCTGGTCTGCGAGTTGTTGCTTTCCGACCTCTAGTTCAGCTTGTTGCCTCTGCAAGTCTCGCTTGATCACTTCCGTTTGTGGATTCGGTGCTGGCTCTTTGGTGGTAGCTACCGCAACATTCGGCTGTGTTTCGGGAGCCAGAGGGGAAGCCGCCGGAACTTGCTGCTGAACCTGCGCCGCCGGAGGCGCTTCCCGCACAAGCCCCGCAGGCAAAGCCGGCCCTTGCGTAGTCGCCGGCTGCGCCGTCTTGACGGGTCGAAGCACAAAGAACGCGACGACCACCCCGACAACGACCACAGAAACAGCTACGGCCAGTATCGATCGCTGCGAAAGTTTTCGTCTCTGCGCAGGAACAATCGAGGAAACTGGCGATGCCAGTTCTCCTGTGCTCTTTTCAGACTCTTGCGTGACACGAGGGACAGCTGTGACACGAGGTAACATCGGGACTGCGAGAGGTTCATGAGCAGACCGCTCCGGCGCTGCCCGTTCCCGCGCGACCACTGGCGGCTTTGCCACTGGTGCAAGAGAGGTCGCATCTAGTGCAGGCGTCGGAGCTACCGAAGGTCCAGAAACTGGAGTCGAAGTCACGACCGCTGCGGGGCCTGCCACACTCGGTGGGACCTTTGCCTCCCGGACAGGTTGTTCTTGGGGGACAGACTGAGGTGCCGGAGTCTCCTCCACTCTTTTGATATCAAGCGCGATACCGCACATCCGACAGAAACGCTTGCTGGGAGGATTAACAGAGTGGCAATTCGGGCACAGCGTTTGCACGCCTTGCGCCGAACTCGCCGCAACCGTCGGAGATGCCTGTGCGACCATACGTGCCCCGCAAACGCGGCAGAACTTCTGAGAATCAGTTGCGGGGCCGCATCCATTCGGGCAAACAGACAATGTCATAGCAACAACCCTCTAAACCTGCCTCTGGATCACCAAGAATATGGAACAACGATCTGCATCTACACGCTACCGTAATCCGTCCGTAACAATGTAGCCGATTGGGCGGGGTGGGGATTGACAAGGCAGAGACTGTGGAAAAGGATGCGGCAGAACTTCACCGCATGGGTGCTACCTTGCATTCATCAGGAAGCAGAAAAACAAACCCTCTCCGGCGGCCGGTGAGTTCCTGTTCGAGATCGATTCTGAGCCGTTAGACGAATGCGTCACGGCGCTGGGCGGGGTGCCGCTGTTGGTGCGGGCGGCCCGCTCTCTGGACGTGCCGGGCCGGGTGCAGCGCTATGTGCAAGTGAAGCAACGGCAGCGCGGCTTCGACGAGGCCAGCTACGTGGAAAGTTTTCTGGTGTTGAACGCGGTGGGCGGCGACTGTCTGGAGGACTTCGACCAGTTGCGAGAAGACGCGGGACTGGCGGAGATGCTGGGCCACGCGGTGCCCAGTGCGGAAGCAGCGCGCAAGTTTCTGTATCAGTTTCACGACGAAGAAAAGAGGGAGCAAGCGCAGCAAGAGTTAGCACCGGGGCGGGTGAGTTATATCCCGGAAGAGAGCGTGGCGCTGCAGGGTTTGGCGCAGGTGAACGAAGAGGTGGTGCAAGAGTTGGGCCGGCGCGGCGCGGAGCAGAAGATCGCCACCGTCGATCTGGATGCGACCGTGATCGAAAGCTGGAAGCGGGAAGCCAAGTTCACCTAGGAAGGCTGTACTGGATACCAGCCGGTGCTGGCGCTGTGGGCGGAGATGAACGTGGTGGTGGCCGACGAGTTCCGCGACGGCAATGTGCCGGCGAACCAGGAGTTGTTGCCGATCGCGCAGCGTGCGTTTCAGGCGCTGCCGGAGACGGTGCGGGAGTTCTACTTTCGCGGCGATTCGGCCGGTCACGAGCAGAGCTTGCTGGAGTGGTTGCGCGATGAGCAGCGCCCGCAGGGACCGCCGGGGTTCCTTGGGTTTGCCGTAAGTGCGCGAATGAATCCCGCGCTGTACGCCGAGATCATGGCCACAGCGGAGTCGCGCTGGCAGCCCTACAGCGAAGACAGCCGGGGGACCAAAGAATGCGCCGAGGTGGACTACGTTCCCGAAGAAAGTGCGAGGCCGCGGTATCGCGAGCCGCTGCGTTATGTGGCCATCCGGATTCGCAAGAAGCAGCAGGCACTGTTTGCCGACGGCAGCGCGATGAAGTATTTCGCGGTGGTGACGAATCTCTGGGAGTGGACGCCGAAACGACTGCTGCAGTGGCATCGGGAAAAGACGGGTTCGATTGAAGCCGTGCATGACGTGATCAAGAATGAGTTGGCGAGCGGGGTCATGCCTTGCGGACGCTTCGGGGCCAACGCCGCCTGGCTGCGGCTGGCGGTGCTGACCTACAACCTGCTGACGGCACTGAAGCGGCTGGCGCTGCCGCCGGAGCTGCTGACGGCGCGGCCCAAGCGGCTGCGCTTTCTGATTTTTCACACGCCGGGAAAACTGGTCCACCACGCGCGCCGCACGCTGCTGCGGCTGGCTCGCAGCTGGAACCGGTTTTCCAACTGGCAGTACGCACTGCGCTTGTTACCTTTGCCCACGCCCTGCTGAAACCGGGCGTCGAAACCATTTTCGCCTCGTTCCACCCCACGACGGAGACCCCTCGCGTCCCTGCTGCCTCGAAAACGGCCCGCGCTTCGCCGCCAGACCACTTCCAGCCCCCTCGCCTACTCTGATCCCTTCTCGGTCGCCTGTCAGGCTTCTCCCTCCGCCGTCGACTGTCGCGTCCCACCTCTTACGGACGGATTACGGACGGGCGCTTGACAGCCAGCCTGGAAACAGTTCATATTATCTACCAATCGTTTGGTTGTTTTAAGCGGCTGCGGGGCTGCATCTTCGATTTCTGAGAATCCCGCTGGCGCACCCCAGAGTGAGCATGCCAGAGAAAACGCCGCAGCTGCCGTCGATCGCCGAAGAGTCCATTGTTGATGTCTTTGAAGGCCGTCATCCGGCGGCGGAAAAGGACTGGGCTGAGAAGACCCTTGCCCCCACACTCGACAAGGCTCCCGAAAAACCGATTGGCGCGGTGACTGGCACAAATCTCGACGAGCACGGCCACGCCCGTTTCAGCACCATTTCGAACGTCCCCATTCGCCGGCTCTACACGCAGGCCGATCTGCCCGCCGACTGGAATTACGACCAGTACCTCGGGTATCCCGGACAGCCGCCTTACACGCGGGGCATTCACGCGACCGGCTACCGCGGCAAGCTGTGGACGATGCGCATGTTCTCCGGCTTTGCCTCGCCGGAGGAGACCAACCAGCGCTACAAGTACCTGCTCGAGCACGGCGGCGGCGGGCTCTCGGTGGCCTTCGACCTGCCCACGCTAATGGGCTACGACTCCGACCAAGCGGCCAGCGAAGGCGAGGTTGGCAAGTGCGGCGTGGCCATCGATTCGCTCGAAGACATGGAGATTCTCTTCGACGGGATTCCCCTGGAAACCATCACCACGTCGATGACCATCAATTCGCCGGCTTCGGTGCTGTGGGCTATGTATCTGGTGGTGGCGGAAAAACAGGGCGCCGACTGGAAGAAGATTTCCGGCACGATTCAGAACGACATCCTCAAGGAATACATTGCGCAGAAGGAGTACATCTATCCGCCGGCGCCCTCGATGCGTCTGGTGATTGACACCTTCGAATTCGGGTCGAAGTTCACGCCGCGCTTCAACACCATCTCCATTTCGGGTTATCACATTCGCGAAGCAGGATCGACGGCGCTGCAGGAACTGGCATTCACCATCTACGACGGCGTCGAGTACGTGGAGTGGGCTCGCCGCCGCGGACTGGACGTGGACGACTTCGGACCGCGACTCAGCTTCTTCTTTAACGCGCACAACGATTTCTTCGAAGAGATCGCGAAATACCGCGCCGCGCGGAAGATATGGTACCGCCTGATGAAGGACCGCTTCGGCGCGAAGAACGATCGCACCCGCCTGATGCGCTTCCACACGCAGACCGCCGGCGTCTCGCTGCCGGCGCAGCAGCCGATGAACAACATTGCGCGCGTTGCCTTGCAGGCGCTGGCGGCGGTGTTGGGCGGAACGCAGTCGCTGCACACCGACGCCTACGACGAAGCGCTTGCCCTGCCGACAGAAGAAGCCGCGCGCATCGCGTTGCGTACCCAGCAGATCATCGCCTTCGAATCGGGGGTGGCGCAGACCGTCGATCCGCTGGGCGGCTCGTACTTCGTCGAGCGGCAAACGCTCGACATGGAGCAAGGCGCCTTCGACTACTTCGAGAAACTCGACCAGATGGGCGGCATGGTCAAAGCGATCGAGCGCGGGTATCCGCAGAAGGAAATCGCCGAGGCCAGCTACCAGTACCAGCGCGCCGTCGAGGCGAACGAAAAAATCACGGTCGGCGTTAACGACTTTGTGGTTGAGGAAGAGTCGCCGGAAATTCTGTACATTGGCGAATCAGTCGCGCGCGCACAGGAGAAGAAACTCAAGGCCTTGCGCGCCCGGCGCTCGAACGAAGAAGTGCAGCGCCGGCTCGATGCGCTGAAACAGGCGGCCGCGAAGAACCCTTCGGTCGGGACGAACGGCAACATTTCCGAGGCTAATACCATGCCCTTTATCGTCGACGCCGTCCGCGCCTACGCGACCGTGGGTGAGATCTGCGAAGCGCTGAAGCAAGTGTACGGGATCTATACGGAAGTAAGCATCACCTAAACCGACATCATAGCTTCGACTGATTGAGGCTGGCTCAACTGTGAACGGTTTGCGGCGCCGCAACTTTCAGAAACTCAGGAGTTTCGTATGAATCGTCCTATCGCGATCTTGGGAGGAACTGGTCCCCAAGGACTGGGCCTGGCGCTTCGCTGGGCTAAGGCGGGCGAAACGATCATCATCGGATCTCGAGACCCAAAGCGTGCGGAAGAAGCGGCAGCCTTTCTCAAACAGAAGATCGGAATCGACGCAAGAATCACCGGAATGGAAAACGCAACCGCATGTGCCGGTGCCGATATTTGCGTGTTAACCGTCCCGTTTGATGCCCAAGCTGCGTTGCTGAAGCAATTGAAGCCCGTGTTCCAACCGGGGACGACGTTAATCGACGCAACCGTCCCGCTAGCCGCAACCATTGGCGGACGCCCCACGCGCGTCCTCGGCGTGTGGCAAGGTTCAGCCGCTCAACAAGCTGCCGAACTTGTACCCAAAGCGATATCTGTAGTGGCAGCGTTTCACAACGTCTCCGCGGATCTACTGAATGGTACTGGTGCACTCGATTGCGACGTAATCGTTTGCAGCGATGACGACAATGCTCGTAACCTTACCTTTGAACTCGTCTCGCAAATCTCCGGTCTCCGGGCGATCGATGGCGGCAAGTTGGAAAACGCGCGAATCGTGGAGCAGATCACCGCACTGCTGATCACTCTCAACATCCGCTACAAAGTACACAGCGCTGGAATTCGAATAACGGGTCTCCCGCACCAGCAACCGGCGCCCGAGCGAGCACTATAGTTCCGACTTGCCTAGCGCTGAAGCCACCCCAAGACTCCTCCAATTGGGAGTCTTTCCGCAGTTCCTGGTTCGCTTCGCTACTGTTGTCTTTGGAAGTGCGTCCGCGTGCTATCAACGGACCGAGCTAGGCTTCGCGCCCAAGAATCACAACGCAAGCGACCGCCCCCGGACCTCCAAGGTTGTGGGCGAGTCCGACTTTCGCATCCTTCACTTGCCGTGCTCCTGCCCCTCCCCGCAACTGGGTTACGATCTCATAGATCATGCGGACACCCGTCGCACCAACCGGGTGTCCGAAGGATTTCAACCCACCGCTGGGATTGACCGGCAGATCTCCTTGCAGGCTGCTGCGCCCTTCTTCGATGAACCTCGCGCCTTCGCCTTTCTTGCAGAAGCCTAGATCCTCATAGTTGCTGATCTCGGTCCAGGTGAAACAGTCGTGGACTTCGGCGAAATCCACTTCCTTCAGGGGTTCGGCGATACCCGCAGCGACGTAGGCTTCCCGTGCGGCGGCCTCAGTGGCAGGAAATCCGAGGTAGTCGCAAGTGGGATCGAGATAGGGCTTGCCCGACATGACCGCGAGGCCAATGCCGCGAACCACGATGAAATCCTTGCGAAACTGCTTGGCCAGGTCGGCACGGCAGAGAATGGCGGCAGCAGCGCCGTCCGTGGTAGGGCAGCAATCGAACAATCCGAAGGGATAGGCAATCATCGGGGCCTTGAGCACCTGTTCCTCGGTAATTTTCATCTGAAAATGCGCCTTGGGATTCAACGCTCCATTTGCGTGGTTCTTCACTGCGACTTTGGCGAGGGTGTCGCGCTGCATGCCGTAGGTGTGCATGTAGCGGTTGGCGGCTAGAGCGAAGATTCCGGGAGCCGTGGACCCGGCTTCAAAGTAAGGATGAATGCCTTCCCGCTGCAACCCGCGCACCGGCCGGTCGCGCAGTTTTTCCGCGCCCACCACCATTACGATGTCGTATTGCCCCGCGGCAACGGCCGAAGCGGCATTGCGGAACGCATCCGTTCCGGTCGCGCAATAGTTCTCAACCCGGGTAATGGGACGGCCGCGGAATTTCAGCGCATCGGCCAGTGTAATCGTGGCTTTCCCTCCGCTGAAGCCGGGGGAGAAGGTGCCCAGCCACGCGGCTTTGACGTCATCCAGGCTCACGCCGGCATCTTTGCAGGCGCCGGTGGCGGCCTCGACCATCATCTCCTGCAGGCTCTGGTCAAAATTCTCCCCAAACTTGGTGCAGCCCACGCCAATGACGGCGACCTGGTTCGCTAAAGACTTGCTCATTTCCCTCTCCTCGGGGTGCATTTCCAGTAATAGTGGTAGAGGCCGCCACCTTCCTTGAGTTTCCGCGGGGTTAATTCCACCGACATGCCGATCTTCACTTCCGACGGCGGAACATCCACCACCTCACAATAGATGCGCCCGCCTCCGTCGAGGTCCACGACGGCCATCACCGTGGGTGGGAATGGGGATGGGTACAGCGTGTCTTCGGAAAATGTGTAGATTGTGCCGGTTCGCGCCAGGGCCACTTCTTCCAGCCCATCGCCCTTCTTACAGCCTACGCATACCTGCGCCACCGGAAACTGGCGCGTGCCGCAGTGGCGGCAGGCACTGCCGTGCAGACGCACGATCTGGGGCTCTTCCTTCGCATAGAAGATGTTGCTGATCTCCAGCCCCTGATCGGCCGAGCGGAAGAACTCTCTCGCACGACGATACAGAGTGTAGGACTTGTAATCGACAGCGACAGCCTTCTGCACGCTGGAAGGGCTGTGCAGCTTGTAGGAATTGATGTAATTGGTGGCGCGAAACAGCATTGCGTCTGCGCCGTTGCCATACCCTGCGACGAGCAGGAGATCGTCCGGCTTGGCCGACTCGAGAGCAATGCTCAACAGTACGAGGGGCATAGCGGTGCCGGTGATCCCGCCATCGTTGAACTGGATGTCCTGCAACTGCGCTTCGCTAAAGCCTAGCTTCTTCGCAAGCTGCTGCTGGGCCCGGCGATCGGGCGAGGGAACCACGAACTTGGCGATATCCTTGGCGCTTTTCCCCGCTTGCCCGAGCACATCTCCCACCACCTTGGCGATGGGAGCGATATAGCCGCGTTCGATCGAGAACTTGGAAGCAAAGGAGGTTACATGGACATCGCGATCGCGGCGAACCGCGTCGAAGAAGTCGTCGTAGGCCGTGGCGTCGGCGATCAATTCCGCGATCACGTTTTGCGTACCGGCCGCGATCGCGGCTCCCCCATCCGAGTACAGCATCTCTTCGGCGGAGCCGGGTTCAGCTTCACGACAATCGCCGGCACAGACGATGGTCGCGCTCGACCCGGAGTTGAGGCCCGTGAGGGCCAGCCGCAAGCCGCTGGTTCCGCCTCGCAGACTCGCGGCGAGATCGAGCGTCGAACATTTCTCCGGCAGATCACACAGCGCGGCGATCAGGCTCGCGTTGGAGCGCTCCAGGTATGGGCCCGTAGTAGAGGTGAAAAAGAGCCCGTCTACTTCTTCCGCTCCGCCAAGGCTACTCTGGCAGTCGAGCGCTGCGGCGGCGGCCAGCGTGAGCGCGTCTTCGTCGAAACGGCCCACCCGCTTGTGCCCGCCCGGGGAGGAAGAGGTCTGCCATGCGCGCGCAATCTCCTCACGCGCGATGCGGCAGGTAGGTATGCGTACAGCGTGTCCTACAATTCCCTTCATTCGGTTCTTCCGTTCTGCTTCCAGATTGTTCCCGCTTGCGTGTACCTCACGGGATGAGCGACGCCAACAGGCCGCCCCGATCAATTTCGTTCCGCAGAAGCAGCAATTCTGCCTGGGTCGGGAGCACGGTTTCTGGGATATCGGCGGAAGTAACCAGCTCAAACCCGGTGTTCGCCTTGACCTGCTCCACGGTACATCCCGGATGGACGCTTTTCAGACGCATACGCTTTGTCTCCGGGCAAAAATCCATTACGGCCAGGTTCGTAATGACCAGCACCGGGCCACGGTCATCGGGCGCTCCATCCTGCTGGCTCGAACTGGCTCCCGGTGCGTGCCCTCTGCCGGAAATAAAATCTACCTTATCCACGAACACCTGCCTGGTGTGGCTCCGAAAAAACGCAACCCATTGCGGAACACAGGGCGCGAATTCCAGGCCTACGGTCCCGGGCCCGCGGAATGCCGGTTTGTCATGCGGCCCCACGCAGACCAGGTTCACGTTGCCGTACTGGTCCATTTGCATGCCGCTGACGAACATGATGTCGAAGGCTCCGCCCAGTTCCAGGTCGAACAGCTCTTCCAATCCAACGCGCGCCTCGCAATCAGTGAGGCCCTCATCTCCGTTGAGCGATGCTGGCAGATTCCGCAGACGAGGATTGAGCGCGCCGGCTCCGCCCATGGTGAAGCACAGGTTGGGCGCGTGCGTGAGTTGCGCCAGGCGCAGGCCGGCGAGCACTTCCCAGCAGCCGGTTCCCGCACCCGTGAACATGCCATCGCGAACCGAGCGGGAGAGTTCCGTCGCGATGATTTCTGCTTTCGACGCAGGATGAAGGTCGCGTTCGGCAGAAATAGAGCTTGCCAAGACCTTCGCAGCAGACTCGGCAGGAACCGGGTGCGGGCGAATCGCCTCTTGCAGATAGGCCTCAAGGTCGGCCGGATTGCGGCTTGCTTTCGCGTACCGTTTGATTTCCGCCCGGTCCACGTCATAGCAGCCAAAGCTGCCTGTCGGCCAGGCCGCGCCACGGGACTCCACCACGGAGCGGACCAGCATGGCAGGAACGGTGGTGGCGCCAGAATGCTTGCGCAACTCTTCCGCTCCGACGACTTCCTCACAGCTCGCAATCACCTGCCGGGAAGCGCGCACGAGCAGGGGATCCATGAATGCCGTGCCCTCGTGTTGCAGATTGCCGTACGCATCGGCGCGGCGGACATGCAGCAGCGTCCAATCGACCGGTATCGCCGGAACACAGAGCACATCCTTGCCGGTGAAGGGATCGGTTCCGCGTTGGTAGAGAGGGTTCACGCGAGCGCAGTCGGAGCCCGCCAGTGACCATGGCAATGCATAGAACGGAGCGCCACTCGAGGCTGCTTTCAGGCCAAAGGCGAGAAATGCCTCGCCGATTTCGACAACCTCGATCTGCTTTTTCTCCGCCGCCCGGCGAAAATTCGGGGCAAGCCCCAGCTCTTCGAATGCGACGTAAGAACTGACGATCTTGCGGACACATCCCGCCGCGATCAGCAGGTCCGCCTGGATTGAGGTGACCGCAGCCGTTACCAGCGTAAGATTTCGCGCTTTGCGCCGGATCAGTGCACGGACCAGTTCCATCGGAGCACCGTAATAGGAAAGCCCGCCAACGGCAACCGTGCTGCCATCGGGGATCCCGGCCACCGCTTCATCGGCGCTTGCGAGTTTGGATGTCCGTTGGACCAAGTCGTTGCGGGCCTTCCTGCACCCTCAGCCATCTACGAGCGCGCCGAGGTTCAAAGATTTGCGGCGGGCGGCAAGTTCATCTCCGGCACGGTTGCCGGCACCATCAATCTCGGTTCGGTCACAGCTTGCACGTCTTCCGCCGTCAATCCAGGAGCAACTTCCCGCAGCACCAAGCCTTTGGGCGTGACCTCCACCACGGCCATGTCGGTCACGATGGTCGTTACGCACTCCAGCCCGGTGAGTGGGTAGGTGCAACGCTTCACGATCTTGGGTTCGTTGTCCTTGGTCGTGTGCTCCATGCAGATGATGAGGTGACGGGCGCCCGCGGCAATGTCCATGGCGCCGCCAATTCCTCCCGAACCCTTCGCTCCCGGAACCTTCCAGTTGGCGAGATCGCCGTTCTCGGAAACTTGCAGGCCACCCATCACGCAGAAATCCAGGTGCCCGCCGCGCGTCATCATGTGCGCGTCCGCCTGCGTGAAAAAACAGGCACCCGGAAGCAGCGTAACCGGAACCTTCATGGCGTCCACCTGGTCAGGGTCTTCTTCGCCCGGATTCGCACGCGGTCCCATGCCGAGAATTCCGTTCTCACTGTGAAAGTACACGGTGATATTCGGGGGAATGTAGGCGGCTATGAGGTTGGGAATTCCCCAGCCCAGATTGACACAAGCTCCGTCGGGCAACTCCTGTGCGGCCCGCTGCGCAATCTGTTCGCGAGTGAGACGTAATTTGGTCATGAGCGAAGTGTCTTTGCCTGCACGACGCGGTCCACGAACACGAACGGCGTGGCGATCGCTTCCGGATCGAGCACGCCGGCCGGAACGATCTCGTCCACTTCGACGATGGTCGTGGCCGCCGCAGTCGCCATAATGGGATTGAAATTTCGGGCAGCCTTCCTGTAAACGAGGTTGCCCAGCGTATCGGCGCGGTGGGCTTTAACAAAAGCGTAGTCAGCGCCCAGCGCAGCTTCGAGCACACAACGTTTTCCGTTGAAAACGCGCTCTTCTTTTTGGGCGGCAATTTCGGTTCCGGCTCCGACGGGCGAAAAGAAAGCATAGATGCCGGCCCCTTGCGCGCGCATCCGCTCACAAAGAATTCCTTGCGGAACCAGCTCCAGCTCGACTTCCCCGGCCGCGAATTGGTCCTGAAAATAGTTCGACTTCGGTCCTGGAAACGATGCGATCACTCGCTTGACCTGTTTGCTCTTGAAAAGGATGCCGAGCTCGCCATCGCCCGTGCCGCAGTTATTGCTAATGGCCGTCAGGTTGCGCGTCCCCTTGCGCAGCAGTGCCTGAATCAAATTGTTTGGGAAGCCGGCGCCACCGAAACCACCGAACATAATGCTGGCGCCATCGGGGACATCGGCGATGGCGTCGTCCGCGGAGTTGTAGATTTTTTGTTTCACGGCAATCTTCTCCTCCCGCGCGGCATCAGATCTCGTCCTTGACCCACTTGCCGTCCTGAACTTTGTAACGCTGGGCCACTTCGATGAGCACACCGTGGGCTTTTCTCGGAGGCACAAACGTCCATTTCAACCAGGGGATGTGGTTGGGGCCGCTCAGTTCCTTGCTGGTCAGCGGAATGCCCGCCTTGTCGAGATCCTCCACCGTCTTAGCGATCTCGTCGGAAGTGAACGCGATGTGATGCACACGCTCGCCATATTTTTCGAGCAGCTTTAGATCGTTTGGGTTCTCGCTTTCGAAAAATTGCAGCGACGCGCCATTGGGGTTCACGAACGTCGCCCAGCGGAGCTTGTATCCTTGTTCGACGCCTTCATCCCAAACGATTTGCTTCGCCTGCTCGGGGTCCAATACCTCGAGCATTTGCTGGTAGTCCTTGACCGCCTGGTCGAGGTTACGAACGAGAAATGACACATGATCAAATTTCAGTCTTGGCATAATTCCTGCGATCTCATGGCAGGCTGTTTGGGGCTCAACCGACCACGTTAATGAATTCCACGCCTCCGTCAATCTGGATTACCTGGCCGGTGATGAAGTCGGAGGCCGGCGAACTGAGAAACTCGATGGCGCCCGCCACATCGTCGGGCGTACCAATGCGGCCAAAGGGCATTTGCTTGACGATCTTTTCCCGCACTTCCACCGGAATGCCCAAGTCGGGATTTTTCTCCTCATCGCGAGCCGCAGTCAACCGCGTGTCGATGACTCCCGGAGCAACGGCATTGCAGTTGATCAGGTATTGCCCCCACTCCCGCGCTACGGCTTTGGTCAGTCCGAGGAGGGCGGCCTTTGCGGTCGCATAGTTCGCGTTTCCGACTGCCCCGTACATCCCCGCGATCGAAGACACATTTACGATTTTCCGGTGCCCATGCTTTCCAGCTTGACGATCTTTCTTTCCGGCGTCACGCATGTAAGGGGCGGCCGCGCGGATGCAGTTGAACGCTCCCCGCACGATCACGTCCATGACCATGTTGAATTGCTCATCGGTCATGCGATGAATCATGGCATCGCGCGTGATCCCGGCATTGTTGACCAGAATGTCCAAGCGGCCCCACTTGGCTGCAGCCGCGTCCACCATCGCACTCGCGACCTTGGGATCGGCTACCGACCCGAGCACAGTGACAGCATCGCTGCCTGCCGCTTTGATTTCACGCTCCACTTCCGATGCTGGCACTGAATCGAGGTCGTTGATCACCACCCGGACACCGCTCTGCGCCAGCCGGAGCGCAGTGGCGCGACCGATGCCACGGCCCGAGCCGGTCACGATAGCGACTTTGCCTTCCAGCGGATTCATTCGCGCGCTGCTCCTAATCGCCTCAGTAACTGCGTGGCAATCCCATCCGTTCGCCGATGAAGTTCAGGACCATCTCATCGCTGACCGGCCCTACCTTGTGCAGGCGGCAATCGCGCCAGTAGCGCTGCATATCGTACTCGCGGCTGTAGCCGTAGCCTCCGAAGACTTGCATGCCGGCGTCGGTTACCTCGCAGGCGAAGTTCGCCGCCACCAACTTCGCCATGTTCGCCTCGATCGCACAGTCGCGGCCGAGCGATTGCAGCCACGCCGCCTTATAGGTGATGAGCCGGGCCAATTCGACCTTCGTCCGCATCCAGGAAATCTTGTGCTGGATCGCCTGGAACTGCCCGATGGGCTTGCCGAACGCGCGCCGCTCTTTCGCATATTGCAGCGCATCTTCAAACGCTGCCTGAGCCTCGCCCAGGCACAGTGCGGCAGTCAGTATGCGCTCGTTGTTGAGCATCGCCAGCGTTTGATAGAACCCTTTGTCCTTCTCGCCGATCAGGTGATCTTTCGGCACCTTTACGTTGTCGTAGAAAACCTCGAACGACTGCGTGGCCCGAATACCGACCTTGTCGAGTTTTCGGAGGCGAATCCCGGGCGTGTCTGTCTTCACCAGGAATACCGAGATGCCATCCGCCTTCTTGACCACGTCCTCCTTGCTGCGCGCGACCACCACGAGGTAGTCGGCCACATTTGCGGAGGTGGTCCAAACCTTCTGCCCGTTGATCACCCAGTGATCGTCCTTCTCCACGGCCCGGGTCTTCATGGCCCCCAGCACATCGGTGCCACCGTCGGGCTCGGTCAGGGAGAAAGAAAACATGAGTTTCCCCTCCGCCAACAGAGGGAGGTACTTGCGCTTGAGCATCTCGCTGCCCGCAAATTGCAGCGTTTTCGCACCAAAACAACTCGACATGAAAAAGGTCAGCCCAATCGAACCGCTGCGGTGCGCCAGTTCCTCGGTGACGATGACCATATCCACGATGTCCCCGCCCACTCCGCCATACTCCTCAGCGATGGGAATCCCCAGATAGCCGCTTTCCGCCAGCGCCTTCCACACCTTGTGCGGAAACTCTTCCTTCTCGTCCAACTCGCGGGCGTATTCCCGCGGAACTTCGCGCTCCACCAGCGCCCGCACATTCTGACGGAGAAATTCTTTTTCTTTCCCCAGTTCGAAATTGAGTCCCCCGACCTCTTCCGCTGCCTGCATCGCTTGATTGCTCATTGTTCTCTCCCTGCTCACCTTTCCCGTTTCACAATTCCACCCTTGATCAAGGCAACGAATGTCTTCGTCACCACTTCCAGCTTCGGCGAATTTTCCTGGTGGTACCACCGGTAAATCCAGTTACACATTCCCAGCATCGCGTTTACCAGGAGATCGGGGTCGCCGCTTATGAAGACACCGGAAGACTGACCGTTCTTGACGATCCCGGTAAAGATCTTCTGATATTCCTTTTGCGACTCCTGGACCCGCTGTTTGCGCCGTCCGGAGAGCGAACCGAACTCGTGCAGAAACAACCCGACGCGCACCTGGTTGCGGATGATGTGTTCGATGTGCTGCTCAATTCCCTTCTCCAGGCGCTCCAACGGATCTTCCACGCCCTCAAGCGCCTTCTCGACTCCTTCCGTGCCTTGCTTGATCACGCCCAGAAGAAGGCCGTAAAGCAGGTCCTCCTTTGACTTGATGTAGTAATAGAGAGAACCCTTGAGCATGCCCACATCACGGGCCACATCTTCGATGGAAGTTGCGTGGTACCCTTTGGTGTAAAAAAACTTCGCCGCACTGTCCAGGATCTCGTCCATACGGACATTGGCTTTCGTAGACTCGTCGGCTCCGGCCAAATGAACCTCCTTATGGTTCCGCGCCCTAATTCTAGATGCGCGCGGCAATATTAGCTCCCGCGGTGATGGCATCCAAGATGGTTCCGGGCTTCTCGCAGTCTCCTATGCGGTAACTGGGAATCTCAAAATCTTCGTCGCAAAAGTCCAAGTCGTCATTGGGCCGGTATCCCAGGGCAACCACGACGTTGTCGCATTCGAAGGTCTTCTCTTCGCCGTTATGGTCGGTGTAGATCACACGGTCCGGCTCGATACGGACTACCTTGGACCTGGTCATCAGCGCTACCCCGGCCTTGCGCAGCTCATAAAACATCCAGCGACGTGTGATCGCCTCGATATTCAAACCGATGTGCGCCATCATTTCGAGGATGGCGATCTGGTGTCCCCGCGCAGCAAGGTATTCAGCCGTTTCGCAGCCGGTGCCGCCGCCGCCCACGATGGCGACTCGCTTCCCCACCTTCACCCGCTGCATCAGCAGATCTTCGGCGACCACCACATTCGGCCCGTTGACCCCGTTAATCGGCGGTACGACCGGCGAGCTTCCGGTGGCGAGCAGAATGATGTCGGGCCGCATTGCGAGTACGTCATCCTGGCTCAGGGCGCGCCCGGTTTCCACCTTCACGCCGGTTTTATACACCTGCTGTGACAGGTAGTTGATAAAGTTGTTAATTTCTGCCTTGGAAGGTGCCGCCGCGGAAACGTGCAGCTTCCCGCCCAAGCGCAAGCTCTTCTCGACCAGCGTGACCTCGTACTTGCGCTGCCGGGCAACGCGCGCCGCTTCCAGCCCTGCGGGGCCCGCACCCACCACCAGCACTTTCAATTTGTGGGCCGCCGGCACAACGTGGAAATCATATTCGCGTCCTAATTCTGCGTTCACTGTGCAGCGAGCTTCCAGAGCACGGGACACGAAATCCACGCAGGTGTTGCAGGAAATACAGGGACGAATGTCGTCGGGATGCCCCTCCTGCAGCTTTGAGGCCCATTCCGGATCAGCGATCAAAGCCCGTCCTAGTGCCACCATGTCGGCCTTGTTTTCCTGCAGAATGCTTTCGGCGATCTTCACGCTGTGAATCCGTCCTACCGCGATCACCGGAACATGCGTCGCCTTCTTGATGCCAGCAGCATCGTCAGCCAAGTAGCCGGGCGGCATGAACATCGGTCCCATGATGTAGTGCAAAGTCTGCCAGTTTCCCGCGGAAACGCTAATCGAACCCACGCCCGAGGCTACCAGTTTCGGCACGACCTTCGAGTTTTCCTCGATGGTCAGGCCGCCTTCCACATACTCGCTCCCGGAAATGCGGAACTGAATTGGGAAACCAGGTACCAACTTGCGGATCCCTTCCACAATCTGCACGGGGAACAGGCAGCGGCCGTCGGTGCTGCCTCCGTATTTGTCCTCCCGCTTGTTCGCCAGAGGCGACATGAACTCACAGATCAGATAGCCGTGGGCCCCGTGAATCTCGACGAAGTCAAAGCCCGCATCGCGGGCGCGTCGCGCCGCCTGGACAAACTCCTCGACCACATATTCGATCTCCGGAATCGTGAGTACCTTGGGCAGGGGACCACGCGTCGAGATGGGAATCGGACTCGGCGCGACCGGCGTGCCCAGAGTTGTCTGCCGGCCCATGTGGTTGAGCTGAATGCCCGCCACCGCTCCATGCTTCTGGATGGTCTTCGCCAGCTTGCTCAGCCCAGAAACAAAGCAATCATCGTGCAGCTTGAGCTCCGGGCCGACGCCGAGCACATCGGGATCGACAATGCAGTTTTCAACCACCACCATGCCAACATCGCTGGCCGCGCGTTTGTCGTAGTATCCGAGCAAGCGCTCCGATACGCTGCCATCCTCATGG
This sequence comes from Acidobacteriaceae bacterium, assembly GCA_003132325.1. Classification (GTDB taxonomy): domain Bacteria; phylum Acidobacteriota; class Terriglobia; order Terriglobales; family Acidobacteriaceae; genus Acidiflorens. The sequence continues at coordinate 34,992 of PKXK01000075.1, forward strand.
GCGTAACCCATGCCCATGGGTGGCATCACGATGCGGTTCTTCACCCGCATGGGGCCGATTTGGATGGGCTCGAGTAGTTTCATCCCTTACTGCCTCAACATTCCTTCCACGTCGATCCGCTCGCGCAAGGTCCTCAATTCTTCTTCCGTAGGGCCGGTCGTCTGCGGAACGTCGGAAGGAACGATCAAATCGAAACCGGTGTTGTCGATTACCTGTTGCACGGTCACGCCGGGGTGTACGCTTTTCAGGCGCATGCGTTTGGACTTTTCTTCAAAGTCCATCACGCAGAGCGGAGTAATGCAATAGACCGGGCCGTTTCCCGGAATGCCGAGCTTTTGCCTCCCAGCGGGTCCACCCTCGCCCCACCCAACGGTCGAAATGAAGTCGCATTTATCTACAAAGATCCGTTTGTCATGCGACTGCACAAACAGGTAGTAGCGGTCCACGTAGTGCGCCATGGAAAGCGTCCCCACCGCTCCCGGTCCGCGAAAAGTAAGATGTTTGTAATCCTTGCCCACACCAATCAGGTTCGAGTTGCCGAACTTATCGATCTGCAACGCACCCACGACGAACGTGTCCGATACAAGCCTCGGATCTTCCTGAAAGTCATCGTGCAGTACATACGCTTCCGCCCATTTCGCCGGCCGGATGTCATACACCGTGTAGAACGGCTCCATCCGCGGCTCTTTGGTTAGATTGGTGAACGTCATGGTCACGTACAACCGCACGTTCGGACAGCGCAATAGATGCGCCAGCAGAATTCCCGCACGAGGCACATGCAAGCCTGCGCCTACGGCCACGCGCTCGCCATCGCGCACCTGGTGCGAGATAAACGTCGCCAGCAGTTCCTTCGTCGTGTAGTCAGCGCTGCTCATTTCAGTACTCGTGTAACGAAATCAACCGGCGGATCCCGATCGCTTCCAGGTAATCCTCATGCGTCTTCGGGGCGAGAACATATTTCTGCAAGTAGTCTTCAAAGGGCTTGCGATCTCCGTTCTTCGCGTAAGCATTCCCGGCCGCAACGTATTCGCGGATGTGTGCGCCATCCTCGATGTAGTATCCCGGACCCGCAAACGGGTGCGATCCGTACGGAGCCCGGACCACCGCATCCACTCCGTAGAGCGAAGTTGCCCGAGGATCTTTCCGGATTTCTTCGTTGGGCAGCACGCGCTCAACTTGCGCTATGGTCTTCTTCGCCGCACGCCACATGGCGCGATCGCCAAATCCGGTCCCCACATGCTGCACGTTGCCGTAGGCATCTGAATGCGCGGCATAAATAATGGCCAGCTCCGGCGTGATCGCCGGGATCGCCAGCACCGGCTCGCCGCTGATGGGGTCGTTATAGACCTTGATCTCCGGATTGATCTCCGGAAACGAGGTGCCGATGCCTGCCTTCCAGGGCGTGGACGGCAGCCCCTGCGCAGCGGCGCGCAGCGCGCAATAAAACATTCCCTCGTCGCACTCGAAGATCTCCAGTTCCCCGCGCTGCGCGGCCACCCGAAAAAATGGAGCTACCGGGCAGTAATGCTCTCCGCCCATGTACGTGGTGACCAGCTTTCTTACACACCCCGCGGCTATCAGCAGATCGAGATCAAGTCCGCCCGACGCCGCGCCGACCACCGTCAAATTCCTGACGCCACGGCGGATGATCTGGCGCACCAGGGCCATGGGATGACTCGAGTTGATGAAACCGCCAATGGCAATGGTCATGCCATCGCGGACCATCTCCGCGGCTTCGGTCTCGCCGATGACCAGGCTTTTGCGTTCTGCAAGCATCAGTCGTGCCAGGATTCCTTGAATTCAGGAATTTTCGTTCCCAGGATCTGCTCTACGCACGTCAGTCCCGCCCGCGCCGCGCGGTCCACGCCAATGCCGCGCGAGCGGAAGGTCTCGGAAGCAAACCACAATCCCTCCACCCCCGGGGCCGTGTAGTCCGGACGAAACATTCCGACCAGCGCCGGCTTCTGAAACACTCCGAAGGCCGGCTGCTGCACCACGTGCCGCCGCTTCCAAATGATGTTTTTCGCGGTCCAGCGGTTGGGATAAAACGCCGCCAGATCTTTCTCGATGAGGTTAAATTTTTGCTCGATCCACTCCCGGCCCCGCGCTCCCTGGTAAGCGAACCCGCAGTTGTAGAGGTGAACCCCAGGCGGCGCGACCGAGGGATCGTAGCCCGTCGCCAGGAAAGCCCAGCCCGGCAGGCGACTGTTGGCGGAATCAAACCAGATTGCCAGTTCGGTGGGATCCAGGCCGGTGAAGATCGGCTCATGGCTGGCAACGTACATGCCAAGCCAGCAGACTTTGTACTCATCGGCGGCCAGCGTCTTGATCTTGGTGGCATACCAATCTGGAAGATTCTTCTCGGGCACCACGTTCAGCACATTCCACACCGGCAGCGTGCTGATCACCGCATCGGCTTCAATCACATCCCAGTTGAACCCTTCAGTCATCATTGCTTTCGGACCTTTGTCAAACGCCACACCCTTGACGCGGCCGTTCTCGATGATAACCTTCTGGGCGCTGGTCTCAGTCCACAGATCGCCGCCGTTGGCCTTGAGTGACGCCGCCAGCTTGTCGAAGATGCCGTGCCATCCGCCTTCGGGCCAGCAGGAGTAGCCGGCGACGCGGCGTTCCATGTAGTGCATTTTGCGGGTGTAAAGATTATCGCTGGCGGAATGGTCCCACCACTTGTCGGTGAGGCATTCGGCGCAGGCGATGTACTCGAAGAGCGCGATGACGCCTTCGCTCGTCGTGTACTGCAGCAGCCACTCGCGCATGGGCTTGTCGTCCCACTTGTCGAGTTCTTTCCAATCGGTATCGCAAAGAATCTTGATGACTTTCTTGAGTTCGTTCTTGTCGGTGCTGTAGAGCGACTGGATGCTCTGCCACTTGCCGTCCACCCAAACCGGCATGCCCTTGCTGGTGAGCCCGTGCTTCAGTTCGCCGCCAAGGTACGAAATGATCTTGGTGATCCCCGAGCCGCCATCCTCCAGCAGATGCCCGCCCAGGCTGAGCCGATAGCCTTCGAAGGGCACAGCCATGGCCCGGCCGCCCAGATGTTTCTCGCGATCCATGACCACAACTCTCTTGCCCTGTTTGGCGAGCAACGCGCCCGCGGTCAGTCCCGCCGCCCCTGCCCCAATTACGACAACGTCATATTTAGCCATTCGCTCTCCGTCGCTAATCGCTGCGATATCCCAATGCGTATTCGGCGACCACGCTTCGATGCAGTTGGTTCTGCCCCTCGACAATCTGAAAAATCTTGGCGTCGCGGAAATACCGGCTCACCGGCGACTCTCCCAGGCAACCATAGGCCCCGTGAATCTGCACCGCATGAGTCGCCGCCATCAAAGCCGCGTCACTCGCCATCATCTTTGCCAGACTTGCCTGGGCCCGCGTTCCCGGCAATTTCTGGTCTTTCATCCAAGCCAGACGATAGGTGGCGGCACGCGCGCCCTCAAGGCCGGCTGCCATGTCGGTCAACATGGATTGCACCAACTGAAACCGCCCGATCGGCTGGTCGAACACGATGCGCTCGCGAGCGTACTTGACCGAAGCGTCGTAGGAAGCCTGCGCCAGTCCCAGGGCCCGAGCGGCCACTCCCAAGCGGCCGTTTTCCACCGCACACATCGCCACTTTCAGCCCTTGCCCCTCTGCCCCGACGCGGTTGCCTGCCGGAACCCGGCAGTCTTCCAGAAACACATCTCCGGAACTCAGCGGGCGGAATCCCAGCTTGTTCTTGTACGGCTTCAGCTTCATGCCGGGCGTGTCGCGTTCAATGATGAAAGCGCAAATATTCTTGCGCGGGTGGGCGCGATCCAGCGTGGCAAAGGTCAGCACGAAATCGCAAACATCCAGAAAGCTGATCCAAGCCTTGTTGCCGTTGAGGACGTAGCTGTTGCCATCCTTTACCGCCAGGGTCTGCATCGCGGCCACGTCGGTCCCGGAATGCGGCTCGGTGACTGCGGTCGCGGCGAAGATTTTCCCCTGCGCCAGGGGCTTCAGATATTTCTGTTTCTGCTCTTCCGTGCCGTATTGCAGGATGCCCGCCCCGCAAAGCCCACTGGGAAACGACAGCGCGCAAGCCACGGCATGGCAAACTTTAGAGATCTCTTCCAGAATGATGGTGTAACTGACAAAATCGAGCGCGGATCCGCCGTACTCGGTGGGCACCACGCCGCCCATGAAGCCGAGTTCCGCGGCTTTGCGGGCGATCCCGGCGGGAAATCGTTCTTCCTGGTCGTACTCGGTGACGAACGGAGCAATCTCACGCTCGGCAAACTCCCGCGCCGTCTTGCGGATCTGTTGCTGTTCGTCGCTCCAGCCGAAATGCACGATACCCCCGCGGAGAAGAGTATTCTACCAAACGTTTGTTTATATACTAACTGGCCCTTGCGGTCAACGGTTTTCCCAAGCGGAGGATTCTTACCCCGCCAACACGCGGAAATGCTCGATGTCGAGGATGCTGGCGGAACGTTCCGATCGCCATACCGGCTCGACCGGGCTGCCGATCTTGAGGCGCCCACCATCGGCGACCACCCAATGCAAAAAAGATGAATCGGCCCCGTCCAAATGAATCAGCCCGAACGTCCGGTCCGCGCTGCTCGAGTAACTCAAGAGCTGCCCGGTTCCTGTCAGTTCCCGAAATTCCGTGACCGGCTGCCAGCACCGTCCGCAAAATGAAAGGGGCGGAACGCTCCGCCGGCCGCATTTCGAACACACGCTGGCCACGATCTTCTGGTCCGTCAGCCCTTGCAGAAAGCGTGTGACCGCCGGCCCTGCCGTGTATTGGAACGGGATCTCGATTCTCTGCCGCACACTCCAGTGCGCTGCGCTCATCGCGCCTCCTCCAGCGTGCGGAAATGCTGAATGTCCAGCAAGCTGCCGGTGCGCTGCTCGCGGAACACGGCTTTGACCCGCTGCCCGACGTAAATCTTCTTCGGGTCGGTTTCTTCGAGAAAGTGATACATCGCCGTATCCGCGCCATCCAGGCGCACCATGGCAAATCCATAAGGTACCGGGCGCTGTTCGCCGGTCATGGGATCGATGAACGGCAACTCCACCACCGTACAGCCGACCAGCGAGCCCTCGTCGCTGACCGGAACCCACTCTTTGGTCTCCGCAAAGCAGATGCCGCAGACCGGTCGCGGGGGCACGTACACGCGCTGGCACGAAGGACACCGAACTCCGAGGATCCGCCCGTGATCGCGCAGTTCGCCGAAGAATCGTTCCGCGTGTGCACCCAGCGCGTACTCGTATTCCATACTCAGCTGGAACGGGATTCGCAAAGCCTTCTGTTCCACGACTTCCGCCTTCATCGCAGCCATCTCTTTAGTTGCTCGCCAGAATCAATGCGTCGGTCCACGCGTTGCCGCCGTAGCCCGTCGCCAGCGCGGTGCGGACATTCGGCACCTGCCGCTTCCCCGCCTTGCCCATCACCTGGAGCGCGGCTTCGGCAACCCGGATCATCGCCGTGGCTCCAATCGGATTTGTGCTCAGCACCCCTCCTGAAGGATTGACGGGCAGCTCGCCAGTCATGCTGGTCACGCCTTCGTCGATCAGCCTGCCACCGTGCCCGCGTTCGCAGAACCTCAGGTTCTCGTACATCGCCATCTCGGCATAAGTCGCCACTTCGTAAATCTCGGCGACGTCCAGCTCTTTCCGCGGATTCGTGATTCCCACCGCCTTGTAAACCTTCTGCGACGCCGCGATTTGGCTGCGCATGATCGCCAAGCGCTTGGGGCTATCGCCCATGTATTGTTGTTCGTGCGCCGTCGCCACGGCCCTGATCCACGCCGGACGGGGCGCCAGTTTCCTGGCCTTGGACTCCTCGGCAATCACCATGGCCACCGCTCCATCGGACTGCGGACACATATCCAGCTTACGGATGGGATGCGCCAGGATCTGCGAAGCCAGAACTTCTTCCACCGTAAGATTCGGCATTTGCAGGTGAGCGTATTCGTTGTTGCAGGCGTTGCGCCGGGCCTTCACGGCGACCTTGGCCGCCTGCTCGGGGGTCACCCCGCTTTCATGGATGTAGGTGCTCGCCATGACAGCGAAATTTCCCACCGCACCGGCCATCATCGTGCGCTCCCAAACGGGATCACCCACCGTAGTGATCGCGGCCTGCGTATGCCCGTCCGATTGCTTTTCAAATCCCACGGCCAGCACGGTGTCATAAAGCCCAGCAGCAACGTAGTAGTAAGCGGCCATGGTGGTAGTGGTACCCACCGTGCCGCCAGTATTGAACTTCACCGAAGGCTTCAGATATCCACCCCAACCTTCGACGCTCCACAGTTCGGGAAACATAAAGCCCTCAAAGGGCTCCATGTTGCCGAGAAACACGGCATCCACATCTTCCATGCGCAGGTCGGCATCTTCCAGCGCCTTGGTGACGACCTCGGTTATCAGTTCGCGGAGATTGACGTCGAGGCGCCTGGAGCCGTGCTTGGTCTGTCCGGTCGCAACGATGCCGACTTTCCTACCCATAATCTATGCCTCTCCCCGGCGCAGGATTACCACCGCCTGGGTCTGCCCACAAATTCCGTCGGCGCCATGGGCCAACGCAACGCTCGCGCCCGGAACCTGGTGGGCCCCGGCCGCGTCCGAGAGTTGCAGGTAAGCCTCGGCGACGCGCGTCAGTCCCGCGACCGTGGCTGGGTTTCCTGTAATCGCACCACCGGAGGGGTTCACCTTTCCGCCGTTTTCCGATGCGGCGACCTTGGCCACGTCTTTTCTGGCCCACAATCCAAGCGCCTCGCCGTAAAGCAGTTCCTCTTGCGCGTAGCGGGCGGAGATCTCAGCGACGTCAATGTCTTTTGCACCCACGCCTGCCATCTGGTAAGCGCGCTTCGCGGCCTGCGAAAGGGCCACAGCTTGAGCCAGATCGCGATCCGTCCAGTAGGCGTCGGTGGAATTTCCCATCCCGCTGATCCATACTGCGCGACTGCCGAATGTTTTTGCTTTCTCAGGACTCGCCAGCAACAAGGCGCAAGCTCCGTCCGACGTCGGGGCCGCCATGAGCTCCGTCAAAGGATCGGCGTATGCGGCCGCACTAAGAATCTGTTCGATTTTGTACTCGCCGGCCCGCAGAGCCAGGGGATTTTTCATCGCATCGCGATGATTTTTCTGTGATACCTGGGCTAGCGTCTCGCTCCCGATTCCCGCCGCGTTCATGTACGCTCGGGCCTGCAGCCCAGCCGCGGTCGGCGCAAGGACTCCCAAGGGCCGCTGGCAGTAGGGATCGAACATCACAGCCGTAATCTTCTGCCCTTGGCCCTCGGACTCCTTGCAGTGCGCCACCACCAGCGTGTATTCGAAAGCCCCAGCCAAAATACGGGCGGCGCCATAGATCAGCGCCTGGATCCCGTCGGATGCGACTTTGGCCTCGGACTTCAGATACCCGCCCACCACTTCGCTGACCGACATGCTGGAGATCGTTTTGCCATCCCAGAAGTCCTGCGACGCGGTGACCATGCTTTCGATCTCCTGCATGGGGACGCCGGTCTGCTTCAAAAGCCCGGCAACGACCTCGTACACAAGTTCGTTGTAAGTCTGGTGGGCTTTCTTCGCCTCATACCGGGTCTGCACTGCTCCGACAATGGCCACGCCTGCACTCATTTTCCCAACCAACGCGCCTTTCGTTTCTCGACAAATGCCGAGATCCCCTCCCGTGCATCCTGCGAGAGCACCGCTTTCCGGCAATGCTCCTTCTCGACTTCGAATCCCTCGCGATACGATCTTCCGATTGACTCGCGTAGACACTGCTTGATCAGGGAGACGGCAACCGGAGCCTGGCCCGCCAGTTGCGAAGCGAACGCCTGCGCCTCGCCCAGTGTCTTCTCGGCATCGCAAGCGCGAGTGACTAGTCCGATCCGCGCCGCCTCGTCAGCATCCAAATAGGCGCCGGTCATCATTAGCTCGAGAGCTTTGGCGTATCCCACGGCCCGCGGCAGGCGCTGTGTGCCGCCGCCCCCGGGGATGATGCCGAGGTTCACCTCGGGCAGTCCGATGCGCGCCGGGCCCCGGCTCATGAAGCGGAAATCCAGGCACAGAGAAAATTCGCAGCCGCCGCCCAGCGCGTAGCCGGTAATCGCCGCAATCGTCGGCTTGGTAATGCGCTCCAGTCGCCCGAATACCTGGTGTACCCGCGCGATCACCTTATTCACGTATTCTTCTTCGAAGCGGTATTCCTTCATCCGCTTGATGTCGGCGCCCGCCATAAATATCTTGGGATTGCGAGTGGCGAAAACTACTGCCCGCGTCTCCGAATCCGCATCCATCTGGTCGCTTAGCCGCAGCAGTTCGTCATAGAGGTCGTTGTCGAGCGTGTTCGCCGGCGGCTTATCGAGATAAACCGTCGCGACCCCGCCCGACTGCTCGAGGCTGAGAAACTTGAACGAGTCAAAACTCACGCGATTATTTCTTCTCCTTGCCGGCCGACTTCTTTTTGGGAGCGGATTCGAACTTGAAAACCGCCGCCGCCGCATCATGCAACAATGATTGTTTGTGTTCCGGCTTGAGATTCAGCAACTCGATCTGGCTCAGGCTCTCTTCATGCAGGATGAGCGGATAGTCCGTACCCCACAACACCTTGCCTTTGCCACGGCTGTTCAGGAAATGCACCAGTTTCTTGTCCCAGTATTTCGGAGCATGCCCGCTGGCCGCGATGTACACATTCGGATGCTTCCACGCCATGGCAATCAGCTCTTCTACCCAAGGCCAGCCGCAATGCCCGCCAATCAACTTCAGTTCTGGGAAATATAAGGCAATATCGTCGAGCAGGATGGGCTTCCCGCACGCGCTGGGCATGAACTCCGCCGAGTGTCCGACCTGAAACACGACCGGAATATCGAGCTCCGCACATTTCGCGTAGAAGGGAAACCATTCGGCCGCATTGATCGGCAGGCCGAACCCGAACGGATGCACGTGCGCACCCTTGAAGCCATATTCCTTCACGGCATGTTCGAGTTTGCGGACGCCCTCCATGCGTTCGAAAGGATTGATTCCCGCCAGCCCCACGATCCGGTCGGGATACTGTTTTACAAGCTTGGCAATGTCGGCGTAGTCGAAATCCGCCCCCATCTTGTTCTTGCGGTAGAAAGCCTGCTTCAGGGCCGGCACGCATACTTTTTCCACGCCCAGACGATCCATGTTGGCCACGAACTCATCCGCCGTGAAGCCTTTCATGTTGGCCTTGCGTCCCCACTGCACGCCCATCATGAAGAACACCTCTTCATTATCCAGAAAGAGATGCTTGATACCTTCCGGGGTGAACGGATTGCACCAGACGTCAATTGCTCCCATGCTCAGTCGTGCTCCTTATAAGAGTTCTCTTCCGCCAGTTCGATTAGGATGCCGCTCGTATCTTGCGGTGCGAGGAATGCGATTTGCCGGTCATGCAGGCCGCGCCGCGGCACTTCGTCCAGCAACTTGATGCCGTGGCTGCGCAGCTCGGCAAGGCGCTCCGAGATTCCGTTAACTTCGAACGAGAGATGATGGACCCCTTCCCCGCGCTCGCGCAACAGCCGTCCTACCTTGGTGTTCGGTTCGCGCGAACTCAGCAGTTCCAGGTGGATTCCGCCCAGGTCCAACACAGTGACGTCGGTCTTGGTTTCGGAGATATGTCCGGTCTCGACCACCTGCGCTCCCAGTACCGAGCAAAAACGCTCGACCGCAGCCGGAAGGTCGCTCACCAGAACCCCAATGTGGCTGAAACGGCCAAGCATGAAGCCAGCGCCTCCTGCGCGTTGCGGCAAGGGACTATTACCAACCAAACGTTTGCTTTATAGCAGAGCGGAAGCGCCCCGTCAATCCAACCTCCACTCCTCGGCGCGCCAAGGTCCCACCCCTAAGGAAAATGCGGAGAGCTCGCCCGGTTCTTGACAACCTAACCCGTGCTCCCTATTATCATATCGAACCAAACAAACGTTTGGTACTTTAGTCTCCCGTGGGGACTCGTCCATGCACTTGGTCGTCTGCCTCAAGCAAATCCTCGATCCCGAGATTCCATCGAGCGATTTCAAATTAGACACGCAGGCACGCGGTCCAGCGGAAGGTATTGCTTCGTTCGTGCCCAGTATCTTCGACGAAAATGCCCTCGAAGTCGCTCTCCAGGTCCGTGAAGCCGCAGGAGCCGGAAAGATCACCGCCATCTCGATCGGGCCGGATTCCACGATTGACGTTGTGCGCAAAGCGCTTTCCATGCGGGCCGACGAGGCCATTCTCATTCGCCAGGGCGAATTCCCCGATCTTGACACCTATGGCACCGCGCGCATTCTCGCCTCCGCTATTCGCAAGCTGGAACCTGCCGACCTTATTCTTTGCGGCCGGGAGTCCGGCGACTGGTACGGAGGTCAAGTGGCCGCCTTCCTCGCGGTAGAATTCAATTATCCTTACACCGCGCTCGTGGCTGCCGTTTCCCAGCAGGGAATGGAATGGCACTTTCGCCGCCAGTCTGATGACGGCTGGGAAACCATTGCGTGCTCGGTTCCGGCAGTGGTGAGCGTGACCAACGACGATCATAATTTACCCCGCATACCCAAGGTCCGCGACAATATGATCGCCTTCCGCAAAACCATTCCGGCATGGACCGCGAAGGACCTCGGCCTCGAACCCCAGTCGACCCGCGGACCCAACGCTGAGCTTGAACTGGAAAAACTCTATATTCCCCAGGTATCCCGGCAATGCCGCATTATCGCAGGGGACAACGTGGATCAGAAGGCAGAGCAGTTGGCGCAACAACTCGCCGACCTGCATGCCATTTGAAAGAGATCTGGATAGCACATGCGTAGTGTGGTTGCTGTTCTTATCGCCAATCATAACGAGCTCGGGCGCACCGAAATCGAAGTGTTGAGCGTCGGCGTGCGCCTCGCGGAGGATCTGGGCGGCACGCTGACTGCCGTCCTTCTCGGCGAACCGCCCGCCAGCTTCGCGCCCAGCTGCTTCAGCTATGGAGTGAACCGGGTAGCAGTTGCCGAAGGTCCAGTGTTCTCTGCATACCAGCCGATAGCGTTCTCTGCCGCGATCAAGCAGGTCATTCGAACTATCGGGGGCGACGTTCTCCTCTTCCCCAGCACCACCTCCGGACTGGAATTGGCCCCTCTCTCTGGACACAAGCTAGGCGCCAGTGTAGTGATGGACGCCGTCGGGGTTGATGGCAAAGTAGACGGCGGCGGAATCCGCATCCACAAGCCAGTCTTTGGTGGAAAAGCCCAAAGTCTGCTCATCGCCCGCAAAGCGCCGGTTGTCGTTGCGCTCCGGATGCGCTCGATCGCACCCGTCGCCAAGCAGGAGAACACCCCGGGAGAAATCATCAAAGTTCCCGTGACCGTTACTTCTCCCGCCGGAACTTGGCGCTTAGTTGATCGCAACGTGGAGCAGTCCGAGGGCCTTCGTCTCGAGGACGCCCGCATTGTGGTCAGCGGCGGCCGCGGTCTCGGCGGCAAAGAAAACTTCGCTTGCCTGGAAGAACTCAGCAGAGTACTCGGCGCCGCTCTCGGTGCATCCCGCGCCGCCGTGGATCTGGGATGGGTCCCTTCCACCTGGCAGATCGGTCAGACCGGCAAAAAGATTGCGCCAGACCTGTACCTCGCGGTGGGCATCTCCGGAGCTAGCCAGCACATGGTTGGGATCGCCGGGGCCAAGCATATCGTCGCCATTAATAAAGATGACAAAGCGCCGATCTTTCAGATGGCGGAATTAGGGGTCATCGAGGACTATCGCGAATTCATTCCCAAGTTGATTGAGGCGGTCAAGAAACGCAAGGCTTCCGCCACCACACTATGACGCCGACGCGCCAAGTCTATTTCAACATCACCCAGGTTTGGGTGATGTACCTGCTGTTCGCGATCACGCTGGCGGTGTTTTGCCATGGCATCTACCGTCATTGGCGTCGCTGGCAAATCGGAAGGCCCGTACAGCGTCTCGATCAGCTTGGTACCCGTCTGAGGCTATTGCTAAAGCAGGCCCTCGGCCACGAGAAGCTCCTCAAGCGCTATTCCGGCGCGGGAGTTGCGCATCTTCTCATTTTCTGGGGCTTCGTTTTTCTCTTCATCGGCACCGTCGTGGTCTTTATTCACGAGGATCTCCACATCCACATCATGCAGGGCAGCTTCTATCTGTATTTCGAATCGCTGACCCTGAACACCTTTGGCGTGTTGTGCATCGCGGGAATCGTCGCCGCGCTGGCTCAGCGCTACGTCCGCAGGCCGAAACGGCTGAAGCCCGATAAGCCGGACGATGCCATTATTCTGCTTGCAATGCTGCTCATCCTGGTGACCGGCTTCATGATCCAAGGTCTGCGGATTCAAATCACCCACGATCCGTGGGCGGCTTGGTCACCCTTCGGCAAGGCTGCCGGAATCCTCTTTGCCAGATTTCTCAGCTCTGCTCAAATGCTCGTCCTGCACCGCGCGATCTGGTGGTTCCACCTCGTCGTCGTCTTCTCCTTCATCGGCTGGATCCCCTACTCCAAGCTGTTCCACGTCTTCACCGCTCCAGCGAGCATCTTCACGCAAAACCTCACGCCCCGCGGCCAGCTTCCCTTGCTGAACCTGGAAAAAGAAGAGGAACCGCTCGGAGTAAGCCGGCTGCAGAATTTCTTCTGGAAAGACCTGCTCGATCTCGACGCCTGCACCGAGTGCGGCCGCTGCGAGGTGAACTGTCCGGCCTTTCTAACCGAGAAACCGCTCTCCCCCAAATGGCTCATCCTGGACGCGCGCGAGTCTCTGCACGCTCACGCGTCCAATGGAGACGGAAACTCGACGGACCCGGAGGCGCCATCTCCGCTGGTTGGGCCAGTTATAAAGGAAGAGACTTTGTGGTCCTGCACAACCTGCGGCGCTTGCATGGAACAGTGCCCGGTCGCGATTGAGCACGTGCCCAAGATCGTCGGTATGCGCCGCCATCTGGTGATGGAGCGCGCGGAGTTCCCCGGAGACCTGGAAAACATGGTGCGCAGCCTCGAAGCCCGGGGCCATCCTTATCCTGGAGCCAGCGCGTCGCGCACCGACTGGATGCAAGGGCTTCCCGTAAAGTCCCTGGCCGACCAGCCCAACGCCGAGTTTGAAGTTCTGTTCTGGGTCGGCTGCGCCGGGGCCCTTAACCAGAGGAGCCAGTCCGTTACCCGCGCTGTCGCGGAACTGCTGGCCCGTGCGGGGGTGAAGTTTGCCGTGCTCGGGCGCGAAGAGCGATGTACCGGAGACTCCGCGCGACGCATTGGGCACGAATTCCTCTTCCAGACCTTGGCGCAGCAGAACATCGCCACCCTCGACCGTTATAAGGTCAAGAAGATCGTTACCGCCTGCCCGCACTGCTTTAACACAATTAAGAACGAGTATCCGCAACTTGGCGGCAATTATGAGGTCGTGCATCACAGCGAGTTCTTGGCCGAACTCGTCGCCCAAGGGCGCCTGAAACCGAGAGAAGCCCCGACCGGCAAAGTCACCTTCCATGATCCCTGTTACCTCGGCCGCTACAACCAGATCTACGATGCGCCACGGAATCTGCTGGACAGCCTTCCCGGAGTCGAGCGCTCGGAACCCGAATGGAACCGCCGCAACGCTCTCTGCTGCGGCGGAGGTGGCGGCTTCTCCTTCATGGAAGAAAAACGTGGCACGCGCATGAACCAAAACCGCTCCCGCCAGCTATTGGCGACTGGGGCCGACACCATCGCCGTCGGCTGCCCCTTCTGCATGATCATGCTGGAAGACGGCGTGAAGACCGCGGCCCCGGACGAGGCCGTACCAGTGCGGGATATCGCCGAAATCTGGAAGGCGGCAACCGAATGAGCACAGACATGAAACCGACCTCGATGGAGGCAGAGTTCTAACCGACCTTTATGATCTCAACTGGTCAAACCATCCGGCAAACGCCGCCGCTTGAGGTCCTGAACGGCTATCTCCACGACTACGGAGAGAGCGTGCGCCGTTTCTTTCGCGAACAGCAGCGCTCGGCGATGATCTCGCCACTCTTCAATCTGCCGGGACGGCTCATCCTGGGAAGCTACTGCTATTACGAAAACCTGAGACCACTTCTCCTCGAGTTGCTGCAACACACCACGCCGGAAGCGATCGGCCGCAATATGCGCAAGCTCGGTTCGCGCGCCAATTCCATCCATCTGAACTCGCTGATGCTCGGCTACTTCAACGGCCGCGAGCAGCTTCGGTTGCTGGGAAAGCAGCCGCAGGACGACCTCGACGAACTCGCCTTTATCCTCGACTTCTGGGCCCGTGCTGCAAAGTCCTATCGCAGCGATGGCCACCACCTTCCCGACGACGCGGATTTCACGATGCCTGTTCTTTCGAAGCAAGATGTGGAAGCCCTCACTGCACAGCTGCGTGGAAGCTGGCCCGAAGAGATCAAGAACAAGATCCGCCGCATGATGGCCACCCTCGAGCTCTACACCTTTATCCTCAACGGAGAGGCGCGCATCGGAGTTTTCCATCACGGACCTTACGCCCTCGCTAACGGGGACGTGCTGGTGGTCAAGGAACTGATTGGCCTGCGAGAGAACTTCTTCCCGTGGGCACATACCGACGCGCGTCCCGGCTGTGATGCCGTTGCCCGGGTGATGCGCCTTCGCGGGGTGCAAGCGAAGATCGTGCTGATGGGCAGCATGACCACGGTTCCTTCGTCCTACGAGGGAAACATCGTCGCGCAAGCAATTTTGCGGGTGGACGGCGGCGAAATCCGCTCCGTGGTGCCCGAAGAAATGGACGCGATCACCCAGGCAGCGGCCGAAGCTCAGCTCGAACTCTATCGCCGCATGATTGACTGGGACAACCGCTACCGCGTGGAGTATGGGGCTGAACTATACGCCTGCATCCTGAATACTTTCGCGCAAAAGTTGCCTTTGCCCGATTTCGCGGACAGCATCCGCCAGAATTTCCGCCGGTCAATTGACCGGCACCTCGACGACCTGTTCACCGGTCGCGAAACCCCGGCGGTGTTGAGTCACATTGCCAAAACCGATGGGCCGATTTATTCACCCATCGTGGTGAAATAACTTAATGAGCGCCGTGCACAACCCGATGTCGGTCGAAGAGATCAACCGCTGCATCCGGCTTTTCGGAGATGCCCAGAAGTCCTTCATGCACGCTGAAAAGCGTGCCGGGTTGCGCTCCGTGCTCTTCGACATCCCTCGCCGGTCCTCGATCGGCTGGCACTGCATTTATGAAAAGGGCGCCGCGTTCCTCCGCGAGTTGTCGAATTACGCTTCCCCGGAAGAGCTGGGGCGGCGCATGCAGCGCCTGTGCTCGCGTCCTTACTACCTGACACTCTCGATCATGATGTGCAGTTACCTGGGAGCGCGGCAGCAAATTATGCTTGACCACGGCCTCTTGCCTGACAGTGGATTCTCGGAGGAGAAAATCGAAGAATTGGGTTTCATCATTGACTGGTGGAGCCGTGTTTGTCGCGCTTATCGTAGCGATGGACTGCTTCTCCCAGAACAAGCGAATAACACCCAGGAAATCCTCCCAGCCCCAACTGCGAGCGCAATCGATGGGCAGTTACTGCCGATGGAAACGGAAACCACCCACCGGCTTCGCCGCATGATGGCCACTCTCGAGCTCTATTGCTTCATCCTGCACGGCGAGCAGCGAGATGGTATCTTCGGCCACGGTCCGTACCCCGCCTGCGATGGTTCTCAGCTCGTCATCCTGGAATTTACTGATCTCCAGAATGATTTTCTTCCGTGGGCGGAAACCAAAGTTAGGAATCCATATGCCAACCTCGCCGTCGCCCTGCGGATCAAAGGCGCGGCTGCCGAGTTCCGGCTCTTCGGCAGCATGCTGCTGAACCCGCCGGACCTCGCGGAGTCCTTGCAAGCGGGGCGCCTCTTCACGCGCGCTGCCGACGACCAGATTCTGCCCATTCCTTTCTCCGAAATGCCGTTTATCCAGCGCTGTGCCGCCGATGCGCAAAACGAACTTTATCTGAAAGCTGGGGAATGGTCGCCCCGCTTTCAGGCAGAATACGGCGTCCACTTGTTCGCCAATCACCTGCGCTCATTTTTTCATCTGACAGAACTCGGCAGCAGTTATGACGAGCGGATTCGCCAGGAGTTTCAATCCGCGGCGGTCCCGCTGATCGAGACTTTACTTTTGCAAAAGGAACCGCCTTCCATGTGGAGGTTCATGGCCACCACGGAAGGCGACTTTTTCTGGCCTATAGCGATCCACCAGGAGGTGCCGGCACACAATGTCCACTCGCAAGGTTAAACCCGCCGCCCACGCGGCCACAACAAACGGTAAGGAAAAGGGCGAGTACTTCTGCGGCATCGACATCGGTGGCACGTTCACCGATTGCGTGGTGCGCGACCAGGCGGGACGCCTGACTATCGCCAAAGCGCTCTCTACGCCGGAAGAGTCTTCCAAAGGCTTTTTCGCGGCGCTCGATGCCGCCGCCGCCAAACTCGGCCTGACTCTGCACGACCTGCTGTCGAACACGCAGCTTCTGCTGCACGGGACCACTCTCGGCACCAACGCACTGCTGGAACGCAAGGGCGCCAAGACCGGACTCATCACCACTCGCGGTCACGCCGACGCCATCATCATGATGCGTTCGGTTGGCCGCTCCGCCGGACTCCCGCTTGACAAACTCCACCACGTCTCGCGTCATCAGAAGCCGGTTCCTCTCGTCCCTCGCAGCCTGATCCGCGAAGTCAGCGAGCGCATCGACTTCAGCGGGGAAGTTCTCCTGCCGCTGAACGAAGACGAAGCTCGCACCGCCATCCGCGAGTTGCTCGATCAGGGCGTACAAGCAATCGGCATCTGTTTTCTCTGGGGATTTGCCAATCCTGCCCACGAGATCCGTGTGCGCGAAATGATCGAAGAAATGGCGCCTGACGTGTACGTTACCTGCGGGCATGAACTGATCTCCAAACCCGGCGAATATGAACGCGCCGCCGCCGTCGCCATCAACTGCTTCATTGGCCCCATGATGTCGCGCTACGTCATTCGCATCGAGGAACAAGCCCGTGCCCTCGGATATCGCCGGCCGCTTGTCATCATGCAATCTTCCGGAGGCGTGGCCGGCGCGGCGGAAGTTGCCCGTACGCCGGTCTTCACTATCGGCTCCGGGCCCGCCGGGGGCCTCACTGCCAGCGGTTTTCTCGCCTCGCTGCTCAAGCAAAACAATGTTATCGCCTCCGACGTCGGCGGTACCAGCTTCGACGTTGGATTGGTGAGCGACGGCGTTCCCCTCTCCGGGACGGAGACAACCGTAAATCAATACACATTTTCCGCCCCCCACCTCGATCTGGTCTCGATCGGCAGCGGCGGCGGCTCCATCATCTGGGTGGATGAGAAAACCGGGGGCCTCAAAGTCGGGCCCGAATCCGCCGGAGCCAATCCCGGCCCCGCTTGCTACGGCCACGGCGGCACGCGCCCTGCGGTCACTGACGCCGACCTGATTCTCGGCTACTACAATCCCGATTACTTCCTCGGAGGGAAGCTGCAACTCGACAAGGCCGCCGCCACCTCCGCCATGGACAGAGTCGGTCGCCTGCTTGGCATGACCGCCGTGGAGACCGCTGCCGGAGCCGTCCAGATCGTTGAGTTCCAAATGGCAGAACTCATGCGCCAGATGACCGTCGAACGCGGCTTTGATCCCCGCGATTTCGTCGTCTACGGGTACGGAGGCGCAGCCGGCGCGCACGTCGCCGAGTACACCCGCGAATTGGGCTGCCGTCGGGTCGTAGTCCCGCTCGGCGCCACCGCCTCCACCTGGTCGGCGCTGGGAGTCCAGGCGGCCGATCTTCTGCACGTTTACGAAAAATCGCGGCTGTTCATGGCACCGTTCCCCAGCAAGGAGTTCAACCAGATTTTCGAAGAGCTCGAACGGCCAGCCCGTCTGCAACTCCACAAAGATGGGCTGAAAGACAGCGATATTGCCATCGAACGCGCCGTGGAAATGAAATTCAAACTCCAGATCCACACCGTCGAGGTTCCGCTGCGCTGCGGCAAGCTCAGCGACCGGCACGTCAAGGAACTTGAGACTGCGTTCATCGAGAAGTACGAACGCACTCACGGGCGCGGCTCGGCCTTCACCGCCGCCGGAATTGAAATCGGCCTTTTCCGCGTGCGGGCACGCGGCCGCATTCGCCGGCCATCGCTTCAGAAAAGGACAGCCGTCAAATCGGCCGGCGCCATCGACCGCCGCGAAGTTTACTGGCGCCGTTTTAAGGCATTCCGCACAACGCCCATCTACGATGGGGCGCGGCTGAAAACCAACGCGGTCGTGAAGGGCCCAGCCATTGTTCAGCTGCCCGAAACCACCATCGTCGTTCCACCGCGTGATGAAGGACATTTTGATGGTTACGGAAATTTTCTTTTGACCTTGTCCGACTGAGGAGGCTCGCTCATGGTTTCACCGTCTGTGCAATGGGATGGCCGCAACTATCCGTACGTGGCCCCGAAAAAACTCTCGATTGATCGCAGCCTCAAGCTGCACACTGCCGCCGAGGCAAGCATCGATCCTGTCACCTACGAAGTCGTGCGCCACGCCATGTGGAACATGAATGTCGAACACGGCAACACCATCATGAAGATTTCGGGCTCGCCCATCTGCGCCTACGGGCACGACTTCAATCCTTGCCTGCTCGATGAGATCGGAGACTTCGTTTTTTTCGGTCCCTTCCTGCAATACCTTGGCTCTGCCACTACCTCTGCCATCAAGTGGACGCTGGAAAATCGTTCCACTAATCCCGGCATCGAGGACGGGGACATCTTTCTGACGAACGATCCGTGGATTGGAGCCACGCATCAATCCGATGTCACCCTGATCGCTCCGCTGTTCTGGGAAGGCAAACTCTTTTGCTGGGTGGGCAACACGCTCCACCAGTGGGATCTCGGCGGGACTTCCCCCGGGGGCTTCAATCCCCAGGCGCCGGATATCTTTTCGGAAGCCGGCTGCATTCCGCCGATAAAGATAGTCGAAAAAGGTCGCCTGCGCCGCGATATCGAAGAGGAATACATCCGCCGCTCCCGTGTGCCGCAGTTGGTGGCCCTCGATCTGCGCGCCGAAATCGCTGGCTGCAATGTGGCCCGCGAGCGCATGCTCAGTCTCATCAAGCGCTACGGCCCGGAAACCATCAAAGGCGTCATCCGCAAACTCCAGAACGATTCCGAGAAGGCTTTCCTGGCCCGCCTGAACACCATTCCCGACGGCACCTGGCGCGAAGTCGGCTGGATCGAGATGGCAAACACGCAGGATCGCCATATTTACCGCAACGCTCTCACGCTCACCAAACGAGGCAACAAGCTGATCTTCTCCAACGAAGGCACCGACCCGCAGTCCGGCACGCTGAACTGCACCATGGTCGCGTGGAAAGGCGCCATCGCCTCCATGATCTGCGCCCAGATGCTGTTCGACCAGATGTTCGTGGTCGAAGGCGCCTATCGTCACTGTGAATTCAACGCGACCCCGGGGACGCTGACCTGCGCCACCTATCCCGCCGCGGTAAGTGCCGCACCCGCTCTGACGCTGCTGCAGACGATTGCGCTGGCCGGACTGGTTATCTCGAAAATGCTGGCCTGCTCTTCCGATCCCGAACTCCGCAAGGAGGTGCAAAGTTGCATGGGAGCGGCCATGTATCCGATTGCCGCATTCAACGGAATCGATCAGCGCAAATCTCCATTCGTTTCCTTCCTGCTCGATCCGGTGGGCGCCGCACTGGCCGGCCTCTCGTGGCGCGACGGCGTGGACACCGGCGGTTGGCCCTGGGACCTGCAAAGCACCATGCCCAACGTCGAAGAGCATGAATGGTTCTATCCCATCTTTTATCTATGGCGGCGTGAACTGAGAGATTCCGGCGGTGCCGGCAAGTTCCGGGGAGGCAACTCCGCCGAACTCGCCTTCATCCCGCACAAAACCGATCGGCTCACCTTCATTACCGCAACCGGCCACGCCGCGGTTCCTCCGCCGGGATTGTTCGGCGGATCGCCTCCCTCGACGACCCGCTATACCATCAAGCGCGACGCCCGCGTCCGCTCGCACATGAGCGAGACGGGCAAGATGCCCGACACGCTGGAAGATCTGCCCGGCAAGACTGAGTATCTCGCGCCGAAAAGCTTTAACATTCCCGCCCTTCCCGACGACGTGTTTGTGCTTGCCTGGGCAGGCGCCGGGGGCTACGGAGATCCGCTCGAGCGCGATCCGGAAGCCGTGCACCGCGACCTGGTGAATGGCAACATTACCGCGGACTGGGCCAAGCAGGCGTATGGTGTGGTATTCGATCAGAGTGGCAAGCTTGATAAAGCCGCCACCGATCATATCCGCGATCAACTTCGTGCCGGGCGACTGGCCAACGCGCCGAAGAAGGAGCATTTCAAAGCCAACGTGGACGGCGCCCGCCAGGTGGCAGAAGGGTTGTTGCTCGTCGGCTTCGGCAGCGAGGCCTTCCTCGCCTGCGCCAAGTGTCACACCCGCATCAGCCGTGCTCGCGACAATTACAAGCTGCACTGCGTAACCGAATCACACCCGGTTACCGCAGCGAATCCGCACATCTTGGATCCTAAAACTTACATCGACGATGCTGTCGTTTTCCAGACTTACGTGTGTCCCGGATGTGGCCTGCTCCTGCAAACTGAGATCCTGCGACCGGGCGGCGAACCGCTCTGGGATCTGCAACTCGCCGAGGTGAAGCGCAAGTGAACATCGGCCTCATCGCATCGCGTAACGCACACCGCTATTGCAATAAGATCGCGCTGGTTGACGCCAACGCCGGCCGCCAGGTGACTTGGCGAGAATTCAACGATCGTGTCAATCGCTTGTCGCATGCTCTCCTCTCGCGACAGCTGACCAAGGGCGACCGCGTTGCCATCTACTCCAGAAATTCGCTTGAGTACCTCGAACTCTTCATGGCCTGTGCCAAAACTGGAATCGTGGTTGAACCGATGAACTGGCGGTTTACACCCGAAGAAGTCGCGGCCACGCTGCGTGACGGCACGCCTCGCGTCATCCTGGTCAGCAATGAATACGCGGACTGCTATCGATCGATCAGCTCCGGTCTGCCGTTCATCGAACTGGTGGTCGGAATCGGCAATGGGCATGGTTTCGACACGGATTACGATGCGTGGATCGCTACCTGTGCGAATTCCGAGCCCGAAACCGTCCACACCGTGGGCGATGACGATCTCTACTTCATCTGCTACACCGGTGGCACCACGGGCGTGGCGAAGGGCGCCATGATCACCCATAAGAACGCCTACACCACCATGGTGAACATGACGGTTGCCGAGCAGATTACCTCGAACGACGTTTACATCATCATGGGCCAGATGTTCCACATCGCAGTGCTCCTGCCGCACGGTTACATGTTCCATGGCGCCAAGGTCATCATTCTCAACTTTGATCCGCGCCGCGTGTTGCAGGTCATCCAGGAGCATCGAGTCACGACCCTTCTGGCCATCTCCACGATGATGAACTACATCATGGACGTGCCCGGCTTCGGCAACTTCGACACCAGCACACTCCGTCTCATCTCCTACGGCGGCGGCCCCTTCGCGTCCACCACCCTCGAACGCGCCATGCGAATGTTTCCGGGCATAGGCTTCCTGCAATATATGGGACAAACCGAAGTCAGCATCATGTCGGCATGGCTGGGCCCCGAAGATCACGTCCGCGGGTTGGAAGACAATCCCGGCCTGCTCCACTCCTGCGGGCGCGAGGCCCTTCTTTGTGACGTTCGGGTCGTGGACGAACACGATCAGGACGTCCCGCGCGACGGGAAAACTCCCGGCGAGATGATTGTGCGCGGCGGAAACGTTATGCGCGGCTACTGGAACATGCCCGAACTCACCGCGGAGACCCTGCGCGGAGGCTGGTGCCACACCGGGGACATCGCCACCTGGGACGCCGACGGCTACATGTACGTGGTCGATCGCAAGAAAGACATGATCGTCTCCGGAGGCGAAAACATCTTCAGCGCCCGCGTTGAGGAGATCATCTACCGGCACCCGGCCGTAAAGGAATGTGCTGTGATCGGAGTCCCTCATCCCGTGTACGGAGAAACTGTGAAGGCCTGCGTCGTGCTGCGGGAAGGCTACACCGCCACCGCCGAAGAAATCATCGAGAGTTGCCGCCCTCACCTCGCCAGCTATCAGAAGCCGACCTCGGTAGAATTCCTTGATGCCCTCCCCAAATCCCCAACCGGCAAGCTCCTCAAACGGGTCCTGCGGGAAAAACATTGGGGCGACCACTCCCGCCGAGTAGGAGGCGCCTGAATGCCAAAAATTGGACAAGGCCTGCTCACTTCCGGCCGCGAATGCCAAGGCACGCTGCGCGTCGTGGACACTATTCCGGATGTCCTCCGACTCATGCGGGAGGACCTCTCGGACGTAATCCTCTTCATGCAGTCGGCATCGGCCACCGCCGCTACTCCGCTTTTTGCGAAGATCAAGGGCATTGTCTGCACTGCCGGTGGGGCCACGTCTCACCTGGCGATCGTCGCACGTGAATTTGATCTACCTTGCGTGATGGCCAGCGCGATGGAACACACCAACGGTCTTGACGGCCGCAGAGTCAGACTGAACCAGAAAGGCGAGATTTTTCTCGACAACTGATGGATCGCCCCCCCACTCAAACCCGCGTCTACATCAATCTCGGCTTCCCCGAACTGGCGGCCAAGTATGCCAAGCTGCCCTGCGACGGCGTTGGCTTAATGCGTGCCGAGTTTTTTGCGCTCTCCATGGGAATCCATCCCAAGAAGCTGATCGCCGACGGGGGCGACATTGCGTTCATCGATTCCTTCGCCAATGGCTTGGCCACAGTCGCCCAGGAATTCGCACCCCGACCGGTATTCTTTCGAACGCTGGACCTAAAATCCAATGAATACGCCGGCCTCGAAGGCGGCGGCCAATACGAGCAGCGCGAAGAAAATCCCATGCTCGGCTTTCGCGGCGCCTCCCGCTACCTTGCCGATCCCGAAAGCTTTCGCCTCGAACTCCGGGCGGTGAAGCGCGTGCGCGACGGAGGCCTGCGAAACGTTCGCCTGCTGCTCCCCTTCGTCCGTTTTCCACGAGAACTGAAAAGATGCCGCGAAATCGTTGAACAGGAGGGCCTGTTCGCCGATCCGGAGTTCGAACTCTGGATGGTCGCCGAGGTCCCCTCCAACGTCTTGCTGATTGACGAATTTCTGCCGCTGGTGTCCGGCATCTCGATCGGTTCCAACGACCTCACGCAGCTTATGCTCGGAATTGACCGCGACAGCGCTCGCCTGGCTAAGGAATTCGACGAGCGCGATCCCGCGGTCCAGAACGCAATCGCAATCATCGCGAAGGCCTGCCGGGCCGCGGGGAGGCCGGTCTCCATTTGCGGAAATGCGCCATCGCGCTATCCGGAACTCGTTCCCAGGTTGATTTCCGCGGGCCTGACCAGCCTGTCGGTTTCACCGGAAGCGTTTGAAGCCACGCTCAAGGCTGTGGTCGAGGCCGAAGCCATGTTGGGATTTGCTGCAAGACCGCTCCAATAGAACGGCCGTCAGGTTACTGCCGGCCGAATGACGAAATGCTGGGTGCTAACTCCTATGTCTGAACCTCAACCGCAAGACGACTTCATCCATCCCACCGGCGAAGAGCCCACCTGGCGCGAAGCCTGCTATTTTGATTTCTTCGATCCCGCCAGCCGCCTCTCCAGCTTCGGCTACATTGGCGTGCACCCCAACCAGCAAGTTGGCGACGTCATTTTCGCCCTCTGGCGCGACGACGTTCTTCTCGGCAGCTTCACCCGCTGGGACTTCAACATCCCGCGCGATATCGGCGCAGAGCGCCTCGGCTTCGGGCATCTCTTCTTCCGGCCGGTCGAGCCGTTCAAAACCTGGGAAATTTATTTCGATGATGGCCGCGTCCGCGTGGACACCACCTTCCACGCTATCCATCCCGCCTACTTTTGGGGCCAGTCTCACGGTGCGCTCGAGAAAACCAACAGCCATCACTACGAACAGCAGGGACGCTACACCGGCGAAGTGCGGGTTGGAGCGGAACGCTACAAAATCGATGGCGTCGGCGTCCGCGACCACGCCTGGGGATGGGGCGCCCGCGCGGGCATCCGCCGCTGGATCTGGGCCTCCGCGCAGTTTTCCAGCGGCTTTGCTTTCAATACCTTTCTGATTACCCTGGCGGACGGCCGCGAAATTCTATACGGATATATCTGGCGGGGAAAACAGAACGAATTGATCCGCCGTTCGACGCTGAAGGCTGAATACGCGCCCAAAGGCCAGGCTCCCGCCGCGCTCACGCTCGCCATGGAAGGCCGCAATGGGGATCGGGTCAGCGCCACCGCTAGAGTCCTCAATGCCTTCAACACCTCGTTCCAGGAGCGCAACAAGACTGGCTATCACTACTTCGGCGCGGCCAAATTCCAATGCGAAGGCCAAGTTGGCTACGGACAGATCAACGTGCACTGGCAAAAACAGGAAGACCGTCCGGAAAACTGGACGGTCTCGCAGGAGTAAACCACTTCAATTGTAGGACTCAACGATCAGTGTGATGCCTTGCCCGCCGCCAATGCAGGCGGTCGCCAAGCCGTACTTCCCTTTTCTGCGCCGCAGTTCGAGCAGCAACGTGAACACCAGCCGTGTTCCGGTCGCGCCCAGGGGGTGCCCCAGCGCAATCGCGCCGCCATTCACGTTGGTCTTCTCACGATCCAGCCCGAGTTCTTTTTCCACTCCGAGATACTGCGCCGCAAAGGCCTCGTTCACTTCGACCAGGTCCATGTCCGCGAGTTTCAGACCCGCTTTTTTCAAGGCTTCCTTCGAGGCCGGCACAGGCCCCAACCCCATCTCGGCTGGATCCACACCTGCGATTCCCCAGGACACGATTCTTCCCAGCGGCTTGCCGCCCGATCCTGCGATCGCGTTTTCATCCGCGATCACGACCGCGGCTCCGGCGTCAACGATGCCGGAGGCATTCCCGCCGGTGACCGTACCATCTTTTCCAAAAGCTGGCCTCAGCTTAGCCAATGCCTCAACGGTTGTGTCGGTCCTTACGTGGTCGTCAAGCTCGTACTGTTCTGTTCCCTTTTTCGATTTGATTTCGACCGGCTGGATTTCTTCCTTCAATCTTTCACGCGCCGCCGCGGCGCGCTTCTGGCTCACGCAAGCGAACTCGTCCTGATGCTCGCGAGTAAGGCCATATCTCTTCGCCACACGCTCCGCCGTTTGTGCCATGTAAAGGCCGCAGTAGGTGTCGTAGAGAGATGACATCAGCATATCGATCAATGTCGACGATCCCAATCGCAGTCCCCACCGCGCCCCAGGGATGACGAATGGCGCCTGGCTCATCGATTCCATCCCGCCCGCCAGCACCCGCGTTGCCTCGCCCAATTGGATCATCTGGGCGCCGCTCACAATGGACTGAATCCCCGACCCGCACAGCCGGTTCACCGCAAAAGCCGGCCGTTCCTTCGGGATTCCCGCCCGCAATGCTACATGGCGCGCGGCATAGATTGCATCCGGCCCGCTTTGCACCACGTTGCCCATCACCACGTGATCGATCTGCTCCGGCGCGGTTCCCGTGCGCTCCAGCGCCGCTTTCGCCGCCACCACCGCAAGATCGGTCGCCGACATCTCTTTGAACTGCCCGCAGTACTCCGCCATCGGGGTACGTGCTCCGCCAAGTATCACTACGCTCTTCTGCATGAAATCCCCTGAATCGACGGCATGGACTATTTACGGACTTTTTGTTGCTCTTGAAGAGCCTTCTGCCGAAGAAGAAATTTTTGGACTTTCCCGGTTCCGGTAGTCTGGAACTGCTCCACGAAGCGGACATACTTAGGAACCTTGAACACTGCCACCCGCTCGCGGCAATATTCGACAATCTCACTCTCCGTCGCGGTCTCGCCCTCCTTGAGTTGCACAAACGCCATTCCGGCTTCCTGCAACTTTTCGTCGGGCACACCCACAACGGCTGCAGCCACGATCTTGGGATGGGTGCAAAGCAGGTGTTCCACCTCGACCGCCGAAACGTTTTCCCCTCCCACGCGGATCATGTCCTTGATGCGGCCCGTCCACACCAGGTACCCGTCTTTGGTCACGAATCCCGCGTCGCCCGTGTGCAGCCAGCCCGTTTCATCGAGGGCCTTCGCCGTCTCCTCCGGGTTGTTGTAATACCCCTTCATCACCGTCCAGCCCCGCACGCAGATTTCCCCAGGCTCCCCGCGCCGTAAGGGCGCGCTGGTGACGGGATCGGCCACCTTGACCTCCGTCCCCGGCTGCGGCCGTCCCATCGTCCCGATTCGTTTCTCGTAGGCATCGTTTTGCCAGTGCGCGATGCACACATTCGGGCTCCCTTCCGACAATCCATACAACGAACAGATATTCCGGATGCCGATCTCTTCCGCCACCATCCGCAAGATCGCCGGTGTCCCGGCCGTCCAGCCTTTTGTCAGAGACGCCCGCGAACGCCGCGGGAAGTCTTCGTGATTGCGCATCGCCAGGTACATCGGCTCCAAGCCTGCGTACGCGGTGATTTTTTCTTCTTCGATCAGGCGCAGGGTTTCGCCTGCATCGAAATTCGATCCCGTATGCAACTGGTAGCCGATGGTGATCGCCCCCAGCAGCGCACACACCGAGCCGCCCACATGAAACATCGGCATGGCGGAAAGCAGCCGGTCTGCTTCATCGAAGCCGGCGCGCTTCGCCATCTGAAAGGCATTGCGCAGGCTCTGCCCCTGCGTCAACATCGCCGCCTTGGGAAACGCGGTGGTGCCCGAGGTGTACTGCAAAACCAGAACACTGTCGGCGCGGACTTCCTCCTGGCTGCCGGCCGGGCTCGCGTCACCCAAGCCGAGCGCCTCCGAAAACGATCTCATCCCGGCACTTGCCGCGCCGACCAGAATCAGGTCCCGCAGTTTGGGCAGCGCCTCACTCTGCCTCTGGCTGCCGGCCGCCTGCATCAACTCCGGACAAATCGCGCGCACCATCGCGATGCAATCGGTCTTCAGCAAAGACGGACAAAACAACAGTGTCCTGGAATCCGACTGTCGCAGCGCATACTGAACTTCCTCTTTCTGATAGCGGATATTGATCGGGACCATGGCCGCACCCAAAGCGGCCAAAGCGAACTCCGCCACCGCATATTCCTTGACGTTTGCCAGCCACACGGCGACGTTGTCGCCCCGGCGAACGCCCAGCACGCGGAGTCCGCCCGCAAACCGGCTCACATCCCGGGCAAATGCATTTGCCGTGATCCGCTCCCCGGCAAAGACAAGCAGTTCCCGTTCCCCCCACTTCGAAACGCACCGCCGCAGGGCTTCCGGCAACGTCGTCCGGTCCCACTGCATGTCACACTGCATGCCTGGCTCATCTTCGCGGCCCCGCAGGTAGGCCAACTGCTCTGAATCGGAGTGGGCTGCTTCCTTGGCCATGGGGAGAATCATTTCGGCAGGTCGCCCACCATCTGCAACACCTTGGCGCTGTCGTAGAAAATATTGAGCTTCTGGATGAGATTGTTCTTGATGGTAAACACGTCCACTGCGTCGAAGATCACGTCCCGCCCTGTGGAGGTCCGGCCCTCAAAGTGGATCTCTGCCGCCACGTCGCCCGCCTCGCTCACGAACCACCGCGTTACGTCGTCGTAGCGCTTGGGATAAAACTGCAGAACTCCCGCATAGAAATCGCGGATCGCCTTTCGCCCCTCGATGGGCGGAAGCATGGGAAAAGACAAAACGCCATTCTCTGCAAAGACTCCCGCCAGATCGTCGAGCCGCGTCTCGTTTACTGCCGCGAAGTAGCTCTTGGCCACCGCTATGTTCTTGTCACCGCTTTCCGCCATTGTCCTCCTCGACCGGCACCCTATTGAGCGCTGAACCCGCCATCCACCGGCAAAGCGACCCCGGTGATGAAACTCGCTTCATCGCTGGCCAGGAACAGAGCTGCTGCTGCAATCTCTTCCGGCTGCGCAATCCGCTTCAGCAAAGTGAAGCTGGCATATAATTCGCGAATCTTCCCTGGATCGCTCCCGCCCAGCTTCTCGCAGGCCCGCTGCAACAAAGGTGTATCCACCGCCCCCGGACACAAGCAGTTCACGCGGATCTTGTGGTCCGCGTAATCCGCCGCCATGCTGCGCGTGAGTTGGATCACCCCCGCCTTGGACGCGCCATACGCCGAGTATTCCCGCACCGCCACCAGCCCACCCACCGACGACATGTTGACAATCGCCCCGCCGCCCGCCTTGATGATCTCGGGTACGGCAAAGCGGCTCATGCGGTACACCCCATTCAGGTTGACGCCGATCTGCCGCTCCCACTGGTCATCGTCGGCGGTCGTCACCGAACCTGTGGTCTCGATCCCCGCGTTGTTCACCAGGATGTCCAGCCCGCCGAGTTGCGCCACCGCCTCCTGCACCATGCGTTCGGCATCGCGCAGTTTGGACACATCGCCCACCGTCCGGCCAAACTTACCGCCGCTCTTCTTCACGGCATCGTCGGCTTGGGCCGGATTCACATCGGCAATCGCAACGTTTGCGCCCTCGTCGGAAAAGCGCTTCGCAATCGCGAACCCAATCCCCGACGCCCCGCCCGTCACCAGCGCTCTTTTCCCTTGCAATCGCATATTGGCCCTATTCCTGGATCTGGTATCCACCGTCAACCATCAAAGCCGTGCCTGTGACAAAGCCTGCCTCATCGCTGGCCAGGAACAGCACTGCGCTGGCAATCTCCGCCGGGGCGGCCGCGCGTTTCAGAAGCTGGCCTTCGAGATAAGCCCGCTTGATCGCCTGCCAGTCCCCATTGGCCCCGGCTTGCGCCTTGCAGGCGTGCTCGAGCAAAGGCGTATCCACTACGCCGGGATTCACGGAATTAACGCGAATCTTGTGCTTGGCGAAGTCTCCCGCCATATTGCGGGTAAGCTGGACCACCGCTCCCTTCGAAGCGCCATACGCCGCCAAATCCGAGTATCCGAGGAATCCGGCGATCGAACCGATATTGACCACCGCGCCGCCCCCAGCCTTGATCATCTCTGGCACAGCGTACTTGCTCATGCGATAGACGCCACCGAGATTGACGCCGATCTGCCGCTCCCAATCTTCATCGCTGATCTCCACCACGGTCCCCTTGATGTCGATCCCGGCGTTGTTGACCAGAATATCCAACCCGCCCAGGAACTTCACCGTCTCGCTCACCAGCCGTGTCGCATCCGCCGACTTTGAGACATCGCCGACCAACCCGAGCACCTTGCACCCGTCTTTGCTGAACTCTTTTTCAGCCCGCCTGCATCCTTCAACGTTGATGTCGGCAAATGCAATGCCCGCTCCTTCGTGCAGAAAGCGCTCGACGATGGCATACCCAATCCCTGAGGCCCCTCCGGTCACCAGCGCGCGTTTACCTTTCAGCCGCATGTGAACTCCTTGCCATTGTCATTGCGCTGGCACCGTCGTCCCCAGCAATTCCTTAATCCGGTCCATACCCTGGAAAGAAGACTTGGCCCGTCCCGGATCCGCGAACGGAGTGATGTTCCACAGCACGAGGTGACGCAGTCCTGCAGCCGCCAGCGCGCTCACCTGCTCCGCCACATCCTCCGGCGTGCCATGCAGGGTAAAGTATTCCACCACTTCCCGCGGAACTTTGTTGATCACGCGGATGGCATCATGGCGTCCGAAAAGCGAAGGCACATAATCATGGAACCCCGCCGAGCCTTCTCCGAAAGGAGGCTCGTAGCCGAAGCGCTTGAACACTTCTCCCGGCAACAGCAGGCAAAGTCCCTTCACCAGCAGGTGATCGAGCAGTTGCGGAATGGCGTTCCGGTCCTCGTCAACCACAACATAAGCCAGCATCCCAGGTGTTACCGCGTCCACACTGCGTCCGGCTTCCGCGGATGCTTTGCGAATCGCCGCCAGCTTTTCGCCATACTCTGCCGGAGTCATCCTCGTCGGAAGCCAGCCGTCCGCCAGCTTCCCAGTGATCGTCAGCATCCGCGGGCCGTGCGCCGCAACCCACACCGGAGGCGTCCTGCCTTCATACGGCTCCAGCCCGAGTACCGCGCCTTCTAACTGAAAATGCTTCCCGTGAAACGAAACCGGATCACCGGCCGACTTCCACAGCAGGCGCAGAACCTGAATTCCCTCTTCGAGCTTCGAGACAGGCTGGCTGAAGTCAATACCGTAAGGAGTGAGATTGCACTGCTCGCCTGACCCGAGCCCCAGAATCAGCCGCCCGCGGCAGATGTGATCGAGTGTCAAAGCTGCTTGCGCCAGCATTGCGGGATGCCGCCGCAGGATGTCTGTTACTCCCACGCCTAACTGGATTTTCTGGGTGTTCGCGCCCACCGCGGACATCGCCGCAATCGGATCAAAATAGACGTCAGCGCTTTTCTGGTACTTTGCCAGCGGAGTAACATCCGGAGTCCACACCGACCGCGGATGCCATCCCATCAGGTGGCAAGGCCACCACGCTGAGTCATAGCCCTTGCTCTCGGCGCGCTGCGCCTGCTGAATCACTTTGTCGAACGGCGGCATGATCCCGCCGGGAACGCCTAGCTGTATATTCACAAACGCCCCGATTCGCTTGCGTCTCTATGTGAAACCGTGCCGTTCCAGGCGAAACGCGGAACTGCTATTTGCCTGGACGCGCTCACACCTTGGTCTTGGATCCGCGGAACTCCAGCTTCCGCATGTTCTTCGGATCAATCTTCTTCCTGAGTAACTCGACCTCTTCCACGCTGGGCGCCGGCGTTTCGGGAACGTCCGCGGGCATCAGCAGTTCGAAACCTGTCTCCTGCTGCACCTCCTTCGGGGTAATCCCGCGGTGCACCGACTTCAGCCGCATGCGCTTGCTGGTTGGCTCAAAATCCATCACGCAGAGATCGGTCACCACGATCTCCGGCCCGTTGCGCAGTCCCAGCTTCGCCCGCGCATCGCCCCCGGTGAGATATCCCGGCGCCGCCAGAAAGTCCACCTTCTCGACGAGGGTCCGCGGGTTGTGGGTGGTGGACCAGATATAGATCCGCTTGTGCAGCGTGCACATGTCGCCCATCCCCGCCGAACCCGGCAGACGCACCTTGGGCTTGTGATAATCCTTGCCAATAATGCTGTTGTTCACGTTTCCATACTGGTCGATCTGCGCCCCGCGTATGCAGAAAATCTCCAGCGTATTGCGATGCACGTATCCCCACATATCGCCGATCTGCGGCAGGTACATCACGCAGTTCTTCCACATCGTGGGATCGAGCGTGTTGCCGATAATGTAGCCGGGGTCCGCATCCACGCCCACCGCCCCCGCGACCCAAGTCATTTTCGGGGCATGCGTCTCGCGGGCCAGCATGAACGCTGAGACCGGAATATAAGACACAGTACCGTTCAGCATGATGTCGTCATCGGTGAACGCGTGCGCCAGCGTGACCACCATCAGCTCGTCAATCGTGTAGTCCTGCGAAGTCTTGCCCATGCTCAGCTCCAGAAACTCTTAATCCGCAGCAGCGCCTCGGCGCCACCCACCGCCTGCAAATACTCGGTCTGGTTCTTCGGGGCCAGCACGTACTTCTCCAGGAATGCGTTGGTGCCGTCCTGCGTGCGCGACTCCGTCGCATACTGTTCCATCACGCTGCGATCAAAGTTGTAGTTGGGAAACAGCGAGCAAGGATGCGCCCCGTACGGCACATGCACGATCGCATCCACCTTGAAGTAAGGCAGCCCCGTGCGCTCCGGGGTGCGGCGGATTTCCTCGGTATCGACAATTTCCTCCACCGTCACGATGACCTTGTTCGAAGCCCGCGGGAACACGTCCACATCTCCCCAGATGGGCTTGGGAAAGAACTGCACATTGCCCAGCGCATCGGCCCGGTGCGCATGCAGAATGCACACATCGGGAACCAGAGCCCGGCACGCAATCACTTTCTGCTGCGTAAAAGGACACTCAATTACCTTGGTCGTATCGGGATGAAGATCGACCACCGCACTCCCCAAGCCGGACTGTGTGACCATGAACGGCAATCCGTACGCGCCCGCACTGAAGCGCGTGAACATCTGGTGCTCGGTGTACTCCTCCATCGTGACCTGGCCGGCTTCGACCGCGCGACGAAACGCGTTGGCCATGCCGAATTCGTCCAGGTTGACGATGATGGCCATCACTTTGCTCACGCAGCCGGCCGCGATCAGCCAGTCCAGCCCAATGCCACCGACGACCATTGCGGCTTTCAGATCGCGCTTGCCCGCCCGGATAATTTCGCGCACCAGCGCCAGCGGACTCATCTGCGTCCCCATGCCCTGGATCGCAAGGGTGTCCCCGTCGCGGATCATGGCCACCGCCTGCGCCGCGCTCATCACCTTGTTTTCTTTTCTGGCAGCCATTTCCTCTCCCGTTTACTTCTTCTCCCCGGCCAGGCTGTCCACGCGAAATACCTGGCAAGTGTTCTTCAGGTAAGGCATCCAGCGCTCGCGGTGCTCTTCTTCCGACATCGCCACGTCATCCAACCCTTCCCACCGCGCCCGTTTGCCGATGAGAATCGTGGCCGCAAAACTGACCGCCGCCTGGAAAATCTCCACCAGGTGAAAGCACCCGGTGTTGCGTCCCACCTTCTCAATAATCCGCCGGCTGATCCCCGGCCCAATCACGTCGCCCTTCAGTTTCTGCACGTTGTCGAGGGCGTAAGGGCAATACTTCTTGTAGGGCCCCTGCGCCATGGCGGCCGCGACTTCCTCAATGCGGCCGCTCTGAATGTCCACCACCATCTCCGCCTGGAAGCTGTGCTCCACATCGAGCAGCGAAGCATGCACGCGGAGGTACGTCTTCCCCTCGTCAATCACTTTTACGTTTACGTTGCGTTCGTGAATCTTGGGCAACGACGAACGGTCGTTGCTGGCATCGGCCAGGATCAGTGGCATGGGCTGCGAAGGCCTGTCACTCATGGCAATCTTCCTCCCGACCTACCAAACGCTTGTTTTGTAACAGATCGTGAGGATTAGGTCAATACAACTCTAGCCGGAATCATGCCCGCCTGCCACCATCCACGCGAATCACCTGGCCGGTGATATACGCCGCCTCCGCCGAAACCAGAAACAGCACCGCCGCAGCCACCTCTGCCGGCAAGCCCGTGCGTCCCAGGGCGCTCTCGCTCATCTTTTCCTGAATGTACTCTGGAGTCACGAAACGGCTCTGCATCTCCGTCGCGATCGAACCCGGCGACACCGCATTGACGGTCACGCCCCACTCTCCAAGCACCCGCGCCAATCCGCGCGTGAAAGTCCCCACCCCGCCTTTCGCCGCCGCATAAGGCAAGGTCCCAGGACTCCCGCCCGCCGCTGCCCCGATCGACGAAATATTGACGATCCTTCCCCAGCCCCGCTGCTTCATCGCCGGAATCGCCGCCTGCGCACAAAGAAACACGCTCCGCAGGTTCACCGCCAGCACACGATCCCAAAGCTCAGCGGTCCATTCTTCGATCGGTTGGCTGGCAACCGGGTCGGCCGCATTGTTGACCAGGATGTCGACTCCGCCCGCGTGTTCGCCGATCTGGGCAAACATCCAACGAACCGCTCCCGGGTCGGAAACATCGGCGCCATGCGTCCAGGCATGGCCGTTGGCGTCTTGGATCGCTCGCAGAGTCTGCCCGGCTCCGTCTTCATTCTTGCGGAAGTTGACCACCACCTGCGCGCCGCTCGCCGCCAGTGCAATCGCAATCGCCCGTCCGATCCCCGAACTCGCCCCGGTCACCAGCGCGACCTTACCCTCAAGCTCCACCCGCATGGTGGCTCCGATCCGTCAACGGGCCGGTTCGCCTCCGCCCGCATGCGGCAACGGACATGCGTACTCGACCTGGAAAACGGAATTGAACTTCTGAAACCCGGTGACGATGGCGAAATAGCAGCCCAGTTCGACTATCTCGGGATCGCTAAAGTGCTTGTGCAACAGCGCCAGCGTTTCTTCGTCGATTCGTCCCCACGAGCGGAACGCATGCCAATCCGCCAACTTCAAAATCGCTTTCTCCCGCTCGCTAAATGCAGGGGAATCCCAGTAATGATCGATGTCGTCGACTTTCTGTTGCGGAATGTTGTTTCGTCTGGCCCAGACGATGTTTGCGATTTTTCAATACTCGCAGCTATTCAACCGCGCCATCCGCAGCCGAGCCAACTCCTTCGTCTCCGATTCCACCCGCCCGTTCAGGCAGGACATATAGAAGTCGTTAAACTTCCGGAAAATCTCCGGAACGTGTGCCATGAACGCCGAGTACACGGAATCCCCGATCCATTCCTGGTACATCTCCATGGTCTGCCGAATGTCGGGTTCCATCTTCTCCGGCGGCACTAGCGGTAAAACTGGCATACGACCTCCTTGAATTGGCGTCAGCGGAACGCCGGCATCACTTCCTTGCCCCACAGTCTGAGGCAGTCGAGCACTTTCTCCCGCGCCGGTCCGCCGGGCAGGCGGAAGCGCATGATCAAGTAGTCTACGTCGTAATCGCGCCCATACATCTGCGCCTGCCGAATGCAATCCTCCGGCGTGCCGGTAATGAAATGTTTGCGCGCCCGCTCGCGCGTGAAATCCGACTCCTTCTGGAACTCGGGATGATGCGTGAGAATCCCCCAGTGAAAATAGAATAGCCACTCCTGGATCGCGAGATCGAGAAAAACCTCGTCCGACTCTTCCCTGCGCGGTGAAACCCACCCATCGCGCATCAGCACGACCGTGGATTTGTTTCCGTGCTTCTTCGCTTCCTCGCGATAAATTCGCACCTGCTCGTTCCACACCTTGGGATCGAGCGGAAACGGATCGCTGCACCAGGCATCGCCCATTCGTCCCGCGCGGGCGATCGTCTTCGGGAACATCCCGCCCACCCAGATCTCCGGCCTCGGCTGCTGATAAGGCTTTGGTGTCAAACGAACATCTTTGAGATTCCAGAACTTCCCTTCATAAGAGAACTTGTCCTGGGTCCACGCCCGCATCATGATCTCGTAGGACTCCTCAAAGCGCGCCCCGCGCTCCTTGTAGGGAACGTCCACGAATTCCTGATATCCCGGGTGATACCCGGAGGCAATCCCCACAATGACTCGCCCATGGGACAGGTGATCGATCATGGCGAACTGTTCCGCCAGATGCATGGGGTTGTAGAGCGGCGGGATGCAGATGTAAGTGCCCAGCCGGGCGTTTGATGTGCGCGTGGCAAGGGTGGAAAGCAAGATCAAAGGCGACGGAAACATGCACTCGGTTCGCCCGTGCCGCTCCGGCACAACAATGGAGTGAAAGCCGCCCGCCTCGGCCAGGTCGGCTTCCTGCAGCAAATGATCGACAAACGCGCTCGTCTGATCGCGGCTTGGAGGCGGCTGATCGTAAGGCCCGCCATGGGTGTCCAGCAGATATCCGATCTTCATTCTTTTACCTGTCAGGAAAAATGGGAGATCACTTTCTCTCCCCACATGCGAATGCACTTCATCGTGCGTTCGTGATCCGGTCCCGTAGGATGCCGGAAGTAGCACACGATGTATTCACTGCCCACCGTTTCCCGGTAGCGTTCCACCTCTTCGATCACCTGCGAGGGCGTGCCGGCGATGTCGCGATTCGGAGCAATCCGCTCGAAGGTCCACTCCTCGTCCTTGATGGTGCGTACCCACGGCTCCCATTCGGTATTGAATCGCCCCGACTCAAAGAACCCGAGATTCTTGTAGAACAGGTGCATGGC
The DNA here is from genome assembly GCA_003132325.1 of Acidobacteriaceae bacterium. Lineage (GTDB taxonomy): Bacteria > Acidobacteriota > Terriglobia > Terriglobales > Acidobacteriaceae > Acidiflorens. The sequence continues at coordinate 70,603 of PKXK01000075.1, forward strand.
CCTCAGCCCCGGCCACCACACCTCCTCGACCTCTTTCCGTGTCTCGGCCACCCAGCAATCCCGGATCAGCACGGCTTCCGTCTTGTTGCCGTGGGTCGCTGCTTCCTTGCGGTAAATGTCCGCCCACGCCTTCATGACGTTGATGTGGTGCAGGGGATCGGAAATCCAGCCATCACCCAGGCGAGCGGCCCGCTTTAACGCCGGCTCCGACATGGCCCCGATCCAGATCGGGGGGTGCGGCTTTTGCACCGGGCGCGGCGTGATGCCCACATTTTCGTAGTGATGAAATTTTCCGGAATAAGAGAATTGGTTCTGCGACCAGGCCTGGCGGATCACCTGCACCTGCTCGTTGAACAGCGGAGCGGCATCCTTGATGTTCCTGCCGAAGAGCTTGAACTCCGGCTCGACCAGCCCCAAACCGACTCCCAGGATGGAGCGCCCGCGGGAGATGTTGTCGAGCACCGCCCATTCTTCCGCGATATGGATCGCATCCCATTCGGGCAACTGCAGAATCGAGGTCCCCAGCCGGATCTTTTTCGTCCGGCTGGCGATCGCAGCCAGCAGCACCGCCGGCGCCGGGAGATACCCGTCGGGCATCATGTGATGTTCGGGTACGAACACCGAGTCGAAGCCGACGGCTTCCGCTAGTTCCGCCTCGCGCAACACTTCTTCGTACAGACGCGCGATATTACGCCCGTCCGGCGGATCCTGCGTGTTGACCAGCATGCCGAACTTCACTCAGGGCATCTCCAACCAAGGAGGGTGGGAAACTTGCCTGGCCTGTCAAAACCGAATCTCGCATCAGAATCCGACTGGCGTACCAAACAAACGTTTAGTTGATTAAACATCGCGCCTATTCTCAGCCGAAAACCGGCCCAAGTCAAGCCGGTTACGCCCTAATTGGAATGTCCCGAAACGGTACCTCTGAAGGCTTGACTCCTGCTGTCTCGCACGCGGGCCACGCGGGAGTGCCCTGATCCCGTTTTCTGCGGCATCGGCAGAACGTTCCCTTTCTACGGCGAACGGACCCCCCCTCCACTCACCCTTGCTTCGCAGACTTGGGCACCTCCGGTTTGTCTCACTACACCTTACCAGGGGACAACGGGTCACTACCCGCCTGAGCCCGGGACAAATCGAAACATGGGCTGCTATACCGCTGTGCCCCTCTGGCGGAAGTGCGGCAGCACTTCCTTTCCGAACAGACGCACCGCGTCCAGAACCTTCTTGGGCTCGGGCCCCTGTGGGAACCGGAATCGCAGGACAAAGTAGTCCGCCCCGAAGTCCCGTTCATACATCTCCAGTTGGCGGATGCAGTCCTCGGGCGTGCCCGTTACGTAATGCTTGCGCATGCGGTCGGGCGTGAAGTCCGCCTCGGTCTTGAAGTCTGGGTGATGCGCTACGATGCCGAAACGGAAGTAGAACAGGAGTTCCCGAATGGCTTCTGACAGGAAGACTTCATCGGCCTCCTCGCGGCGCGGGCTGACCCACGCATCACGCATCAGCACCACCTGCGAGGGCCGCCCCTGTTCGGCGGCGGATTTCCGGTAGAGATTCACCTTCTCCCGCCAAACCACCGCATCCAGGGGAAACGGATCCGTGCACCACCCGTCACCCAGCCGCCCGGCCCGCGCGATAGTCTTGGGAAACATGCCGCCCAGCCACAACTCTGGGCGCGGCTTCTGGAACGGGGTGGGCGTGAGCAGGACGTCCCGATACTGGAAGTACTTCCCTTCAAACGTGAAGCGCTGGCCGCTCCATGCCTTTTCCAGCACCTCCATGCCCTCTTCGAAGCGTCCGCCGCGCTCCTCGAACGGCACGCCGAAAAACTGGTTGTATCCGGGATGGTAGCCCGACGCCACCCCCAGGATGACGCGTCCCCGCGAGAGGTGATCAATCATGGCCACCTCCTCCGCGACGTGCATCGGGTTGTACAGGGGCAGGATCAGGATGTAGGTGCCCAGCCGGATGCGCGAAGTGCGTACGGCCATCGCCGCCATCAGCGTCAGTACGGAGGGGAACAGCGTCTCGGTCCGTCCGTGGCGCTCGCCCCACAGAACGGAGTCGAAGCCCGCCTCTTCCGCCGCCGTGGCCTCGCGGAATAACTGGTCGGTGAACGCACCCACGCGCTCGCGGTTCGGAGCGGGCATGTCGTAAGGGCCGCCGTGGGTGTCCAGGAACAGGCCGACCTTCACCTAGGCTTTCTCCCGAAACGCCGCCGACTGCTGGATCTGGACCATATCTCCCTCATGTCCCCTTACGTGGATCCGGTGGCGGCACGACTGCCCGCCGTGCAGGGACGACTCCAGTTCTTTGACCTCGACCCGCACGTCCTCACCGGGAAACTTCTCGAAGAGCACCTCGAACCACGCGGCGGTGCACTCACAGCGGTTCGTGTGCGACGAATCCTGGATGCTCACGTGCCGGTGCGCGATCAGCGGACATGCACACCCGCCGGTGGTCGCATCGCTCAGAAAAGTCTGCGGGTCTTTCACGACGCAGTGGCTCCCGCCCCACATCTGCTCCAGGTATCGCACGTAGGCGTTGAACCACGATTGAATGCTCGCACCGTCGTAACCGAACTTTGCCGCCAGATTCTTGTCGAATACGCCCTGGCACGAGCGCGCTCCATGCTTGTACACCTGGTGCGCGACCGACGTCGGCACCAGATCCAGGCCGTTCATCACGCCCTCGAGATGCTTGACCCGCAGGGCGCGCGGATCGCTGGCCGGCAGCTTGCACACGTGCTCCTCGGCGAAGCCCAGCACCCGTTGGCGGCTGGCGGGGTCGATTTCCAGCAGTCCTCGCTCCAAGGATGCCAAGTAATCCAGCACCCACTCCAGTGGCACGTCGCGGGCCGTCGCACTGACCTTCACTTCCTCCATGGTTTCCTCTCTCCAGCCGGACTTCCCATGCCTATAGCACGAACTTTGTCCCCACGCTGTTCTGGACGAACGCCTCGGGCATCTCCCGTGCGATGGTGTGGATCGCCTTCCATCCCGTGCAGTGCCCGGGGGCGATCAGCACCGGGTTCAGCGCCTTAAGCTCGTTGAGCGTGTCGGGAATAATCGGATCGAAAGCCGGGCCCGACAGGTGGAAACCGCCAATCACCGCGCACACCCGGTCCACGCCGCTGATCTTGCGCGCGTGGCGGATGGTATTGACCACTCCGGCATGGCCGCAGCCGGTCAGGATGACCAAGCCCTTGTCCTTCAGGTTCATGACCACCGCCTGGTCATCATGCACGCTGGGATCCGACTGCCATTGCCCGCCGTCAAATGCGAAGTGGAACGGCAGACCCTTCTCGAAAGTTGTGGTTCGCTCGATCTGCCCCGTCACCAGCGCAAGACCGCCAAGGACGTAGCTAGCTTTGCGGTCTTCGACGAAGTCGATACCCTCCTGGCCCAGGCTCTGACGATCTGGAGGGGGCAACACAATCTCCCGTCCGTCGGGAAAACACACCTTCCTCTGCATCCCGGCATCGGGATGGAGCAGCATTGGCAGCCGACGGCTTCCAAGACGCTTGGCCAGTCCCATCAGCCCGTTGGAGTGATCGGCGTGTCCATGACTGAGCACGATAGCGTGCAGTTCATGGGCCTTGATTCCGAGGACGTCCATGTTGTGGGTCAGTCCACCCCAGCTCAACCCTGCGTCAAACAGGAACGATTCCCGGCGATCACCCGACTCCACCGTCACCAGCGCTGAGAAGCCGTGCTCCGCAACCAGTGTGTCGGAAAGGAAGAAATCTCGCTGAAGAACGTACCGCTTGACCGTGTCCGTGCTGGGCAACAGCACGTCTACCATGTTATCGAGGATGGTCGTGATCTCGACCTTGTCGGCCAACTTTAACTCCCCCGTCATTCGTCGTGCCCTGCCTTCCTCTGCGCGAACTGTTCGTCGAGCGCAGGAATGGGATATCTTTCGCCGTCACTGCCTGGGGCAAGTCATCCGTGCCACGCGCGTGTTACGACTTCCCGGGTAATCCCCCGAGCATCTGCAGAACCTTCGCGCTGTCGTAAACGATCCACAAACGCTTGATCAGCCCGCTCTCGACCGTGAACACATCCACGGCATCGAACACAACGTCGCGTCCGGTATTGGTCGTTCCTTTAAAGTGGATCTGCGCGGCCACGGTGCCGTCCGCGCTGTGGAACCAGCGCGTGATTTCGTCGTGCCGCTTGACGTAAAACTTGAATACATCGGCGTAGAAAGCGGCCACATTCGCTCTTCCGATGACCGGCTCTCGCGCAGGAAAGTGGACCTCGGCGTCCTCGGCAAAGGCTTTGGCTATCGCCGCGGTGCTTTCGGCATGAACGGCGTCGAAGTAGGCTTTGGCGGCGGCCTCGGCCGAGCCGCGTTGAGTGGATGTCTGCGTCATGTGTTCCCTCGGAAATTCGCTGTGGCCAGAATCTACCAAACGTTTGTCTTGTTGTCAAGAAATGCGAAGTCGTGCCTGCTCGGTAACGCCCTCAGAGGGCCTCAGCCGCTTGCCTTTTCCACCCGGAACATCTTTTCCCCATCGAAGGTCCGCATCTTCTCCACGTGCACAATCAGAACCAGACGATCCGGGCTCAGATAGCGTTGAATTTCCTTCTCCTGCTGCGCCGGGGGGAAAGGTTTCAGCGCATTGGCCACGGTTGCTTCTGCCCACCGTCGCACCGTTTGTGGATTTTCGCAGAACTCCACCCTGCCCCGAATCGTAACCTGTTTCAGTCCGCTGCCCTGGAAACAGATGGAAATCGCCGGGTTCCGGCGCAGCGCCTTCACCTTGTCCCGGTTGCGGGTTGAGGTCAGCATGATCGTGCCCTCGATCACGGCGTAGGCCATCTCGCACACCACCGGCTCACACGCCCTGGTCACCCAGCCGATCACGCACTTCCACGGAGGCCCGTCGATGATCCGCCAGGCCTCTTCCTCCGAGAGCACGAACGAGTCGAGATACTGGCGTATCCACCAGGACGGATGAGGCGCATCGTCAGACTTCATACCCGTAGGCCGCTCAAACAGAGAAAATGGCCGCGAGGCTGGTTCGCTCCGCGGCCCACGCTAGAGAAATGCGGTTTAGAAGACCAGCTTCAGGCTGAACTGAATCTCCCGCGGCACTCCGTCGGTGGTGCTGATCACTCCTACCTGCGGCGACGAGAGGTTCGAGTTCGGCAAACTGAAATTGGCGTGGTTTGCGATGTTGAAGAAATCCGTCCGGAACTGCAGGTTCGTGCTCTCGGTGAGCCGGAAGACTTTCGCCACCGAGGCATCGATCTGCGCGAATCCGGGACCGATCACCGGGGTACGGGAAGCGGTACCGATATGACCGGCCGCTGGCGTGGTGAAAGCGCTAACGTCGAAATATTCGTTTACCCCGCCCAGAACCGGGTTGGGGCGGGAGATATTCGGGCGATCTGGAAAATCAATGTAGTCGCCGATACCGCTAGCGTCGGTGCCCAATAGTACGGAGAATGGCTGACCGGTCTGTGCCGACCCCAGCGAGCTGACGTTCCAACCTCCGAGTAGCGCATCCACTACGCCGTTGGCGCTGTCCAGATGTTTCCGTCCTTTGCCGAACGGGAGTTGGTAGGTCACACTCTCGGTGAACCTTTGCCTCCGGCTGAACGCCGATTCGGAGCGATCCAGGCGAATATTGGCGGGATAGAGACTGGCCTGGGCCACTCCTGTCAGAATGTTAGAGGAATTGTAAGCGTCAGATTCGGAAATATTTTTCGCCCAGGTGTAACTAGTCTGGAAGTTCACGGCGCCCACCGCGCGGGACAGCTTCACTGTCCCCCCGTTGTACAGCGCGTTGGTATCATACCGCCGGGAGTACAGAGAGAAACCCACCCCGGCTTGAACGAATCCAGGCGCCCCGGTCGGCGGATTTGGTGCGGCGCACCCGCTTGCCGGAAAAACGGGAAAGCCGTTGCTATCGAGCACTGGATGCGCATCTCCGCCGCACGGCTGGTTGTAGTTGGCTTCCAGTTTCCGTGGCAGGTGCCACGACTGAGAACCCGTGTATGTAAGTTCCAGGCTCATGCGCCCTGGGAGTTCCCGTTCCACGCCGAAACTCCACTGCTGCGTAGTAGGAGAGTTCATCGGTTCGAGCACACCGGTAATCAGCCCCGGGAACGGACTTGGCGCCGTGCAAGTGGCGCATGTCGGAAACTGCCCCACTGGTCCAAAGAAGGTGTTCAAAACCGGCTGCGGATTGTTCCATTGCAGAATGCCCTGTGCCAGCCCGGCGAAATCCACGAAGTCATTAAAGATTCCGTACCCCATCCGGAATACGGTTTTGCCGTCCCCGAAGGGATCGTAGGCAAACCCCACCCGGGGTTGAAATTGGGTTAAGGAATAATTGTTGTAGGGCACGCCCACATGCACGGAGGTTGCGTACGGCGATTGCCAGCTCCCCAACTGATTGTGTGCGTCCGAAAGAACCGGAATCTGCAAATCGTGGCGGATCCCGAAGTTGAGCGTCAGTTTGTGGGTAACGCGGAAAACGTCGTTGACATACCACGCAAGCGGCGTCGTGCGCGCATTGAAATGACTGGGCGGACCGTCGCGATGGATCAGAGTGACCGTGGGCGCGCCCTGCAACAGCGTAGTGAGGTCAGAGAAAGTGTAGCTGCCGCCCGGGATAGTAGCCGATGACCAGTTCCACTGGATGCGTTCCACCATGCCGCCAATAGCGATCGTGTGCTTGCCATGGACCCATAACAGGTCATCGTTGAAGGGCACAACGTTCTTCGCCTCGGTAAACGGACTGGCATCGTCGTTACCTAACAACGACAGACTTCCACCCGAGGTCCCCGCGCTGCCGTTACCCACTGTGATCACGCCAATAGTTTGCCTGGCAGGATTGCCGGTGTATTGATCGGACTGGAGTTGCACCGTGGGGTTCGTGCTGGAATTGAGGAACTGCCTGAGCAGACTCACGCTGGCCGTATTGACCAGGCTGGAGCTGATGGTGCGGCTCCACTTGACCAGAACGTTTTGGTCGCGGTCGAAGCGATTGAACTGGAAGTCGGGAAGATTGAATGCTTGCGTGGCGCTGGCATCCACGATCTGGTAACGGAATTGGAGTTGGTCCTTGGAGGTCAATGCGTGAGTGAGGTTTGCCACCCCGAAATCCTGCCGTGTAGGTTGGTGGTTGGCGAACGCAGCCTCAGCGATACCGGAGGCGGGGAAGGAAGGAAGCGAAGGCGACGGATCGGGGAACAGTGCCAGCAAGGGCAGAACTGCAGGCACGAGTCCGGGCACAGGCACACCGTTGATATTGCCAATACGCGCTCCCGCATCGGGCACAAAAGCAATGTTGGTGGTGTTCAGACTTTGCCGCAACCCCTCGTAGTTGATGAAGAAGAAGGTCCGGTCCTTCACGATTGGACCGCCTAACGTGCCGCCGAATTGGTTGCGTTTGAAGGCGGGCTTGTAGGGCGAGCCATCGGCATTGAAATCGAAGTACGACCGGGAATCAAAGATGTCGTTTCGCAGGTACTCGTACACATTCCCGTGAAACTTGTTGGTCCCGGTTTTGGTCGCAAACGTCACTACTGCCGCCCCCGCTCCGCCATACTCCGCGCTGTAGTTGTGGCTCAGCACTTTGAATTCCTGGATTGCTTCCACACCCGGCATATCGCCCGCCGCTGCGGTTCCCGGCGCCGTCAGGCTGCCATTCGAGAAGTTCACGCCGTCCATCAAGTACGCGACCGAACTTCCCATCGACCCATCGGCAGAAATATAGGACCCCGTGTTCGTGGCCGCGCTCAATACGCTTGGCGGCGGCGTGCTGGTGATCTGCACCAAGCCTGGCTGCTGTGTTACCAGCGCCGTAAAGCTGCGCTGGTTCAGCGGCAGGTCCTGCAGTTGCTGGGTCTGAACCACGTTGGAAACTTCGGACTCCGTGGTCTGCACCGTGACTTCTTCGGCGTTGACTTCCACCGTCTCGGTGACTTGGCCGACATTCAGTGCGATTTTCAAGTTGGGATTCGCCCCAATATTCAGCCGCACCAAATCGACTACCGCTTTCTGGAAGTTGGCCTGCTCCACCGTGACCGAGTAGCTTCCGGGAGGTAGCTGCAGCACAGTAAAGTGTCCTTGCCCATCGGTCACGGACTGGCTGGTCTGCCCTGTGGCATTGTTCTTCACCGTAACTTTTGCCCCGGCGAGGGCGCTGCCCGTCTTGTCGACCACGTCTCCCGCCAGGGTCGCCGTGGTCACCCCGACTTGGGCCCACGCGGGGGATACCCAGCAAACCATTTGCAAGTACAGAAAACACACCAGTGCTGTTACCGCAATACGCTTGAAAATACGCATAGCCACTCTCCCGGGGGCAGTCGATCGGATTCGCAAAACAATGCTTGGGGGGGGGAAGCGAAGAACAGGTCTGCAGCGACCACGGTGTCGTGCCCACGAAGAAGTGGGCTAGGCCGCTTCCGGCGAAATGGCAATAAGGATCCCACTTGTGGCTCTCCCGCCAAACAACCGCTGCCTACTCTTTCGCAATGTCTGACCTTTTCGACCAAACGATTGGTTGGTACTATTTAATCGTTTCCCGCACGCTTGTCAAGCATTTTTTGGATGGCGGCTCCGCATCTGCCCAGTTCCACAAAAATGGAATCGGCTAGGATTCAAAACTCGCGGTTCTGTAACGGTAGGTAGCGATTGGCGCCAGGTTCTAACATATCTCAAAAGCGGCCGGGTCAAGCCGACTCGCGATCAAACGAGGAGCGACAAAGGGCGGGCCTGACGAAGATCAGCGATGGGAAGAACTACCAGCAGCAAGAGTGCGCGGCAACCGCACGACATCGAAGGCGGGAATGCGTTTGCAACTCCGCGCATTCCCGGCTCTCGATCAGGATGTTTACTTCTTTTGCAGGGACTCGATGTACTTGTTCAGATTGGCGACACGCTGCTGCACTTCGGCTTCGTGTCCGGCGCTTATACTCCAGAACAGGTGGCCCCAGATCGGCATATCCTTGCTCCCGTGGGCGGCCAGCACGTCATCTCCACGAATGATCGCAGAAACCTTCATTGCCGGATACTTGCCTCCGTTCTTGCCGGCCAACGCGGTCAGATCGGTCGGCGGCACCTTCAAGGCATCCGCAGCCGGACCGTTCCCTTTGCCGTCCGTACCGTGACAAACGGCGCAATACGTCTTGTACATCTCTGGCCCCGATGCTGCTGAGGTGGGTTTGATCGGGACACGTTTGATTTCTTTCTTCGGCGCCTGAGCCGATGCCATCATCACCATGGCGATGACTACCGCGAGAACTATCCAAAGACTCCTACGAGCACGCATTGATTTCCTCCTTGAGATCTAACTTCTCCCTCGTCTTACACTGCGTACAACAAGTCAGTCTAGTTTGGAGACAAACTCCAAACTGTGAAGACCGTCACATCCCGGCGTGATTAAAGACGCAACGGTAACCAACCGTAGAGCGCTATTTCAGTTCCACATTTCGTTCATATGCCGCAATCGCCTGGCGAACTCGCGCCGGAAGCGCTTGCGCCCGCCTCGTTTCCGGGTTCGCATTCACGTGCACCACTTCCCCGGTCGTCAGCAGTTGGCCTTCACGCCGGATCTCAATCGCAAACGTGACACTGGAATTCCCCAACCGTGCCGCTCGCACTCCTATCTCGAGCACATCATCGTAACCAGCCGAACCGTGGTAGTTCACTAGTGCCTTCGCCACATACAGATCGCTACCCGTTCCCGCTAACCCATCTGGATACGGAAGCCCGATCGCACGCCAGTATTCCGTTATCGCCACATCGAAATAAGTGAGATAGTGTGCATTGAACACGATTCCCTGCTGGTCCACTTCCGCCCAGCGCACCCGCAATGCCATCGTGAACGCATATCCCTGGATCGCCATGCTGCCCCTGGTGCACGCAGTATCGCAACTGAGGACCTCTCACCTCGAACCAACCGCATTTACAAGGCTGCTGTGCACAGCCACCGATGTGGCTTCTCCGCTTCCGTTCGATAATAGTAAGCAAAATCTCCGTACCCAGTGCGTTCTCCGCAAGTGTATTTCGCGGTGCCAAACAACAAGTGCCCAGTGCGGTGTGGCCAGTGACCCGAAGTGTCCACGATATTGAGCGGTTGCACCCCCAGCACCAGCTTTTCACCCGCCTTGCTCACCACCTCCGCTTGGACCCGGGCTGGGACGCGTCCGCTCTCCGGCCAGTGAACGGTGAAGTCCGCCGACTGAAGGAGATCGCGATTTCCGTTGCGCAGAATGTATCCGCAGAGTTGCTCGCGTCCATCCGTAAACCCCTGGGGATAGACATTGACCGTAAGTGACTCGTCAAACAGCGGCCACAGCATGATGTACTGTTTCCACTTGGAACGTCCGCCCCAGCCCCACATCCGGTCGCGGTAGCCCAGGCTGTCAATTGCGATCGTCGTATTCTGCAATCGGACCTCACCCGTGAACCGGCCGACCTGGTCAAAGTGGTTGCTGGACGGTCCCTTGCTTTCCGACTCCATCCATAATTTCGATTCCGCCCAGGAGTAAGGGGCGTGGACAGCGTCGAACTGAAGATCCAACTGAATCTCTGGACTCACATAGTAGACCCGCCACCGTTTCATTGGCTCCACGTTTTTCATAAAAACCGGGCCGAAGCTCAGACGATCTTCCTGAATATCCGCGGGGATGTGGTAATCCATCTTCATGTGATGGTGCAGGACCCGATTCCCCTGAAACACAGCGGCGATCACATCGGCGCGCTCCTGGTTGGGAAAAACGCCGAGGTAACACACGAACTGCAAATCGTGCCGGCGGTCGTAGAAACCCCAGTACCAAGCCTCGCGCCACCAAGGTTCGGTCCCGGTCTGGTGGGTGAGATCATCGTGCGGCTGCAACATGGGTGTACCCCCGGAAGACGCTTGTCAGCGTGGCGCCGGGCGGCATCGTTTCGTCCCGGTGACGCGAGGCACGAGCACCGAATCTGACATGCTATGCTCGTTCAACAAACAAGCGTTTGTTTTAACAACGGCAAAGATTATCACATGCCCTTCGGTGGGACCAGTGATTTGGATGGGAGAATGTCCGCCATGGTCGAGCGCGTAAATCGCGAGATTGCCATCTTCGAAAAGTATTTCCGGAGATTCTTCCGCGGAGAGGATCGCTCCAATCTACAGTCGGCCCTGTTCAATGTGCCGGGACGACTGGTTGCCGGCTGTTGCGCCGACTACGAGAACATGGCTGCAGTCTTCCGGCACCTTCTGACAACCGCTTCGGCGGAGCAAATCGGCCGTCGGATGAAGCAGACTGCCTCGCGGCCCGGAATTTTTCAGATCACCTGCCTGCTCGTGAGTTATCTGATCGGGCGCCAACAGGAGATTCTGTTACGGCACGGCGAAGGCTTGTCCTACAGCGACGAGAAACATCTGGAAGAGATGGATCTGCTTTTCGAGGCGGGCCGGACAATTTTGAGTGCAGCCCGCAACGACGGCGCGCATTTTCCGGGCGAATCGCGGGATGAGATGCCTCTTCTGGACGATGCCGCCCAGCATACCCTGGTGCACCAGTTAAGCGAACCCTCCCTGCAGGATCTGTCCTGGAGGCGCCGCCCATGGGCAACTCTCACCGCCTATAACTTCTTGCTCCATGGTGAGATGCGGGACGGCATTTTCAATCACGGGCCTTACGATCTTGGAGGTGGCCACTGTCTCCTGGTCAGGGAGCTAACGGAGTTGCACAACGACTATTTCCCCTGGTCCACCAACATTCGCAAACTTCCCGCGGGATTCGTGCGGGCCATGATCCTGAAGGACGTAGAATGCCGTTTCGATGTGCTCGGCGGCGTTGCCACGCAGCCGCAAGTATTCGAGGACAGGATCGTTCTCGATGGGCTATTTGAAATATCCAAGGGCCGACTGGTTCCGACCGATGAGTCTGCCACCAGGAAGATTCTGGAGGTTGTGTCGGAAAACAGTAGAGTCCTATACGAAGAATTCTGCGGCTGGGAGGAATCCCGGAAACTTCGCTACGGCACGCTCCTGCACGCGAATTTTCTGCGCGGTTTTTGGGAACTGATCCCTGGGATTAGCGCCCATGGACTCGCCCGTAGCACAATTGTGGGATACGAACGCTCTGGGGAAGCGCACTTTTCTGAGTTGTCTAGTCGCCGAATTCCGTTGGTGATGGAGCACATCGCTAACACCACAGGACCCATCTTTTCTCCGCTTCGTCTCTGATTAGTCTCGGGTAATCCGGCAGCGACCGCCGTGGAGCTCTCATTTAGCATCCGAAACCAATCGTTTGTTTGATACAGTGTTTTGGAAATTACGATGCAGAAGGGTCGATCGCAAATTACGATCTCGCGCTTATGGGTTTTGCCCGGCGGCGATTTCACCGTGGATTACTCCATCCTCGTGGAAGGGGGAGCCTCGCGAGAATATACGGTGCCGTGCCCCGCATTTCTCATCGAACACCCGGCCGCGCTCGTCCTCTTCGATACGGGCCTCAGCCCCCGTGCCATCGATGACCCGGCCAGTTACTACGGGGAGGAGATCGCTCTAGCCATGAAACTCCGCTTCTCCCGGGAACAACAGATTGACGCGCGACTGGCTGAGCTCGGATACCGTCCAACCAATGTCAGCCATGTGATCATGTCCCATCTCCACATTGATCATGCAGGTGGAATGTGCCTGTTTCCCCACGCGACATTCCACGCGTTTGCCGATGAACTGACCGAGGCCCGGGCAGTGCGCCATGCACCTCATGCCGTCTACAAGCTGGAGGATCTGGCTCCCGTCGAAAACTCCGCATGGAAGCTCTATGGCAGTGACGTAGATATTTTCGGAGACGGTAGTCTACGGTTCTTCCGATTGTCTGGCCACAGTGCGGGCGAGGGGAGCCTCCTGGTCAGGCTGGCTTCTCGCAATCTCATGCTCACCGCCGATACGGTGCACGTGCGCGAAGCTCTCGAGCGTGAAAAGCCGACCCTTTTTGACTCTGATCCGGTTGCGGCTGTCCGGAGCGTGCAGCGGCTCAAGCAGTTGATCGCGGAGAACGGTGCGGACTCCTGGATCGCACATGATGCGGAGGATTGGCAACGCTATTGCACCTTCCCGAATCCGCTAACCTAACTCAATTCCCCTAAGTCTGCTGCGTCTGCCAATTCCGACACCTTCGCACGCTGACGAAGAAATTGTAGCCGACTTCAGATCGTGAACCCGTATTCGATGATGCCCATAGTTTCGTGGCCGTGGGCGTCCCTGAAGGTGCCGTAGGACTCGCCGACGTGACAGCGTCCGAAGAGGATGGGAGAGGTGAGGCGGAGCGTGCCGGAGAAATCGTGGGTGCCGCCCTCGTTGTCGAAGAGGCGGATGGTGAAGCGAGTGGGGTATTCGCGGCCGGGTGGAATCTCACAGGCGACATCGGCATCGCGCAGCGGGATGTTCCGTCCGTTGTGATGGAGAAAACCGTGGCGCGTCAGGCCGCTGGACTCTTCATTGAACTGCTCGAGATGCAGATAGGAGCCGTTGCCAAACGGGGCCATGAAGGCCACCCATCCGCGGAAACCTTCCCAGTGACGAACTCCCCAGGAGTGATCGCGATGGCCGAATCCATTGATGGCGACGGAGGCGCCCTGGAATCCGAACGCGCCCGTGACAATGCCGGATTGTTCGTAGTGTTCGGCGGCGAGAGAAGGCGGAAGCGGGGAGATGCAGTCTTTGTAATCAAAGACGGGGGTGCGAGCGCGCCAGGTGATGTCGAAGTGCAGAGCGACATCGTGGAATTGCAGGCGAAAATCCGACATCGTGTTCAGCGTTTGGAAGTGGAGGCCACCGACCGAGATGTCGGTCCATTCGGAGGCGGGGAGATCCTGGTTGACGGCGAGGTCGTGGTAGACGACGCGACCCCGGTAGGCGATGACGACCCAGCGGTTGCATTTGCCACGGTTGGGCTCGAGCCCAATGCGGCAGGAGACCCAGAAGTCGAGAGCGGGATCGTAGAACGAGAACCATTTGCTCTCGCTGAAGTTGGATTCGGGCGAGGGCAGGTGGCGAAGTTCGTCGCGGTCGGAGATCATCGGATCCTTTCACCCTTAAACGGTTGAGTTTCGTGTTCCCATCCCCAGCTCACGCCGTGGGTCTTGTTCCTGGCCGCTATGCGGCGCAGGGTCGGCACGCGTAACAAATCCCCGGGAAGACCATCAGGGATCGGAGAGGTGGATCGTACCGTGCGTGCCGTCGATGGTGATTCGGTCGCCTTCCCGGATGAGGCGAGTGGCGTTCTTGAGCGACGTGACGGCGGGAATGCCGTACTCGCGCGAGAGCACGGTGCCATGCGCCAGGATGCCGCCGGTTTCGAGGACGAGGCCGCGAATAATAAGAAAGACCGGCGTCCAGCCGGGGTCGGTGCTGTTGGTGACCAGAATGTCGCCGGGTTTTACGCGGCTCAGTTCTTTGATATCGCGCACGACGCGAGCCGTGCCGGTGGCCTGGCCGGAACTGGCCGCGACGCCGGTGAGCACATTGCCGGTGGCGGTTTGAGGAACGGCATCCGTTTCGAGATCGAATTCCCGATCGCCCTGCAAAAACATCGGGGGCGTGGTGCGGAGATATTTGCGGTATTCGGCGCGGCGCGGCGTGATGAGGCGCGCGGCAGCCGCGGCAGGAATCTTGCCGTTCATCACATCGAACACTTCTTCTTTGGAGAGGAACCAGATGTCGTCCGGATCGGCGAGACAGTTCCTCTCGACGAGATTGCGACCGATGGCGACAAAGGCTTTGCGCTGTCCGTAGAAGACGCGATCAACCTCGAAGCGCTGGTTTTCACGGAAGAGTGAATAAATCTGCGCGTACTTCAACAGAAAGCGGAAGATGCGCTTTTTGAAGAAGCCCCACGAGGTGCGTGCGAGTTTTTGTTCGATTTCGCGGGTGAGGGCTTCCCGGCGGGCTTCATTTTTCTTGAGAGCAGCTTCAGGAGCAGCATCGTCGGGGACACCGACGAAGAGCTTGAGAACGTCGATTAGGAGAGCGGGATCGTCGCCCCAGCGCGGGAAGGAGATCTCACGATCTTCCGCGCCCCGGAAAGCGTATGTCTGGCGGAAGGCCTCGAGCTCGGCGGCAAACTCACGGCCAGAAGTGGTTTCATTGAGGCGGGTGGGGATTTCCGAAGAAAGGACGTTCGTAAAGATATCGCGCAGCTCATCAGATGCGGCGATTTTACGCGCGAGGTGCCAGACTTTTTCGTTGAATTCAACGGTGTAGTTACTGGGCAGGCCGCTGAGCAGGACACTGGCGGAACTGGAATCGCCGAGCCACTTCTGCAGAACCGTGCCCAGGAAGGTGACGGCCGCAAAGGTGTGCACCATGACGCCGAAGCCGATGGGCTGGCAATGGTCTTTGATGAGGCGATCCATGGCCCAGTAGTACTCGCTGAGTTCTGCGGGGGTAGCGCGGTCGAGATTCAACGTGTCGAGCTTGCGAACACGCGCGAGGAGTTCGGGCAGCCAGTCATCGTAGAACGTCTTGTAGCAGCGGGTGAGCGTGTACTTCTTGTAGTGCCGTGAGAGATAGAGTTCGCTCTTGATCTTGGCCCATAACAGGAACGGCATGGATCGTGCTTCTTCTTTTTGCACGGGCGTGAAGAACTTGAGAGCGTCGTCGCCGCGAACAAACTTGGGAGCGTAGCGCAGGCATTCCATCAAGTAACGCGTGCTGAAGTAGCCGCGGTTCTTGTGGAAGCGCATCAGCTTGAGGGGAAGAAACTGATTCATGCCGGAGGCGCGATACATGAAGTCGTAGGTTTCCGTGATGAGGTCAGCCTGTACGGAGTAGAAAAGCGGGGTGATGGCGCGGGTGAGAACTTCGTCGCTCCAGGCGCGCGTCCATATGATTTCCCCTTCGTCGGTTTCGGCCGGTTTGTTCCAGCGTTCGAGACCGGCGACGTCGGGCCGAAGCTCATCGGCATGTTTTACGTTGCGGGATTGCAGGATGTATATCCGACCGCCTGCGAAGGCCCATTCAATATCCTGCGGGCGGCCATAGTGTTTCTCAATGTCGCGTGCGATTGAGGCAACTTGAAGAATGAGGTCGGCAGGGGTTTCCGAAGAGGAAGGGCGCTGCGCGAGAGAAAGCGTTTCTTTCGCAACGACAAAAGCATCTGGCGTGACCTTGCCGGAGACGAGCGCTTCGCCGAGGCCGGGGATGGCTTCGATGACAAGCTCTTCGGCCATGCTGACGGGGTTGACCGTGAAGGCGACACCGGAAAACTCGGAGGGAATCATCTGCTGCACGAGGGCACAAACATGGACCGCGAAATGATCAATGCCCTTGTTCCAACGGTTGGCTGCGGCGCGCGCGGTCCAGACAGACGTCCAGCAGAGTTTGATGTATTCGAGGAGCTGGTCGAGGCCGCGGATGTTGTAGAAGGTGTCCATCATGCCGGGGAAGGAACTGACGCCAATATCGGGTACTGAAGAAGAAGAGCGGATCGCCACGAGCGAATCGGCGCCGAGCCGGGCGTAAGCCTGGCCGATCTCCTCGACGAGAGCGGCGGGAATGGGAGATGCGTTCAGCAGGCTGCGGATTTTTTCGGTATCGGCAGCCACTTGCTCATGATTGTCGAAGTTCATCGCGGCGGCGATCTCGCGGATCTTCGGCTCGAGCCGGTTGCATTCGAGGAAACTGCAGTACGCGTCGGCAGTGACGCCAAAACCGCGAGGGACGGGGAATCCCGCAGCGGAGAGTTCGCCGAGGTTCGCCCCCTTGCCGCCCATCAAGGCGACATCTTTTAACGAGCACTGCTCGAAGAAAAGGATGTTGGTGGTTGGGTTCATGCGCGTCCGTGAAAGTACGGCAAGACTTTTTCTCCGAAAAGTTGCATGCACCGGCGAGTCTGCTCGCGCGCCGGGCCGTATGCAGAGCGGAAACGCATTACCACGTAGTCGGCATGATACTCGTCGCGGTAGTTCTGGAGCGAAGCGATACAGTCCTCAGGACTGCCGAGGACAAGATGCTTGCGCATGTTTTCGATGGTGACGTCCGAGCGCGATTTCAGTGTTGGATCCTGCTGGCTGAGCACGCCCGCGTCGAAGTAGTAAAGCCACTCCGGCATATAAGCTTCCCCGCAGATACGGTCGGCTTCGGCCCGAGTTTCAGCAACAAAGCCATCGCGCATGAGGATGACCTTGGGATTTTCGACACCATTGGCGCGGGCTTCTGATTTGAAAAGCGCGACCTGGCGATCCCACACATCTTTGCGAATGGGAAAGGGCGTGCTGCACCATCCCGTGGCAAAGGTGCCAACCCGGCGAATCGCATCATCGACGAGGCCGCCGCCCCAGATGGTGGGATGCGGGTGCTGCTGGAACGGCTTGGGGGTGAGCCAGACGTTTTCGAGTTGAAAGCGTTTGCCCGAGAAGTTGAACCGCTCGTGTGCGGTCCAGGCCTGCTTGATGATCTGCATCGACTCGGAGAAGAGCGAGAGCTTTTGTTTTGGATCCACACCGAACATCTGGAAAGATTCGGGAACCAGCCCCATGGCAACGACGAGGGTAAAACGGCCCGCGGAAAGCTGATCGATGAGCGCCGTGGCTTCGGCGACGTGCATGGGATTCCACCCATAGGGCGGAATGAGGCAATAGGTGGCGAGACGCACGCGGGAAGTGCGGCTGGCGATCGCAGCGAGCATGGGCAGCGGGTCGGAGAAAATCGTCTCCGGGCGCATATGACTTTCAGGAACGAAGACACCTTCGAAGCCAGCCTGTTCGGCGAGCACGCCTTCTTCGATGAGCTGGTCCGTGGCGGCTTTGACGAAGTCGCGGCCCGGCGCGGGCTGATAAAAAGGTCCGAAGTTTGTATCGAGCAAACAACCAATCGAGAATTTTGCGAGTTTGTCACGCATACGAGTGTTGGATCCTCATTGTTCCGTTCTCACGTTGAAGCGGCGGGTGCGGGTTTGCTCTTGAGCAAGGCGCGCTGAATTTTGCCGAGTGGGGTCTTGGGGAGCACCTCTACGAAATAGATCGCTTGCGGGACCTTGAAGTCAGCAAGTTTCTGGCGCGCCCAAGACTGGAGGGCTTCCGCTTCGACACAAGCTTGATGGTTCTTGACGACGTAGGCGACGACGCGTTCTCCCCAAAGCCCCTGGTCTTCGCGCTCCGCGACGACAGCGGATTCGAGGACGCCCGGGTACTCGTTGAGCACGCGCTCCACTTCAGTGGCGGCGACGTTTTCGCCCTTCGACTTGATCATATCTTTCTTGCGATCGACGAAAGTGAGATAGCCGGTTGCGTCCATGCGGGCGAGATCGCCGGTGCGAAACCAGCCGTCTTCCGTGAATGTGGCGGCGGGCTCGGGATCGTTGAGATATCCGGCGAAGATGCCGGGTGAGCGGAAAAGAATCTCGCCGGGCTCATCCGGAGCGACGTCGGTGCCGTCATCGCGAACGACGCGAATTTCCTGGCCGAGTGTGGGAAAGCCGATGGCGGTGTGGGTGGGGATCGGCATGGGGCGGTAGTTGGGGTGCAGCGTGCCGAGGCTCACGGTTTCGGTCATACTCCACCCGGGAAGAATCTCGATACCGAAGCGGCGCGTGAACTCGGCGAGCTCATCGAGGCTGAGGAAGGTCCCGCCGATGGCGAAGCGCAGCCGCTGCTGAGTCTCCGCGTCCTGTTTTTCCTGACGAAGAAGCAAGCGGATGAGCGGACCGGTGATGCCGGGGGTCCAGGTGGCGCCAACTTCAACGGTTTGGCTCCAATAGCGGGAGACGGAGAACGAAGGCAGCAGGCCGATGGCCCCCCCGAGCGCGATGGCAGTGAGCACGCCGTAGAACAAAGAGTTGACGTGGAAAAGCGGGAACGCGAGTAAAGGAGTGTCGGCAGACGTGATACCAAGCGAGCGCAGCGTAACTTCAGCGGAGTACGTCAGGTTGCCGTGGGTAATGACGACGCCCTTGGGACGCGAGGTGGTGCCGGAGGTGTAGAAAATGCCGGCGATGTCGTCGGGCGTGATGCGGGGACATGGTGAATCGAGCGGAATGAGGTCGCAGGAGGGCTCGAGCTGGAGATCGAGTTCGGCAGGGCTGGTGAAGGTGGCGAGGGTTCGGTTGAGTTGCGTTGCCGCGGTAGCAAGCCCTGGTTCCACAACGATCGCTTTGCATTTGGCGTGGTTGAGCGCGTAGGCGTACTCGTCGGGCTTGTAGAGCGTGTTGAGGGGAACGGCGATCGCGCCAATACGCAGGATACCGAGGAATGCGGTGACGAATGCGGGGCGATTGTTCATCGCGATGGCGACGCGGTCGTGCTGCGAGACTCCGGCGGCAGTGAGCAGGGCGGCAAAATGCGAGGAGGCGCGGTCGAGTTCGGCGTAGGAATACTCGCGGCCGGGGAAGCGAATGAAGATTTTTTCCGGGTGCAGGCGGGCGTCGTCTGCGAAGAGATCGATGATCGTAAGTCGGCCGGCAGATTTAAGGATCATCATTTGCGTTGCAGCGTCGCTCTGCCCCCAGTGCGGCGTCCTTTTGAGATTTGGCAAACAGCGTGCCGCCTTCCTGCTGCCTACGAAAGGTCCATGATCTTGTCGGGGCCCGCCCAACCCCGCGAGATGGGTGCGAGCGCCATCACGTTGATTTCGCGGCGGGAAAATTTCCAGACACCATCTTCGCGGACAAACCGGTCAACCCAGGTTCCCCACCCCATGACGGAGTGCTGATCGCGCGCCAGGGTTTCGTGAAAATAGCAGAATGCCTTGTAACCGTCGCCATCACGCTCGATGTATTCGTTGGTGTAGTTGTGCCGCGGCTCGATCCATGGTCCTCTGAAGTATTCGGAATAGAAACTCATGATTGCCTGGGCACCGCGAAATTCGAGCGCCCAGGGGCGGGCGATCACGACGGCATCGCGACTCCACAGCGGCGTCATTGCGGCCACGTCGCGTTCGTCGAGCGCCTTGCAGTAGCGCGCGAGGAGGCGGCGAATGGCCTCGACGTTTTCCATGTGTTCGACGCGCGCTTCCAATTGCTGCAAACGATCTTCCGGCGATGCCATAGATGACCTCGGGCTAAGGGATCAAGGAATTGGTGGCGCCGATAAGGATGCTGCGCCCAGTGATGAAGCGGGCGTCGTCGGAGGCGAGCCACGCGACAGCTTTGGAAATGTCTTCGGGCGGAATAATGTCGTTGGTCAGGCTGGCGGCCCCCCACTCTTTTTGTGATTGTTCGATGCTCATCCCGAGGAGACGGTAGGCTTCGGCAAGCATCGGCGTATTCACAGCGGCGGGGCAGATGGCGTTGGCGGTGATGCCGTGCTGCGTAAGCTCGGCGGCGAGCGTGCGCATCAGGCCCACGACGGCGTGCTTCGAGCAGTTGTAAGGAGCGAGCGTGGCGATGCCGACCAGGCCGCAATGCGAAGAGATGCTCACAATGCGGCCGTATTTCTGCCGGATCATGTGCGGGACGACGTATTTGCAGCACAGGAACGGACCTTTGGCGTTGACGTCCATCAGGCGGTCCCACTGTTCCTCGGTGACGTCCTGGATGGGGACGCCAATGAGGGCGACGCCCGCGTTGTTGACGAGAATGTCGATACGGCCAAATTCGCGAATGGCAGTATCGACCATGCTGGATACGTCCGAGGCGCTGGTGATATCGGCCACCACGGCGACCGCTTTTACGCCAAGAGATTTGACCTGTTCGACGGTCTCATCGAGTTCCGTTCGTTTGGCCATGGAGTAGCCAATGGCAGAGACGTCATGGCAGATGTCGGCGGCGACGATATGCGCGCCTTCGGCAGCAAGGGTAAGGCAGTGGCTGCGACCCATCCCGCGGGCCGCCCCGGTAACGATGGCGATTTTGCCTTTGAGTTTCATCAGTCACCCCTCCGCGCCGTGAGTTGGACGAGTTCCGGTTTGCGCTCGATTTTGAATCCGCAATAAGGCTGGCCTTTGGAGAGCCAACTGTCTTGTTCAATCGAGCAGCCCATTAAGCCGTAAAACTTCTGCCCGATGCTGTGGCAATAGACGGTGCAGAGCGCGGTGGGACCTTTTTCTTTTATTTCGGGCGGCGTGGTGGCGTAGATGGGGCAGTGATAGAGCTGCTCGTATCCCTGATTATCGTTTTCCATGGTCCACTGGGGAGTGGAACCGCGGGTCGGGCCTTCGTAAGCGACCATGCGGTGGATGACGTCCAGCGGTTTTGTGATCTCACGAAGATTTTGGAAAGGTTTTCCCCAGAGCTGGAGCATCGTCTGAGTCTCGAGCGCGGCGAATTTGTCAGAGAGCGCGATGAGCATGGCGTTGGCCTGCTCTTCGCCGACGACTTTGACCGCAACTTCATACCAGGCCCAGTAAACGGCGCCAAAGAAATCCTGGCAGGAGCGCAACAATTCTTCGTTGGTGTAATCTTGCGCGGGTTTGAACATAGTTGCTCCTTCCATCAGTTCCGATGATGAAAATGCGGCAGGACTTCCTGCCCGAACATGCGGATACAGTCGAGCACGGATTCCCACGGAGGGCCGAGCGGCATACGGAAGCGCATGACGACGTAGTCGGCGCGGTACTTGTCGCGATACATTTCGAGCGCCTCGATGCAATCCTGGGGCGTACCGATGACGAGCGAGCGGCACAGCTTGTCGAGGGTGACGTCGGCGCGGGAACAGATGCTGGGGTCGTGGTGGGCGAGGATGCCAAGGTCGTAATAGTAGAGCATCTCGGCGGCGAAGGCCTCGCCGTAAAGCTTCTCCGCTTGCGCTCGCGTCCCCGCGACGAAGCCGTCACGCATGAGAATGATCTTGGGATTCTCGACGCCGTGACGCATGGCTTCTTCGCGGAAAGCGTCGGTCTGGCGATTCCACGTATCCATGTTGAGCGGGAACGGATCGCCGCACCAGCCGCTAGCGTAGGTTCCGGCACGTTGAATCGCGGGAGCGGTCTGGCCTCCGCCCCAGAGCGTGGGATGCGGACTCTGCTGATACGGTTTGGGCGTGAGGATGACGTTGTCGAGGTGGTAGCGCTTGCCGTGGTAGCTGAACGGCTGGTGCGAGGTCCAAGCCTGCTTGAGGATGTCCACGGACTCGGTAAAGAGCGAAAGACGTTGTTTGCCGTTGACGCCAAACATGCGCCAGGAATCTTCCAGAACGCCCATGGAGACGAGGAGCGTGAGGCGGCCACCGGAGACCTGATCGATAAGCGCGGTTTGCTCGGCCAGGTGCATCGGGTTCCAGCCGTAAGTCGGAATGAGCGCGTAGGTACCGAGCCGGGCACGTTTCGTGCAGGCGGCGAGATAAGAAAGCAGCATGAGCGGGTTCGGGAACATCGTTTCCGTGCGCATGTGGCGTTCGGGAACGAAGATGCCTTCGAAGCCAACTTCCTCGGCGAGCAGCGCTTCCGCGATGAGTTGATCGACACAGCCCTTGATGGTGCGAGCATCGGGCTCGGGGCGCCCGTAGGCTCCGAAGTTCGTATCGGGCATGTAGCCAACAGAAAAACGTTGGAGTTGGTCGCGCATAGTTGCGTGTTTCCTTTCGCTGCCTAGTCCGCCGAAACCGGTTCGGGTTTGGCAGCTTTGGTGTCGACACACGGGTCGGGCCAGTTGCCGTAGAGCGTGAGCGCTTCCTCGGGCGGCTTCTTCTTCGAGAACTCGCGGATGAACTCGGAGTAGGGTCTGGCTTTCGCCAGACGCTTCTTGCGTTCTTGCTGACGCCGATCCTCGGTGGCTTTGCCGTCCAGGCTGCCGTCGGGGCGCAGCGCAACACAGTAGACATTCTCGGCAGACCAGCGGGTGACGATGCCAGCGGCTAGGTCGCGAGCGACGGCCAAGGGATCGCGATCCAGCACGTCGCCATAGCCGGAGGCGCCGGAACCAACAACCCCAACGAAGTCTCCAGTTTTAAAGAGAGAGCCGGGAATTTGAACGGGCGTGAGTTGTACGTCGATGCCCACTTTTTTGGCGACTTCGAGGAGTTCAAATTCATTGCGCGGAGCGGAAACGTCAGGATCGCAGTCGACTTTTTGCCAATCCGCGCCGACGATGCGAATGCCGGGGCGAACGTTAGCAGCGTATCCACCATAAAGCCCGGGGTTGGCTGGGAAGCGGCTGGCGAGACCGAACGTCTGCACGTAAAAGGCTGGCGTGTTGTGCATGCGAATGCCGTAGGTGAGGCCGGAACCACCACGATACTTACCCGGGCCGCCGTTATCCGGCGCGAAATTAGAGTACTCGCCGAAGTAAGGATAGAGAAGTTCCTCGTGCTCAACATCGACGGCGTTGCCGCGTCCCACCCACCAGAACGAACCACACTCTACGCCATCTTTGTCGGGGCGGGCACCGATACCCGCAGTGTTGCCGGGACGCAGTGAGACTCCGGCGACTTCCTTGCCGAACTGGTTGATACCTCCGAAAAAGAAGGCGCGAACGCTGGCCCCGGGAGGAACCGCGACATTGTCCAGAATCTCTTTCTGACCGGACGCGAACATGGCTTTATTAAGGCAGAGCATGAACGCATTGCCGGGGAGAGGAGCCATGGCCGTGCAACTGGAAATGGCGGCTTGCGAATCGGCGTTGAGGAACGAGCCCTTGGAACAATGCACGTCAAACGGAACGAGCGTGCCGGCGCTGCCGGGCTGATCCGAGAAATAGTACTGGAACAACATGCAGGTGAGGTGCGCGTAGATGATGTGCTCGAAGGCGTTATAGGGACCGGGAAGTTGGGGCGAGGCTCCGGTGAAGTCGGCCACCATGGTGTCGTCTTTCTTGATCAGCGTACAGGGAACCCGGATGAGAGCTTCGGCGGGCCCGTAGGTATCGAGGAAGGTGACGCAACGGTACTTACCGTCAGGCAACTGGCGCACACGGTTCTTGGCGGCGACGGCACTGTCTTCGATGATCTTGCGCAAGAGACCGACGACAAAATCCTTGCCGCGCTCTTCGACAATTTCCATAAGGCGCATACGCAGGCGCAGGCAGGAGGAAAGCTTGACCGAAGTGTCGATGGAAATCATCTCCGGGTAGCGCACCATGTTTTCGAAGAACTCGAGCATGTCGCGGCGGATCCTGAAGTTTTCGCCGATGCGGACGGGCGGGACTTTCAGGCCCTCGGCGTAACGGTCGCGCGCGTCGGCCGGTTGACCGCCGGGTTCGGTGGCTCCGGTCTCTGGTTCGTGGCCGGCAGCCGCAACCCATCCGATCAGTTCGCTCTCCGCAAAGATGGGAAGGAACACGATCTGATCGGGATTGTGAAGCCCGCCATAGATGGCCTCGTTGCAAAAGTAGACGTCCCCGTCTTTGAGGCCCATGGTGGCATCATCCTTATAATGCTTAAGCACGAACTTCATGGGGACGGTGGCGGTGATGGCGTGGAGAAACGTTCCCATCTCGGCGAGGCCGAGATCACCTTGGGCCGTGTGGAAGCTGAGGCAGACGTCGCCGGACTGGAGCGGACCGGCGATGCCGAGGCGAATCAGGATTTCTTTGCCTTCTTCGCAGGCGGAGGCGAGGCGCTGCGTGAAGATGCTGTAGTCCTCGTGCGAGACCAACTTGATGGCTTCGGCCTGCTGCGGCGTGATGGGTTCCGGCTTGTACCGCTTGTTCATCAGGAAGCTGATGTCCAGGGGCATGTCTATTCTCCTAAACGGCTGCACTCTGCTGCGGCAAGTGGCTGCGGCCGGAACCGGCCAGCAGCGTCATCTCGCATACTCCATGGGCGTGAACGACAAGTTCCCATCCGGGCGGGATGACATACGTCGTGTCACGAGCTTCGCCGATGGCCGGACCGGTGATTACGTCGCCTTCTTCGAGACCGCCCACGGCATAGACGGGTGTATTCACGCGGCGAAGACCGGAATCCCAGATGGCGCTGCGATGGCTGATCGGCGGAGGCTGCTTGCGCCGCTCGGCGTCGTCGGTGCGTCTGCCCGGCGCGGATCGGCCAGCCGGCACGCTGCCGTGCAAAACAAAGGTTTCGATACGCACAGGGGCCTCGGGAAGATCGATGCCAAGACTGAGCGCCATCAAATGCTCGCGGAATTCCTGGTACAGCTCGTGCACGTTTTCCTGATCGCGCAAGCGCAGTTCTTTGCAGGTGATTCGTTGCGTGACGGGAGAGGAACCGTAGCGGAGTTCCAGTTCGAGAGCGAGTTGCATGCGGGACAGATCCAAACCTTCGGCGAGCATGTCGCGGCGCAGATCCGCCTCGAGAGACTCCACGGTCTCATTGAAGGCGTTCATCTCGGTCAGATACGAAGAGGTCATGGGATCGTAGAGCACCATCGGGCAAGCACGTTCGTAGACGTGAGTGACGTCGAGCGTGGATGAGCCGTAGGCACAAAAGACTGAGGACTCGGCGAAAAGAAGAATGCGGTGGATGCCGAGAGC
Organism: Acidobacteriaceae bacterium; assembly: GCA_003132325.1. Lineage (GTDB taxonomy): Bacteria > Acidobacteriota > Terriglobia > Terriglobales > Acidobacteriaceae > Acidiflorens. The sequence goes on from PKXK01000075.1 coordinate 95,925, forward strand.
TTCCGCGTAGCCGCAGCAGTGGGTGGGGCCTCCGCCGCCATAGGCAAAGAGAGTGAACTCACGCGGGTCGTAGCCCTTGAGAACGACTTCCCTGAAGATCTCGATGCCCATGCGCTCGTCGACGACGCGCTTGATGGAGAAGGCAGCTTGCTCCACACTCATTCCGGTTGGTTTCGAGATGTTCTTGCGGATGGCATCGTGAGCACGGTCGGCTTCAAGCTTCATCCGTCCGGCAAGGAAATTGTTGGGATCGATGTAACCGAGAACGACGTCGGCGTCCGTGACCGTCGGCTTGTTGCCGCCCAGACCGTAACAGGAAGGCCCGGGCATGGAGCCCGCGCTCTGCGGGCCGACTTCGAGGCGATTGCCGAAGGCGGTGTTGATCCAGGCAATGGATCCGCCACCGGCGCCGATGGATTTTACTTCGAGCAAGGGAAGATCGACAGCCCAGCGATCGATGACGGGGCGGACGGAGTAGAACTTGGGACGGCCTTTGACAATGACTCCGAGGTCAAAGCTAGTGCCCCCCATGTCGGTGCAGACCACGTTTTCAAGTCCCAGACTGCGGGCGCGAGCGGCAGCTCCCATGATGCCCGCGACCGGACCGGACTGGTAGGTGTCCACTACACGGGTGCGCGTGAGCTTGGCCACGCCGCCCGTGTTCTGCACCATCTGCAGTGGTCTCTTGTAGCCCAGATCGCGCAACCGATCGCCGATCCCGAGTAACTGGTTGGTGAGTTCCGTGTGCAGGAAACCTGTGAGCATCGACGTCGTCGTGCGGGTGTACTCGCGCCACTTGGTAACGATGTCGCTGGAGAGAAGAACTGGGATGTTGCCGAGGTAAACCTCGGGATATTCGTCGCGGATGATGTCGCGAATCGCCCGTTCATGGGCCGAATTGGCGGAACTCCAAAGGAGCGAGACGACGATGCCCTGAACGCCATGATCGACAAGATATTGAAGAGCTTCAAAGACTTCCTCTTCGCGCAGCGGTCGGATCACCTTGCCGAAGCAGTCCACTCGTTCGCCGACGCCGACGACCATGTCGCGGGGGATCAGCGGCTCGGGCATTTTTGCCTGCGCGACGCGGCGCTGCTCGGACACGGGAAGACCGTCGCCCCAAGCGCGGCCGTTACCGATGAAGAGCATATCTTCGTGGCCACGGGTCGTGATCAGTCCAAGGCGCGGGCCGACGCGCTGCAACAACGCGTTGAGAGCAACCGTGGTGGAGTATCGAAGGATATCGGTTTGCGAGAGCAGAACGCTGACATCCAAGCCAAGCGGCTTGCAAGCTTCGGCAAGCGCGTTGAGGAAGCCGCGCGAGAGATCGTCCGGCGTGGTGGCAGCTTTGCCCCAGGCCGCCCGCCCGCCGAGCGTGACATAACAGTCGGTGAAGGTTCCGCCGACGTCGATGTTGACGGTGGCTGCGGTGTTGGATGGAGTGTTCATGCTAGCGGGCCCCGTGGGTTGCGGCTTTGAGAGCGTCAATATCGATTTCGAGATCGTGGGTGATGGGATGGCCGGGCGGCAGGTACTCCACCTCGATCATCGTGGCACAACCGGGGCAGAACATTTCAACGACGCGACACCACTGCGGGTCGGGATAGAAGCGCGGCTGCTGGAGGCCGGAAGAGTGGATCTCGGCGGGATCGCGATCGCGGAAGAGCAGTCCAAACTTATAATTTTCGCGCGCGTTGCCGAGTTCGCGATGGCAGCGGCGGCAGACCCAGATTTCCTTGTCGAGATCGATGGCGAGATATTCGGTGATAATGCGCTGGGTCATTTTCCGTCCTTTCTTACGCAGATCGCGCCGTACGAGTCTTTGCCGGCAGTCCAACCGGCGGGCACGACGCAGGTGGTTTCACCGCTTTCAATGACCAGCGGGCCGGAAAGCTTCTTGCCGGGCTCGAGAACCGGAAAGGACGCGACCGGCGTGGAACATTTGCCCGAGGGCCAGTAGATTTCACGCTGCACTGCCGTACCGGGAGCGGGCGGAGAAGCGGTGGCGACGAGCGCTTCTTCGGGACGATTTTCGAGCGTGGCCGTGACGCGGAGGATGGCATCATCAACATCGGCCAAGCCGGCGGCAGCGTCGGGCACCTCGGGATTAAGTTCGACGGAGTGGCCGTCCTGCTTTTCCACAATCGCGCGGAGTTTGGCCGAGGCGAGGTCGAAGCCCTCGCCGCGGATGTCCCGCTGGGCGCGGACCTTGAGCTCGCTGATAGTGGTGGCAAGAACGTGCGGGAAGGAAGTGCCGTTCTGCGGACGAATTCGGTTTTCGTAGAGGTGCTCGACGTTCATGCTGGAGCAACCGGCCGCGCTGAAAACCGGACTTTCGGGGAAGACGTAAAAAGTCTTGATACCGAGCGCGGCCGCGATATCGACAGCATGCAGTGGTCCGGCGCCGCCGTAGGCAAAGAGAACAGCTTCTGGGAGCGGGAACCTGCGGCGCTGGGCTTCGCTGCGAATGGACGCGGCCAGACCGTCGGCGAGAACTTTGCGGATGTTGAGCGCGGCCGCTTCAACCGTCGTTGAGAGAGGTTTCGCGATTCCCTTTTCGAGAGCTCGGTGAGCTTTCTCGGTGCTGATGCGGCGCTTGCCGCCGAGAAAATTGTTGGCGTCAATGATGCCGAGGACGAGGTCGGCATCGGTGACGGTAGGTTGCGTGTTGCCGAGATCGTAGCAAGCGGGTCCGGGGACAGCGCCGGCGCTGTCCGGGCCAACCTTCACCTGGCCGTTTTCGACACGAGCGAGAGAGCCGCCACCGCCGCCGAGCCCGAGAACGTCGATCATTGGCAGATTGACGGGGATACCTTCGATTTCGACATCGAAGGAGAGCCTGACGCTGCCGTTCTCGATGAAGGCGACGTCGGTGCTGGTGCCGCCGATGTCCATGGTCAGGACGTGCGGAAGATTGTAGCGGCGCGCGAGGCGGGCCGCTCCATAGACGCCCGCGGTGGGTCCGGAGTTGTAAGTATTGAGAGCTTTGGTTTTCGCAACGCGAGCGACTCCGCCGCTGGAGTGAACCACGAGCAGGGGATGGCGGTAGCCGCGGCTGCGGACAGCGTCATCGCACTTATAAAGGTAAACGACAAGCTGTCGGTGGAGGTATCCGGAGATGACGGCGGAGTTGAGGCGCTCGGCATTACCTCCCCGCGAACTGACCTGATGCGAAAGGATGAGAAAGGGCGTGCCGAGATAGTGGGTGGGGAAACTCTGGCGAAACAGATTCCGGGCCGCGCGTTCGTTAGCCGGGTTCAGAGCGGCATTGCGCAGGGCAACGACCAGCAGGCGGGCGCCGTTATCCAGCAGTTCTTCGATGGCGGTGCGGAATGCAGCCGGGTCGAGTTCGGCCTTCAAGTTGCCGTTGTCGTCGACTTGTTCCGGGATGCCGCGGATGAGTCCGGGTTCCAGCAAAGGCCAGATGGGAGAGCTTCCGTTCTGCGACTGATACAGTGTCTTCTCGTCGCCGGCAGTGACGAGCAGTCCGATTTTCGCGCCCTTGCGTTGAATGATGGCATTGGTGGCCGCAGTGGTGGAGTAGCGGATGACGTCGGTGCCTTCGAGAAGCTCAGAGACTTCTTTGCCGAGGAGACGAGCGCCGGATTCGATACAGTCGACGAAGCAGAGTACGGGATTGTGAGGCGTGGTGTCGACCTTGGTGGTAATGATGCGGCCTTCGTGGCGGAAAACCCCATCGGTAAAAGTTCCGCCCGTATCAACGTCGATCGTGTTCATCGTTTCATCCAGACTGCGAGGGTCAAATCACTGCATGGCCTGCTCACGCAGGGCCAGTAAGGCTTCCACTGAAACATCGGGCGGTACATCGGACGCCGTGGTGGCCGGTGCCGCGCCGGAAACTGCACGGGCACGTACAAGCGAAAAACCGCCGCCGACGGGCGGCAGCGAAAAAGTGTAGTCGGCAAACTGCGTGCTGTCAGTGACGGCAGAGCCGGGCTGCAAGAAAAAACAAAAGGCGCAGGAGTAGAAGTCAACTAGCTTGCGGGCGCTGCGGTAAAGAGACAGAAGCTCCTGCGCGGGTTCCGCGGGAATGTCCTCGACGACCGCGATTCCATGGATCCCGCTTTCGCAAGCGGCGCGGATGGTGGCGATGAAGGCGTCGCCGACGTAGTCATAATCGGCGAGTTCGCCGGGTTCCCGGCCGCAGGATTTCTTCAACTCGGCGAGCATGAGTGCCGGTCCGGGAAAGCAGGCAAGAATGTGCGTGCTGGGGCTGAGTTGCTTGCGCAGAGCACGCGCGGCTTCGAGCACGACGGCCATTGTCCCAGTGCGCGGTAGGTCGTCGGGTGGACAGAAGTTGCCGCCCGAAGTCATGCAGCACTGAGCGAGCGCAGCGGGCTGATAAAGGCAGAGCACGCCGTCGTGGCCGATGACGCGCTGGGTGTCCGCGAGAGCGCGCGCGAGGGCAGCGGGGGAGGAGATGAGTTCCGAGAGGCTGCGCCCGCTGACACGGGTGACGTAAGCGCTCAGGATCGGAACAAATTTGGGAAAACTGGCTGCCATAGTCACGACTGCGAGACAACGATTCCGACGGCATCGCCCTGGCCGAGCGCGCCACAAATGGCCGCGACACCGGTCCCGCCGCCGCGCTCTTTCAAGCGATGCGCAAGCTGGAGAACAAGGCGCGCGCCGCTCGCTCCGCTGGGATGACCGATGGCGACAGCGCCACCGCAGCTGTTCGTCTTGCGAAGAAAGTTCTGCTCCTTTTCAAAGTCTTTGCCGGCAAGATAGCGGGCCGTAATGATGGGTACGGCGGCGAAAGCTTCGTTGACTTCAATCGCGTCGACGGAAAAAGCGTCCCAGCCCAAGGGCTTCATGGCTTTCTGAATCGCGGGCGCGGGAATGGTGGCGATATCGCGCGGCGGTCCGGCAACGCTGGCGATGCTAACTATGGTCGCTAGTGGCTGCAGGCCGCGCTTTTCGGCGAGAGAACGGCGCGTGAGGAGGAGGGCCGCGGCGCCGGTATCGAGGCCGGGAGCGTTGCCGGCAGTGATGGTGGCGCTGCCGTAGACAGTTTTGAGGGTAGCAAGCTTTTGCGGGGTGGCATCCTGGCGCGCGAGTTCGTCGAGCGAAAGTTCAGCTTTGAATTGGGGAAAGGCCACGGGTTCGACGTGCGTGTCATAGAAGCCGCGCGCTTTGGCATTGAAATATTTCTGATGCGAGGCCGCGGCCCAGGCGTCTTGCTGTTCTCGGGAGACGTCCCACTCGAGGGCGACTTCTCCTACATCGACGGCGACAGGCCGCGTGCCCAAATCGGCGCCAAGCTCAAAAAGAGGATCCTTGAACTGGATGGGGCCGAGTTTATGGCCGAAGCGCAGGTCGGGAGGAGAGAGGAAGGCGGCGCGTCCCATGTTTTCGGCGCCGGCGGCAATGACCCAGTCGAATTCGCGGTCGCGGAGCGATTTGTAGGCAAGATGGGCGGCGGTCATGGAGGAACAACAGCCGCGGTCGAGGGTGAGAGATTGGGTTGTATCGGGGAGTCCGGCGCGAAGCAGGGCCTGCCGGCCGGAAGTGGGGCCATCGAGAGCGACTTCGGCGGGAATCGTCACGCCGTAAAAAACAGCGTCGACGGATGCGGCGGGCAGCGAGCCGCGGTCCAGCACACGCCGGATGACGTGCGCGCCCAGCACGACACTGGGAACGGCGCGCAGGGCACCCCCGAATTTGGAGAACGGGGTGCGCAGACCTGCAACCAGCACAATGTCATCGGCGTTGTTCGGAAGCACGGCCATGGCGCCCGGTAGAACGATTTTAGATCAAACAACCGTTTGGTTGTGAAATTCTAGGTCAGTACCGGCTACCTGTCAATAGGTCGGAGTGCGAACAATCAGGTCACCTTGTCCAATATGTCAGAGAGGTCCTTCAGTTCCACCTTCCGCCCCCCCGGCTGCAACTGAGGAGCGGAAGTTGCTGTGGCAGATGGGACAGGAGGGCACTACCAAGGTTTCAGCTTCGGTCCGCGCCGCTTCCCGGAGCCGCTCTCCCGCGGTAGCTTGGGCATAGTCAGAGGAATGGATGTTCATGCAGCCGCCAGCGCCGCAGCACCATGACTCGTCGCGGTTTCTAGGCATCTCCTCCAGCTTCACCCCTGGGATGGCCTGTAGAAGATCCCGCGGCGCGTCGTACACCCTGCCGCCGCGCCTCCCCAGATGGCAGGGATCATGGAGAGTTACCCGCTCATCGAGCTTTCCGCGTATTTTCAGGCGGCCCTCGCGCACCAAGTCCAGCGCGAACTGCGAGATATGGAGGACCTCGAATTTGAGCGGAAGCACCTGCGGCCAGTCCTTGACCATGATCCCGTAACAGCAGGCACAGGCCACTACCACGATACGCGGGCCGATTGTATGGATCTTTTCGATGTTTTCCCTCACCAAGCGGCGGAACAGTTTCTCGTCGCCCAGCTCTAGCGCGGGATAGCCGCAGCAGACTTCGGCTTTGCCCAGCACGCCCCAGTTCACTTTCGCCTTGTTGAGCAGGTTGGTTACGGCACGGGCAATGAAGCTGGTCTGGGGATCGAACGCCTCATAGCACCCCACGAAAAACACAACTTCATTTCCAGGGCGAACTTCGCTGACCTGCAGCCCGTCGGCCCACTGGAGGATTTCATGGCGTGGCTGTCCGAAGAAGTTCCCCACCTTAGCCAGCGACTCTAGCACCTGCGCGCTCGCTATCGGCGGCCCCTGCTCCCGGCGCACGAATTCCGCCTTCAGCTCGCGGAAGACGTCGCTGGTGCGGATACCCACTTGCGGGTTGCACCGCTCCAGACAGGCGCCGCAGGCCATGCAGCTATAAATCGCATTCCGAATGCCGGAATCACTCCATTCCGCCTTGCCTTCAAGCAGCGAGCGCGCCAGGTCAATAAACCCACAGGCGTAAGTGGTGTTGTAACCCGTCCTCTCGCCCGAGGGGCAGATGGGCATCTGCGACCGCGGCCCCACCTTGCACTCCCCGCAGTGGATGCAGGCATAGATGTCACGCCGGAATTCTTCCAGTGTCATCGTGTCTCTCCTCATCTAATCTCTAACGGCCTGCTTTCCCTTACTTCGCCTCATTTAGGTCCGGGCGTCGCATCCCGGAAGAAACGGTCGGGAGAGAAAATCCCCCGGGGATCGCAAAGTTTCTTGATCCCCTTGAGCATATCCACGTAAGAGGGCATCAGGCGGGTCTCCACTAGGACGTTCAGTACCATCAAGCTCGACCCCAGCTCCTCGATGTAGTACTCCATCAACTCTTGCCAGACCTCCATCGCGGGAGGCACGGTCTCGGGCCGCCCAGGATCAAAGCGGTACTCGAATTCCGAATACACCACCCGCCCGCGTTCAGAGGGGAAATACATCACGCTCGGCTCGTAAAGGCCGCCGTGGACTGGGTCGCGGAAGTTGTGCGATGCAATGCACTCCCGGGCCTTCTCGTAAATCCGAATGCACTTGGAGAAGGGAGTGACGGTGAGGGTACTGATCGCCGACCCGGCAGAGCCAAACATCCCCGTGACCCGCTCTCCCCCGCCGCGCGCATAGTCTTCCCAGTACCGCTTCTGCTGCCCCTCGAAGCAGAACCGCTCTCCGTCTGCAATCTCTTCCGCGATCAGTTCCTCGTAGAACGCCACCTGGCGTGCCTTCCCGCAGATGCCTACGTTGAGGATCCAGTTCGGATACCTCGCCAGAGCGGCCTGTTCGGCCTCCGGGTCCCGGATGCGCTTGAACTCCGGGTCGCACATCTCTGCCGCCCACAAACGGTTGTAGATAGCAATGTGCTTGGTGATGTCCAACCTCTCGATGCGCTGCATCGAAGACAACGCCTCTGCCAGTCCACGAAATGAGAAAGTGATGTTCTTTTCTACCTCGGGCACCGGGTACAGGGTCACCACCGCTTTGGTGACAATCCCCAACCACCCCAGGCTGCCACGGAACAGCCCCGTCAGGTCAGGGCCAAAAGCATGCCGGAAGTAAGGATTGGAGGATTCGTGCCCGCGTACGGCTTGCGAACCGGTGCGCAGTATCTCGCCGTTGCCCAGCACGACTTCCAGAGTCGTCACGCGGTCCGGTCCGTAACGACTGGCGTAGGGTGTGAAATTCCAACTGGTGAAATTGCCGATCATACCGCCGGTATGGGGACCAAGGATGGGCATGGGCGCCAAACCCTTTTCCGCTGCGGCTCTCCGCAGTTGCCCCCAAATCACTCCGGGTTCTACCGTGGCCGTCATCGTCTCCTGGTTGACCTCGAGGATGCGGTTCATGTGGTGAAGATCAAGCAGAATACCGCCCTTCAGAGGCAGCGTGAAACCATAAACATTCGTCCCCCGGGAATAAGGATACACAGGTATGTTTTCAGCGGCGGCGTCTCGCACTACATGCTGTACTTCCTCCACGCTGCGCGGAAGGACTACGTAGTCCGGGAGGTACTCTCCCACCACAGGACCTAGTGCCTCGCGCGAGTAGGCTATGCGATCGGCCACGGCAGCCGAGAATTGCGGATTAGAAGACATTAAGTACCTCCTTTATCGTACTACCAGAGTCTTTGTCCGGAATTTCAGGCTTTGATCTGGTAGCCGCCATCCACCATCAATGCCGTTCCCGTGATAAAGCCGGCCTCGTCACTCGCTAAGAACAGCACGGCGCTGGCGATCTCCGCTGGAGTAGCAGTACGCTGGAACAACTGTCCTTCGACCAAGGCTTGCTTGACAGCCTGCCAGTCACCACCAAGCCCGGCCTGCACCTTTAAACTTTCCTCAATCATCGGGGTAAGGACGGCACCGGGATTCACCGAGTTCACGCGAACCTTGTACTCGGCAAAGTCCGCGGCCATGTTTCGCGTGAGCTGCACCACTGCGCCTTTCGCCGTGCAATATGCCGCTATCCCTTTGAACCCGAGGAACCCGCCGATCGAACCGATATTGACGATCGCACCGCCGCCCGCTTTGATGATCGCTGGCACCGCGTGCTTGCTCATGCGAAAGACGCCGTCGAGACTCACGGCCATCTGGCGATCCCACACCTCATCGCTGGTTTCCAGGATCGTGCCATGGGTGGCGATCCCGGCGTTGTTCACCAGGATGTCGAGCCCGCCGAGGTGGGCCACTGCTTCTTCGACGATGCACCGAGCATCTGCCGATTTGGAGACGTCTCCGACAAGGCCCTTGACGTTCCGACCATTGCTAGAGAGCTGGCCCAGTGCGACGCTGCATGCTTCCGCATTGATGTCACAGAAAGCCACCGCCGCCCCTTCTTGCAGAAACCGCTCCACGATGCCATATCCGATACCCGAGGCACCGCCAGTGACCAACGCCCTCTTACGTTTCAGCCGCATGTCTTCCCCCTCCGTCAGTCACCAGCAGGACCAAACAACCGTTTGCTTTGTTGCAACCTAGAACAATCCCCGGGGATTGTCAATGATTTTGCCCGGTCCAGTGCGAAGGAAACTTAAACTTCGGAGGATGATTACTGGCTCGTGCGAAAAATCGAACCTTGCCAGATCCGTCGGGAGTGCTCCACGATCACAAATGGTTTTCCCGTACCGCGAACCTGCAAGACGGGTATAGTATGGTACCGTTTTTGGGATCAAGAAGGACATCCCAAGTTAATTTGTAAAATGGTGAGCGAAGCGATTCGCAACTGAGTTCTGAAGATCGCTCCCGGCCATGCGGACCCCGGTGGAGTCAAGAAAATGCAGATCGCATTCACGGTAAATGGGAAGTCAGTAAAGGTTGATAGTGATCCCGGCATGCCGTTGCTCTGGGTCCTGCGCGAGACGCTCGGCCTGACCGGTACGAAGTTCGGTTGTGGAATGGCTTTGTGTGGGGCTTGCACGGTCCACCTCGACGGCAAGGAGATACGGTCGTGCAGCACGCCCGTGGGCGAAGTTGCAGACAAGAAGATCACCACGATCGAGGGGCTTGCCGAAAGTGACGCCGTCATTCGCGCCTGGATCATGGAAGAAGTTCCGCAATGCGGGTACTGTCAACCCGGACAGATCATGACCGCCGCAGCACTGCTCAGCAGTAACCGAAACCCGTCCGACGCCGACATCGACACCGCCATGGCCGGGAACATCTGTCGCTGTGGAACCTACCCGGGCATCCGACGTGCGATCCACCGCGCCGCCACCCTGCTTGCGGGGCAGGTATCCCATGACTGAACGCGCGCAGCTCAACCGTCGCGAGTTTGTAAGAAACACCGTTGGCGGCATGGCAGGTCTCGTCATCGGCTTCTACTTGCCGACTGCGCCAGCGGCCGCGGAAAGTTCCCCCTCGGCCTCGTTTGCTCCCAATGCGTTCATCCGCATCGCTCCCGACGACTCCATCACAATTCTGATCAACAAATCAGAGATGGGACAGGGCGTATACACATCCCTGCCGATGATTGCAGCCGAAGAACTCGATGCCGACTGGACGAAGGTCCGTGCGGAATCCGCTCCCGTGGCGCCTGCATACAACCACACGGTTTACGGCACTCAGATGACAGGCGGCAGTTCAAGCGTGAGCTCTTCCTATGCCCAGTTGCGGAAAGCGGGCGCGGTGGCGCGCTCGATGCTGATCACCGCCGCTGCCACTACCTGGGGCGTACCTGCTTCCGCGTGCACGGCAGAAAACGGTTTTGTCTCTTCCGGATCTCATCGCACCTCCTACGGCCAGCTCGCCGAGAAAGCGGCGCAGCTTTCACCGCCCGCTGAAGTCACCCTGAAAAACCCGAAGGACTTCCGCATCATCGGGAAACCCATGGCACGGCTTGATACGCGAGAGAAAGCGATGGGTGCGGGAGTCTTTGGTATCGACGTCAAAGTGCCCGGCATGTTGGTGGCCGTCGTCGCGCGTCCGCCAGTGTTCGGCGGCCGGGCCGCCAGCTTCGATGCCACCAAGACAAAAAGTGTCGCGGGAGTGCGGCACGTCGTGTCCATCGACAGCGGAATTGCGGTCGTAGCGGACGGTTTCTGGGCGGCGACTCGCGGTCGGAATGCGCTCGAGGTCAAGTGGGATTCGGGTGCGGGCCCCCTGCTTGACTCGCAGGCGCAGCGAAAGGAGTACGCGGAACTGGCGGAGAAGCCAGGCGCTGTTGCCCGAACAGACGGCGATGCCCTCGCTGCGATCAACGCCTCCACCCGCAAGTTGGAAGCCGTGTATGAATTTCCTTACTTGGCGCACGCGACGATGGAACCCTTGAACTGCGTCGCCGACGTGCGCTCCGACTCGTGTGAGATCTGGACGGGTACCCAAGTCCAGACAATGGATCGGGACGCCGCTGCCGAGATTACTGGGCTCCCGAAAGACAAGGTTCGCCTTCACACCATGCTGCTGGGTGGTGGCTTCGGTCGCCGCGCTTGTCCCAGCGGTCATTTTGTGCGTGAAGCAGTTCAGATATCCAAGCAGGTGAAGTGTCCAGTCAAGGTCATTTGGACGCGCGAAGACGACATGCGCGGCGGGTATTACCGCCCCGCCTACCACCACAAGATCGCCGGTGCGCTGGACGCCAACGGCTTCCCGCTGGCTTGGGCGCAAACTGTCGTTGGCCAGTCCATCATTGCAGGAACGCCCTTCGAGCCTGGTTTTATAAAGAATGGGATCGACCCTACGTCGGTGGAAGGGGCGGCCGATTTGCCCTATGCAATTCCTAACGTACTGGTAGATCTGCACACGACAAAGGCTCCGGTTCCGGTCTTGTGGATGCGTTCGGTCGGACACACCCATACCGCATTCATCGTGGAAAGCTTCCTCGACGAGATGGCTCATGCCGCCGGCAAAGACAGCTACGAATATCGCCGCAGCTTGCTTCGCGATCATCCCCGGCACAACGGCGCCCTCGAACTGGCCGCCGAGAAAGCCGGCTGGGGCCAACCCCTGCCCAAGGGAAGAGGTCGTGGAATCGCCGTTCATGAGTCTTTCGGTAGCTACGTTGCGTACGTTGCGGAAGTATCCGTGGGAAGCGACGGCACGCCTCGCGTCCATCGAGTAGTCGGTGCGGTCGATTGTGGACAAGTGGTCAATCCGGCGATCATCAAGGCACAAATTCAGGGTGCGGTCGTCTTTGCCCTGTCAGCGGCCATGTATGGGGAGATCACGTTCCAGAATGGCCAGGTGCAGCAGAGCAATTTCAACGACTATCCGGTCGCGCGTATAGAGGAGTGCCCGGAGATTGAGGTGCACATCGTCCCCAGTTCTGAACCTCACGGAGGAATCGGCGAACCCGGAGTTCCGCCGCTAGCCCCGGCGGTGTGCAACGCGATCTTCGCTGCTACCGGTCGGCGCATTCGTCGTCTACCGATCAAGAGCGGAACGTAAGGGAAGAACCAACTTTGAGGGCCCACAGCGGGTCCGCGCGCTCTTAATCGAGGGGTGCAACGTGGTTGCTCTAGTGCAAGGCCCTCACAGCGCCGGTGGAATTCGTTTCCCTGGGACACCGCCGACCACCTGTCGGCTCGGCCACAAATAGTCGAGTCGGGTTCGGTGTATCTTCCAGGTGCCGTTCATCTTTTTGTACTCGTCATCGTATATCCCAAGCAGTAAAAGCGGACTGTTGGCAAAGTGGGTGACCATGTCAATCAGATAGCACCTGCCCTCGGCGGAATCGGGCGTTTTAATCTCGACCCAGTGGTTAGTAGAGCGTGTTTCATAAATAGGTTCGGCCTCATGGCAGATACTTACGGATGAGGCGGGTTCGCTGATGAGCTTCTGTCATGAAGAAACGGCAGAAGTTGTTGACCGACGAGCAGTGGGAGTTGGTGGAGCCCATGTTGCCCCCGCCCCGGCGGCGGCGGGATAATCGGGGCCGGCCTTGGGCATCGAATCGGGGTTGTTTCGAGGGCATTCTGTGGGTTCTACAGACCGGCGCGGCGTGGCGATTCTTGCCGGACGAGTTTCCCTCGCCTTCGACCTGCTGGCGGCGGCTCAAGCAATGGGAAGACGAAGGCGTTTGGCTAAATGCGTGGCGCACATTGCTGGGGGCGCTGGATGAAGAAGGTCTGCTGCAGTGGGACGAGACCTTCCTGGATGGCAGTTTTGCTCCGGCGAAAAAAGGGGCTCTGCCGTCGGGAAAACCAAGCGGGGCAAGGGGACAAAGTGGATGGTACTGGTCGACGGTTAAGGTCTTCCGCTGGGAGTTCGGCTGGAAAGTGCCACTCCGCACGAAGTTACGCTTGCGGAGGCCACGCTCCAGGAAGTCTCGGTTCCGCGACCCCAAGGCCGTCCGCGACAAAAGCCGGAAAGGGTAATTGCCGACACCGCCTACGATTCGGACCCGTTGCGCCAACGACTGAAGAAACGCGGCATCGAGTTGATCGCGCCTTACCGGGAGAACAATCGCCACCGGCGCTACGAAGATGGGCGCAAATTGCGACGCTACAAGCGGCGTTGGATCGTCGAACGAACCAACTCCTGGCTTGGCCAGTTCCGACGATTGCTGGTGCGTCATGAGCATCTGCTCTCCACTTATCGCGCTTTCTTCTACCTCGCCTGCTTCTGGATTACGCTGAGACATTGTTTATGAAATACGCTCTAGTCACGTGCAGGTACGGGTAGGATCCGTTCTTGAGTTTGTCCATCTCAGTGTGGACTGCCTCATAATTCTTGCGAAGCTCCTCTTTGCCGATCCACGTGCCATGAACTCCAAACTCACAAACGACATCATCGGTAAAGAGCGCCGCTAAACTGTCCAGGTCGTTGCTGTCAAAGTAGTGAGAGTAGAGAATCCTGAGCTTCTTGATCTTCTCTATCTCGACTAAGGCTTCTATGTCCGTCACGTTATTGGCTCCCTGCTTGAATTAGCGGTTCTGGGCTGGGCTCTATTGGCAGATGCAGTTAGTGGTTGAACCGGCGATACATAGGATGTTGAACTCGCAAGTCGTCCGCGACATGCAGGCCCTGGAGCGTTCCGGGGCCGAACTCCCGAATGGCTACGTCAAACACACCGTGCACTAAGTGGTTTCGACGACTGATGCGCCACTCCTTGCCTCGCTTGTGGAGTTGGTCCAGGTATCGCCCCCAGTATTGGCGGGCAGCGACGACGCCGTCCGGCAAAGTCTCGATAGTCAGAGCGATGCCAAGACTCTCGGCCTCGGCGTATTGGCCGTTGACTTCGAGTTGATCACAGACCAGCATGTGAAATGGGCGCACGGCGGCTCGCTCAATCTCGATAAAGGCACGTACGTATTCTTCGCCCGAGCCTTTGAAAAACCCGTAGTCCACGGCGGCATCCGGCCAAATCGTATCGGAAAGAGCTTCGGGGTCGCGCCAGTCGAGTGCCGGACTGTACCGGGAAAGCACTTTTCTGCAAGCTGCCTCGTCCAGAAACGTGAGGACTTGCGTCTGATCTGGTACGCCGGGCTTGTCCATCGTGCCTCCTTATCGCCGGCTACTGTAACTCAGCTTCTCAGCGTCATTGATCATCAAGTCTACCGCTACATCCTATCTGCACGATGCTGAGCTTTTTGCGCGAGACTCGCGTCCGATCCTAACGCGGGCCGAGGAGCTCCAGCGGACCACGGAGCGAAGCTGGTGGAATCAACGACGTCGGCCGGTTTCGGTGCACACGATGGCCGCTAGACCGCGCTGGCTTGCGTGTTCGCGGATGCGGTCCGTTCGTCGTAATAAGGACACTATTTCTGCTTGCACTGCCGCAAGCAGAGCGCAGCATTCCGTCGCGGCGCGAGAGTGAAAGGACTCCCGGCGCTCGCGCGGGATGTTACTTCTTCTGCAAAGACTCGATGTACTTGTTCAGATTGGCGACACGCTGCTGCACCTCGGCGTCGTGTCCTCCGCTGATGCTCCAGAACAGTTGGCCCCAGACCGGCATATCCTTGCTCCCGTGGGCGGCTGGTACATCCTCTCCGGAAATCATCGCGGAAACCTTCATCGCGGGATACTTGCCTCCGTTCTTGCTTGCCAACGCGGTCAGATCGGTTGGCGGTACCTTCAAGGCATCCGCCGCCGGTCCCTTCCCTTTGGCGTCGATACCGTGGCAGACGGCGCAATAACTCTTGTACATCTCCGGCCCCGACACTGCAGAAGTGGTTTTGATCGGGACATGTTTGATTTCTTTCTTTGGTTCTTGAGCCGACGCCATCATCCCCAAGGCAATTACTACGGCAAAGACTGTACAAAGCCTTCTTCGAGCGCTCATGATTTCCTCCTCAGAATTTAACTTCCGCCTCGTTTCACACTGCGTACAACAGGTAATCTCACTCCCTCAACGATTGTGGGCTCCGTGCCAGTCTTGCATGTGTTTTCTCACCGTATCGGAGATGAGCTTTTCCTGATAGAACTTGGCGTAGAAATCCAGGTCAACATGGTGGACGCCCACATAAACCGGGATTGACATCGTGTCATACGCCGCCGGAAAGCGGCCGTACTTGTCATACGTGTAATTGCACAAATCCTTGATGCATTCAACGACCTCTCCCGGCACGGTCGCCATGCCTTTCGCAAACGATTTCTGATCCCGGAACGGCGATATGGGATTGTCGGGGGAGAAAATCGCACCCTCGCCATACTTGCTGTCATGAACGGCCTGAACTACGTCCCCCATTGACTTGTAATACGGGGGGCACATGCCTTCGAGTTCCTTAATACCGTCAAGCCCCACTGGATTGGGCATCCCCTGCTTGTCGGCCGTGAATCGAAACCCCAGTCCGCGAGTCATTGGCGTGCCGCCCATCACGATGATGGGGACATACCCGGCGTGGGGGAAAGCGCCCAACCCCAGGGTCTCCGCCATCAGCAGCAGGTTTTGGGTCATGAATGCTGCCTCAAAGGAAATCGCAATCACGCACAGGTTCATGAAATACGACAGCGGTGCGGCCTTGGTAAGTCCGAGCTTGTTAACCCATTTCTCAATTCCGGCCGGCTTGTTGGTTTGATCGTCGACAATCTTGTACTTCTCGTACTGCACCATCACAAACAATGAGTTGATGATTTCGTAATTCGGGTTGACGATCGGCATGAACAGGGTCTGTCCGGGGCGGTTGGACGAAGGCATGTTCAGTCGCACGAACGCGGTCTCGGGGATATCGATTCGTTTGTCCTGCAGGCGAACGACGTCCTGGTCGAAGGTTTCCGTCAGGGCCTCCAGATCGGCTTCGCTTTCGATGTGAACCGCTTTCGTGGCTTCCCGTGGACGATAGAGGAACACTCCGTCGTCGTTCATGAACATCAGCCGGGTGGTGTGGCTGTTGCAGGGACTGGGAAAAGTCCAACCCGGATGACGCACTTGGGTACTGCAACCAAGCTGACTATCGATGTCCGAAAGCACCAGTCCTGTAGGACCTGCAGCGGCCCAGCAGAGTAGGGCAAGCTCCTGCTTCGTTAAAGGAACCGTCTCATGGGTGGAGGAGTATTTCGTGCCCGCCGTATTCAACTGGCCGCCTAAAGCGAATCGCCGGGAACGGCGGTGTGCGAGAGCCTGCACCAGCGAAGATCGATATACGGATAAGATCCTCTCGGATGCAAGGGTGGGCTTTTCGGCAAAGGTTGACATCGCTACCTCCCTGTTCAGGCAGACAGCCGTCAGAATGTTCTGTTCGCAGGCGGTTTGGTCGAATTGTTCAAACTCGTTCGGTGGTGGACAGTTGGCGAGAACCAATCACCGCCCGCAAGGTGATCTTGCCTGATCGGGCAAAGTAAAACAAACGTTTGGAAGGTTGTCAAGGACCAGCGTCACAGTTTGCTGGTTTCCGAAGTGGGCGGGAAGAAGACGACGACACGCTGACGTCCTCGATTCAAATGGAGGAGTGAATGCGAGGCAAAGGGGGGGCGCCGCCGCTTCCGGGTTCGTCTGAAATCTCAGTTCGTCGGTGCGCCGGGTCGCTTCGACCAATGGAGCAGAGCGCGGAATGGCGCCAGGACCAGAAACAAGATTACCTTCGGACGCAGCATCAAACACATGATGGCGAGGATCTCGTGCGGGGGAACAACAATCTGCGAATCCCACACTCCCATCTGCCCAACCATTATGAGGTTGCTGCCGTCAGGGGTGATCTCCTTGAGCTGGACGGTCATCTCGCCGGCTTGCGAAATCATCTTTGCCATCGGGTTGTCCTCCAAGGTAATCATTCCAGGTGGGTCCGGAACAAACCTGACCTAAACCAGCTTCTTTAGTATTTTTCCGAAGGGTGTGAGAATGTTCTCGAAACACCCGTAGTAACCCGCGAGTACTCGCGTTGGAGTCAACCGGTGGAGCGGGTCCCGGCCGGAGCAGACGGGATAAGCGATCTCTCCGGAACCAGCCCAGAATTCCAGCCGTCCATCCGAACCTTGGCGCGGCACGAGCTCCGCTCGTGTGAGGATCAACTCCGCGCACTGCGGCTTGGGTTCTTCCGGGTGAGGAATGATGCGCAGGCTCAGCACCGGCAGAAAACCAATTTCCTCCGGCTTGGCCTCGCGTTCCAGAGGTCCCACAGAAATCTGCATGAGACGCGCGCCATTGCGGGTCAAAGTACCGGTCACAACACCAGAACCGGCGGGCTCGAGTATTTCGACCTCGCCAAACTTCTTCTGGTGTCCCCAGACTTCGCGGCCGGCAGCAAACCACTCCTCTGGATTCGGTCCGAGGTACACCACGAGCGGGTAGAAATACAGTTCGCCTCGGAAACGAACCGTGACTCCGGCGCCGGCTTCGCGGTAAGGACCTCCCATGGTGGAGTGCGCATGAGTTGCACACCAGACTGCGGCCACGGGCGGATCGGAAGCGGCATTGACTTCCTCCGGCAACAGCGATTCCACAAAATCCTTATCGGTTTCAAAGACCACCATCAGTTGCCAGCGCTGACGCGTGATCACCGGAAAGGCGCGGGGCGAGTACAGCGGCGCGAAAGCGGGCTGCGTCCAGGGCAGATCCTCGATTTTGAGAGTTCCCAATGCGCCCCCCAGTAATTCAAGCAACCGGTTGTTTGACGAACGATAATCCCGCTTCCGCTGCCTGTCAAGAACGGTCCATTGGAACTCCGGCCGATGGACACTCGTTCCTGGCTAGGGGTTGGCGAGTGCAAACCGCTCAGTATGGTTGGTGTATGGAAAAAACGGACGGAAAAAATGCTTGACATCGTTTGCCTCCAAGGTATAAACACGCCATACAAACGGTTGTTTGAATGTTGGGCAGTTGATTGCGTGGCTACGTTTAATGGGTTCTTTGAATTGAAGGGCTGTATGGCACGGGTCACGGTTGGCAGTCCAGTTTGGCGGTCTTCTCTTCTTAGGAGAGCCGGAGCAGGAAGGAACCTTCATGGCCAGGGTGGAACTGAAGCAGATACCCCAGATTTGCGTGGTTGTGCGTGATGTCCAGGAAGCAATGGAGCGTTACTGGAAATCGTTCGGTATAGGACCGTGGCAGGTGTACACGATGGCTCCGCCCCTCATGACCGAAATGACGATCCGTGAAAAGCCGGAACCGTACAGCATGAGGATCGCACTCGCGCAGGTAGGTAACATCCAGTGGGAGCTGATTCAGCCTCTCACCGGGCAAAGCATCTACAAGGAGTTTTTGGAGCAAAACGGCGAGGGACTTCACCACGTGCTGTCTGTAGTGGACGACTACGACAAGGCGCTCGCGGGCTTTAAGGCCACGGGGATGCAGCCGCTGATGGGCGGCACTTGGCGCGGCGCCACTTTTATGTATGTGGATGCGCGCAAGCAATTAGGCATGATTGTTGAGATCTTCAAGACGAACCCGGACTTCGCCTTGCCGGAGCCGGAAGCGACATATCCGGCTGGCAAGTGAGATCGGCGTTCCATTCCCTCAGAGGCTTGAAATGACACAAACAGAAAGAGATTGATTGCAGGCCTAAAGGCCTGCTCAATCCGAAGTGCCCACCCTTTCTTACAGGGTGGCGATCTTTTCCGGCCCTGCCCAACCTTTATGGATCGAGGCCAGGACCATGATGGTGATCCGCTTCTTGCAAATCTTCCACGCGCCATCTTCGTGGATGAAAGTGTGCTCGTAGGTGCCCCATCCGACCAGCGAGTCTCCGTCACGTTCCACTGTTTCATGGAAATAACAGAACGAACGATAGCCGTCGCCATCGCGTTCAATGATTTCGTTGGCCAAATTGTGGCGGCCATTCTTCATCTCCGACTGGAAGAACTGACGATAAAACTCCACGATGGCGTCGCGGCCCTTGCACTCCAGACCCCAGGGAACAACGGTCAGCTCGGCGTCGCGGCTGAAGAGCACTTCGACGGTTTTGATATCCCCGGTGTCTATCGCGCGGCAATACTCGGCCATGACCCGGCGGACTGTGTCCAAATTATCGAGGTGCTGAATGCGTTCTTCCACCGCTTGAAGGCGGGCTTCCAGGGAACTCATGTTCTCTTCTCCGTCGGATGGAGAGTAACTCCAGGCAACAGGGTGTGTCAATTGCTTCGGGCAATCCCGCAGGGTCGATGTAGAGGGATGTGGTGGTGATCCGGGTCTGCCCTGATTGGGTAGAGATGTGCTTCATTTGCGGGGGAGGAGCGAACGAAGCACGGCGGTTTGGTAGCGCCTCGGCCGATCGGTTGTCTGGTGACACTGAAGTCATTGTCCTCGAAGAAGAATGAGTGTTTTCTCCTCGATAAACAAAATGGAAAAATGGAAAAACCCCCCAAAAAAGTCCCAAAAAAAGTCTTGACAAGAAACCGAGGTGGCAGTACGCTGCCCCCGTTAACAACCAAACGTTTGGTTTACTTTCAACGGATGGCTGAATTCTCCCGAGGCGAGCCGAAGTATCGGATCTGGGAGAATCTTTGGTTTCTTGCAAACCCATGCTGCTCTCTTGGTGGCGACGCCGCTTTCCTGGCCCGCGCCGGCTTGATCGCCGGCACTGGCATAGCTCTTTCTCCAGCGCGATCGCCTCTCCGGAGATCTTCCCCCTTAATCCAAACATCGGCCGCGGCCCAGTCCTAGCTTGCACAAAACGGAGGCTTGTTTCATGAACGCCAACCATCGGAAATTCAGTTTTTGGCTGTATTGCTTTGTATGTGCCGTGATCGCGATATCGAGTTGCCCCTTCGCGATGGGGCAAGGTGCCGTCACGTTCGGCACGTTACAAGGCGACATCTACGACAAGAGCGGAGCAGTCGTCGGCGGGGCAAAAATCTCGGTGATCAGCGAGGGTACCGGTCAAGAGCGCCACGTGACAACCGACCTCGTCGGACACTTCACGGTCTCGCAGTTGCCGGTCGGAAAATACAAGGTGCAAGTCACCAAGGAAGGGTTCCATGAAGCCTCCGCGAAAGACGTGGTCCTGAATCTTGGCGCGGAAGTATCACTCAAGTTCACCCTCGAACTGGGACAGGTCTCCCAGAGCGTAGAAGTGCAAGCCGAGGCGGCCACGGTCGAGACCACCAAGACGGATGTCAGCAGCGTCATCCAGGAAACGCAGGTGCGTGAACTGCCGCTTAACCAACGCAGTTTTACCGCCTTGGTGACGCAACAGCCGGGGCTGGTGGTGATGACCAACGCTTCCGGCAATAGCACTCAAACGCCAACCAGCGTCGCGTTCGCGCAAGGGTCGCAGATCAGCGCCGACGGTCAGGTTACTCAATCCATGTCGTACCTGGTCGATGGCATCAATATCAACAACACCGGTTTTGGCGCGCCGGGCACGGCGGCCGGCGGGGACATTCCTGGCGTCGAAGGAATCCAGGAATTCCAGGTGTTGACGCACAACTACAGCGCGGCCTACGGCGGCTCGGCCGGTTCGGTGGTCAGCTTTGCCACCCGCAGCGGCACCAACCGAATGCACGGCAGCCTCTATGAGTTTCTCCGGAACAACGCCGTGGATGCGCGTGAATTCTTCAACCAGGCTAGTGAGGGCCCGCAGAATCCATACAAACGCAACCAGTTCGGTGCCACCTTTGGTGGTCCCATCAAGAAAGACAAGACATTCCTCTTCGTAAATTATGAAGGCCTGCGCTCCCGGCTAACCCAGACAAATATCGGCAACGTCCCTTCCATTTGCGCGCGCAACGGCGGGGTGGGCGGAAATCTGACCGGCTGTCCGGCAGGTCAGACGGAACCATACCCGGTCACTGACGCATTGGGCAATCCGGTTGCCATCACGGCAGGGGTGCATTCGATTCTGAACCTGTACCCGCAGCCGAACGGCACCGACTTCGGAAACGGGATCGCACAGTACATCTTTCCAAATTATCAACCAGTGCGTCAGGATTACGGTCTGGTCCGTTTTGACCAAAACATAAGTGCCAAGGATACCTTTATGGCACGCTATTCGGTTACGGATGCCAGCGGGTTGAATGACTACTTCCTGCCCACGTACGTGTTTCAGAAAAGCAATCGCCTCCAGGGCATGATCCTGAAATGGACGCGGACGGTTAGCAACAACTTGGTCAATACGCTCAGCTACGGATTTAACCGCTCCGTGACCAATGCCGTAGTGCAACCCGCAGTCCCCATCGACCCAAGCGCTTATACCGGCAATACCGCCCGGGCGGTTGTGGGTACGATCTCGGTGGGCTCGGCCACATCAGGCAACACCAGCGGTTCAGTTTCCACGATCGGACTCGACAATTGGGGTCCTTTCAAAGGCGTCAACAATACCTTCCCCTTGAACGATGACGTCATCTGGACGAAGGGCAAGCACACTATCCGGTTTGGCGGACAGTTTGTGCCGCACCAGTGGAACTGGCAAAAAGGAAACCTGAATGGTGGTGGATGGACGTTCAACAACCTGGATCAGCTCCTGGCGGGCGATCCCGCAGTGTTGATTATTCGCCAGGACAATGTCGTAACCGACTGGGGATTCAGGACCAAGGCCCTGGCTTGGTACCTCGAGGATGCATGGCGAGTTACGTCGCGGTTTAACGTCACGCTCGGCGTTCGCCACGAATTCCAGGTGCCCATTCTGAGTGAAGTGAACAACCGGCTCGGCAACGTCAGCAGCCGGAGTCAGAACGCGCCGCACACCGGAGCTCCCTACCAGAACTACTCCCTGAAACAGTTCTCGCCGCGCATTGGGCTTTCCTGGGATCCGTTCGGGAATGGCAAGACAGTTGTCCGCTCCGGATTTGGCCTGTTCTATGATTTCATCCCGCTGGAAGCAGTCGCGGGTGAAATCAGCTACAACTCGCCCACTGATACCCTGAATTCGTTTTTCGGGGCGCCGATTGCACCCGGGTATCTGCCCCAGATTCCGTTTCCGAATTGCATAACCTCAACCTTCAATTGCACCGCCAACAGCGGATATCCTGGATTGTTGACCGGGGTCCTTGATCCCGTCCGGGCTCCAACCTCGGCGCAATGGAACCTGGAAGTCGAACACGAATTGCCCGGCAAGTTTTCGTTGTCGGCAACTTACTCGGGTTCGCAGACATGGAACATCATGCGTGGGATTGAAGGGAACTCCAGTCTGCCTTGCAGCGTTACGAACGGCGTCTGGTACTTCGGAGCCACGGCGGGACAATGCGGCACGGCAGCACCGGGAATTGCCTCCACCGCGTTCACTCTTTACGCCGTCGTGTTCGACGCGCACGCCAACTACAATGCTGGCACGCTCGCGTTGAACCGCCGCTTCAGTCAGGGATTGAGCTGGAACAGCAGCTTCACATGGGCGAAAGCGATGTCCGAATCCGACACCAACAACAGCGGCGCGATCTTGCTCGGCAACGCTTCGCATAGCGAGAACCCGCTTAATCGTCACGCTGATTATTCAGAGTCGCAGTTCAGTTTCCGGCGGCGCCTTACCACAAATGCCATCTATGAACTGCCCATTGGCCGCGGGAAACGGTTCTTAACCGATGCCAACGGGGTCACGAACGCGATCCTGGGTGGGTGGCAAGTCAACACGTTGGCTGAAGTCCGTGACGGAATTCCGTTCTCGGTGCTCGCCGGTGTCGGTATCACCAACGTTGGCGACACTCTGACCTATCCGGATCGTCCCAATATCTTGCGCAAAAACCCCGTGACTGGCCACATCAGCCAGTATTTCGACCCGCTCGCCTATCAACTGCAAACTCCCGGCTACTTGGGAACGGCTGCTCGCAATTCAGTTGTAGGGCCAGGTTTTGTGGATTGGGATATGTCTTTCGGGAAAGTTTTCCGGATCACGGAGAATTCCAACCTGCAGTTCCGGGCAGAGTTCTTCAACATCATCAATCACCCGAATTTCGATCTCCCCGCGAATCAGTTGTACGTGCAGGGGCAAAATGACAGCGTGCCTAACACGTGCGGTCTGTCGGCAACGCAACTCTTGTCCTATGCCTGCAACCCGCAAGCCGGACTGATTACGCGCACGGTGGGTACACCGCGCGAAGTGCAGTTCGCCTTGAAGTACACGTTCTAACTGCAACCCGTGAGGTGGCGACGCAAGTCGCCACCTGCTTTCCTCTGACACCCCGAGTAAATGCATCAACCATGAAAGCAGCTCGCTGGTATGGAAAACGCGATATTCGCATCGAGGAGGTCGCTCCTCGCTCGCCTGCTCCAGGTGAAGTACGGATTCGCGTCGATTATGCCGGCATCTGCGCCACCGATCTCCACGAGTACACGCACGGTCCCCAATTTATTTCCACGCAGCCCCATCTCCGGACCGGACAGTGCGCCCCGGTCACCATGGGCCACGAATTCACCGGAGTAGTTGCGGAGGTGGGGAAAGGTGTGGGCGACCTCAAAGCCGGCGACCGCATCGTGGCCGAAGCGAGCCTGCCGTGCAACGAGTGCGAACATTGCAAGCAAGGCGAGTACATCCTCTGCCGCTCGGCCGCTTACCTCGGATTTGCCTGGGACGGAGCTTTCGCCGATTCCTGCACCGTGCCCGCATCCATTTGCCACAAGATCCCCGACAGCCTGAAAAGCGAAGATGCCGTCCTGATCGAACCGTTGGCCTCGGCGATGCACGCCGTCCGCAGAGGGCGGCTACTGCAAGGGGAAACCGTGGCGATCCTGGGTACGGGAACAATTGGTCTCTCGACCCTACTGTGCGCCCGTGCGGGAGGCGCCAGCCGAGTATTCACGGTCGACAAAATCGCCGGCAAACGCGCGCTGGCAAAAAAACTGGGAGCGGAAGCGGCGCTCGATCCCGCCGAGGGCGATCCTGCGGAGCAGATCAAAGCGCTCACGGGCGGCCGCGGAGTGGACTTGGCCTTCGAGTGCGTCGGTTCCAGCGCAACGATTGCGACGGCCACGCGTTGCACCCGAGTACACGGCAGAACCGTGGTGGTTGGGGTCTCCATAGAACCGCAGCCCTTCAGCTTCGTTGACATGCTGGTGAACGAGCGGGAGATCATCGGCACGGCTGGATATTTCGGCGAATTTGAGATGTGCATGGCGTTGATCGCCGACGGAAGGATTGATGTCCGGCCGCTGGTATCCGCCTGGATCGGCCTCGACGACATCGTGTCACGCGGCTTCGAACCATTCGCCTCTCCCCACAACGAAAACATCAAGATCGTAGTAACTCCGCGATGAGGGAATTCGAAGCGAGATGACGGTCAAGAAGAAAGCCGGACAATCCAAAAGCAAGACAACGCGGACGCTGGCGCATCGTCTCGCTGAATTGGAGGACAAAGAGGCGATCGCCACTCTCATCTCCCAGATGAACTGGCTGGCGGATGAAAACCGCCTCGACGAACTTATGGAGTGCTTCGCTGACGACCTCTTCTATGACGTCGGCAAGTTTGGCGCTTACCGGGGAAAGCCCGCACTGCGCGGCTTCTACGAACAGATGGTTGGTCCATTTTCCATGCGCATTCACCGCACAACCAATCAGGTGATCGAACTGCATGGCACCCGCGCGCAAGCCCGGTGTTATTGGCGGGCAGATCTTGTGATGCAAGGCAAAGCTCTGGTCAGCAGCGGGCACTACCACGATGAACTGCTGAAGGTGCATGGGCAGTGGAAGGTTCAGGTACGCCGGGCAACGATTACCTACATGTGCCCACTCGAAGACGGATGGGCCAAGACGCGCATGATGAGTATGGAATAGATATGATCCACGAAGAAGCGGTAGTCGAAATAACAATAACGAAGACCGGTAAACTCGCAGCCCGCTTGCGGGTTGGTGTGTTCCCGCCCAAGGCATTCTTCTTCCATCAAAATATCAGGCCGGTGAGCAAGCGATGAACCCAGGATTCCCAGACCCTCGCGCGTTGCTTGACCGCTTTGCCCTCGGCTGGCGGAAGGCCGACGCTTCCCTTCTGAAAACTACCTGGGACCCCGACTATCCCGACAGCACTTACATGCCGTCCGAGGCGCCGGAGCCGGTTTTCGGATTCGCCGCGATCAGCAAGTACTATGACAACGCAACGTCCATGTATCCCATTACGAGCATGGAAATCAGCAATATTCGTGTCCTCGAATACGGGCTCTTGGCGTACGCATATTGCGACATCTCGATCGGTTTCACGGTAGGAGAAAGCGAGTATCTGGTCCACCCCCGAGCGACCTTTCTCCTACGGCAGCGTGACGGGCGATGGTACACGCTGCACTACCACGAATCCATCAAGTACGAGGTTCCGCAGTCCTGAATCCTATGACTAAACTAATCTACTGTCTCCGAAGACTTCCGCACCTGTCGCTCCAGGAGTTTCAAGCTCACTGGCTGGAGTACCATTCGCAATTCGGCAAGCGGGCGAAAACGGTCCGACGCTATGTGCAATACCACACGCTGGCCGATGACCCGATCCGCGAAGCCATGGCTCAAGCGGGCGTGAGTAAGGTCGAAACCTACGACGGCATTGCAATCGCGTGGGTCGACAGTCTGGAAGCCTTACAAGCTGAAATGAAGGACAATCCGGCGGTCGCCGCCGCTCTGGAGGATGAAAAGCACTTCATTGATCACAGCCGGTCGGTCGCCTGTATCACCGAAGAAAAGGTGGTGGTGGAGCCCGAGGCGCCCGGCAATGTTCTGCTGATCGAGTGCCTTCGCAGGCGGCCCGACATTGATCGCGCCACTTTTTCCAAGGCCTGGTCGCATCACGCGCACATCGGACGAAGGGCACACCAGATGGGGCTGTTGATGGGCTACATCCAGAACCACTCGCTTATCGGAGATGCCGCCCGCGTGCCGGGACTGGGCAGCAGCGAAGAGCCCTGGGACGGCATCGTGACCGCCTACTTCGATAGCATCGCCAAGTTCAAGGCACTGGTCGCCTCACCGCTCGCATCCCAGGAATCCTTCGAGGATGAAAAGACATTCATTGACCACAGCCGGTCGGTGGACCTGTTGACTCGCCGCCATGTGATCAAAGACCTGGTGCGGTGAAAGGAGAAAAGATGTCCGTGGCCACCAAGAGCGACGGCGCGCGCAGCATGATCAAGTTCGTCTCCTGCCTGCACCGGATTCCCAGTCTTTCCCGCGAAGAATTTCAGCAGCATTGGGGCGAGTATCACGCCTCCCTGCGGCTGCGCGTCCAGCATTTGCGCGAATACGTCCAGTACCACACGCTGGGCAATAATCCCATGTCTCGCAAGAAGGTCGGCGCCGAGCCGCCATTCGACGGGTTCGAGGTGACTTACTGGGACAGCCTGGAGGAGTTCCGAGCCATCGTTGCTTCCGATCCCGACGACGCAGCGGCGCGAGAAGACCGGAAATATTTTATCGACAGCAGCCGGTCGTTTACAGCGCTGGTGGATGAAAAGGTAATCATCGAACTGGACCATCCGTCAGCCTACGCACTGGTGGAATGTCACTCGCACCGCCCCGGACAGACACGTGCAGACTTCCATCATTCATGGCTCACGGTTCATGGTGATTTTGGGCGGCGCATTTACAAATCAGGTCTCATGCCCGGTTACATTCAGAACCAGATTGTGGATATGAACAAGGATCTGGCGCGGGAACTAGCCTTGGACCAGGAGACTTTCGACGGTGTGGGCGTGGCCTACTACGAAAGCGCGGCCCAGTTGGTCGCTTGCGCTTCTCTGCCGATCGTCACGAAGGAAGCGTTCCAGGCGGAAGACAATTTCACCGACCAGAAACGTTTGGCGAGCGTGTTTGCGCGACGCCACGTATTGCGCAGCGCGACGCGTTAGTTGTCTATTTCCTAACGAGGTGAATCATGGCAAGCAGCACGGATGGCACAACCGAGAGCAGCCGGAAAGTTGTGGAGAAGGCGATTGATGCCCTGAACAAGGGAGATGCCGTGGCCTTCCTGGGGTCGTTTTCCGAAGATCTGGATTTTCGCATGCCCGGAAGCACGCCGGTTTCCGGCCACACCCACAGTCTCAAGGAATTCACCTCACTAGTGGAGAGGGTCGCCGGCTATCTCGACGTGCTAATCACCATCAAAGTCACCAACGTCATCGCTTGTGGTGAGTGGGTAGTCACGGAAGCAGTGGGGCACGGCGTGACCAAAAAGGGTAAAGACTATAACAATCAGTACTGCCATCTTTGGCAGGTGCGCGGCGGAAAGATCGTAAAGTTCGTGGAATACAACGATACCGATTTGATTCTTCGAGTTTTGTGCGCATAACTAAAGGTGCAAGGAAATCATGATTCCTCAATATAACGCGATCGGGCTGCAATGCCGGCAATTCTGCGACGTACAACAGAATCTTCGGCACCTTTCCAACTGCATCGATATGGCGTACACCCTGGCGTCGCAGGAACTGCCGGTCAAGCTGATCTGTCTGCCGGAGTCGGCCATCCAGGGATTTCCCCTGGGGGAGCCCCCCTACACCACCATTCCGGGCGTCGAGACTGACTTCTTTGCGGCAAAGGCAAAAACCCTGAAGGCTTACATCATCGGCGAACTATTGTTTGTTCGCTTGAAGGGGATTCCCCCGGATCGCGTGTTCAATTGCCTGTTTATCGTGAGCCCCGAAGGCAAAGTGATCTACTGGCGCGCCAAGACGCAACTGGAACGGATTGAAGCGCAATGGACCACGGTTCCGCACGATGTCTGGGACGACTGGGTCAAGACCTACGGCGACGATCTGGATTCGTTCTATCCCGTCGTGGACACCGAGATCGGCAAGATTGGCTGCGCCGTCTGCATGGAGCGTGGCTATCCTGAAGTCGCGCGCGGCTTGGCTATGAACGGCGCGGAGATCCTGTATCTCTCGACCTACCACGAGCCCTTCGTCGGCACGGGCATCTATGAAGCCGTGACTCGCACCCGCGCATTCGAAAACACGGTCTATGTGATTTCCCCCAATTCCGGCTCCTACCAATTTCCCAATTTCGACGCTCCCTTTGATATCTGCGGAGGCACCAACCTCATCGTCGACTACAAAGGCATGGTCATCGGACGGCACGAAACTACTGACGATTCTTTCGTCGGCGCAACCATCGATGTCGAGGCCCTGCGTCATTACCGGGCCAACAATCTGGGTATCGGGAACTTCATCAAAGATCTGCGCACCGAGCAATTCCGCCTGATTTATGAGGAACCGATTTATCCCAAGAACACGCGCCTGAAGGGCAAAATGCCTCCGGCGGCGACGCTGTACTCCAAAGAGAACGATATTTTGAACGCCAACATCCGAAAGCTGCAGAAGAAAGGGTTCTATACTCCGCCATCCCGGTAGAAAGAGGCCAGTCTGAATATGAAGCATTCCTCAATCTCGAGATGGAAGTGGGCACGCTTATCGGTAATCGTGCTCACCTCGTTCGGCATCGGCTCGACCCTGGCGTACGCTGAGAGGGCGGGAGACCAGTCTGAGGTGAATGCCGCCGCACTGTATTCGTCGCGCTGCCTGCTTTGTCACGGACCTGGAGGGCGTGGACCACAACTGTCGGCCATGGCGCAACTCAAGCGCGACACGATCTATTCCATCCTCGCCGTCGGCATCATGAAGAAACAAGCGGCCGGACTGAGTGCCGAGCAACAACACGCGCTTGCCGACTACATTGGAAGGAAAGGCTCTCCTCAGGGCGCCATCAGTCTGAGTCCTGCGTGCACGAACCGGAGCAGCAACACCGGACTGGGCGGCGAGTGGATTGGATGGTCGCCGGATTTCGTGAATTCCCGCTACCAGCCCTCCCCCGGGCTTTCACCGAGCGACGTACCTGCCCTGAAACTGAAATGGGCCTTCGTATTTCCCGACTCGGCTTCCGCTTCAAACCAGGTCACGGTTGCCCGGGGTCGGATGTTTGTCGGCAGTTGGGATGGGATTATCTATGCCCTTGATCCCAGCACCGGCTGCTCCTACTGGACCTTCAAGACAGACTCGGGTGTGCGCTCGGCGGTGACTGTGGTCGGCCAGACCGCCTACTTTGGCGATTTCCTCGCGAACGTCTATGCCCTCGACACGGATACCGGCAAGCTGCAGTGGCGAACGAAAGTTGATGATCACCCCTACGCCCGGGTCACCGGATCGCTGGTGGTGAACGGAGAACTTGTCTATGTCCCGGTAGCTTCCCTCGAAGAAGGGGTCGCTGGCGATCCGCAATATACATGCTGCACTTTTCGCGGCAGCGTCGTCGCTCTCAACCGGAATTCGGGAAGTCTGGCGTGGAAGGGCTACACCATTGATCAGACAGCGAAACCGACGGGCAAGAACAAGGCGGGCATTGCCACGCTCGGTCCGGCGGGCGTTTCCATCTGGAGCACTCCCACCGTGGACGCCAAGCGAGGCGCCCTTTACGTTGCGACCGGCAACAATTACAGCGGCCCGGACGTTCCGGCGACCGATGCCATTATCGCTTTCGACCTGAAAACGGGCGTCAAGCGGTGGGTTCGATCTCAGCGACCGTCTGACCAGTGGAACGCTTCCTGCCTGGGAGACAAGAGCAACTGCCCGGACTCCGAAGGACCCGATTTTGACTTCGGCGCCTCACCGATTTTGGTCCAACTCTCCAACGGCCGTTCATTAGTGCTCGCAGGTCAGAAGTCGGGTATGTTTTACGCCCTGGATCCCGACAAGAACGGCGAACTCGTCTGGGAATCCCGCCTCGGACAGGGAGGCTCGCTCGGTGGCATCGAATGGGGCTTTGCCGCCGATGGAACTCGCGCCTATGTGGCCATTTCCGACTGGGATATCGGCGACCCATCGAAAGCCAATGGAAGCTTAACCGCCGTGGATCTCACTACTGGCAAGGAACTCTGGCGCAGACCGAACCCGACCGACACTTGCGCGGGACGACAACCTGTCTGCTCAAGTGCCGACGCCGCGGCCGTCACCGTGATTCCCGGCGTCGTTCTGGCCGGTTCACTCGATGGATATCTGCGGGCCTATGATGCGCCGACGGGCAAGATCTTGTGGCAATACGACACGAATCAGGACGTCACCGGGGTTAACGGGGTGGCGGGGCACGGAGGCTCGGTGAACGGCGCCGGGGCCACCGTGTCGGGCGGTCTTGTCTTCCAGACTACGGGATATGCGGCGTATGGTCTGGGTATCCCCGGTAATGCCCTGCTGGTATTCGGCGTTCCGGGTAAGGATGGTTCGGCGGTGACGCCCTCAACCAGAAACTGAGCTTCCCGCGAGGAGGATAGGAAAGCGGAATGGCTGTTGAAATGACTTTGCCAAAGTTCGGACTCACCATGCAGGAAGGCAACATCGTTCGTTGGCTTAAGCAAGAAGGAGAATCCGTGAATGCCGGAGAGGCGTTGCTGGAGATCGAGACGGAAAAGATTACTTGCGAGGTCGAGTCCCCGGTCACGGGCACGGTGACCAAGATTCTCTTCCCGGAAGGCTCGGTTGCTCCTGTGTCTTCGGTGATTGCCTTGATTGAGCCATCTTGAATTCCCGGCAAAATGACATCGGAAATTATCTGACGGAGGACTGCAAGTGAAACGACTTGAAGGCAAGACGGCAATTGTAACTGGAGGTGGTCAGGGCATCGGCCGGGCAATCAGTGAGACCTTCGCTCGCGAAGGTGCCATCGTCTGGATTCCTGATTTCTTTCCAGATCGCGCGAAGGCGACCGCTGACGCGATCCAAGCCTCTGGCGGAAACGCCTACGCGGACCAGGTGGACGTTACGAAAGAAGAGAGCGTCCAAGCCATGGTCGACCGCGCGGTGAAGAAATTGGGACGCATCGACGTTCTGGTCAATAACGCCGGGGTCGACATCCTGAAGGCGATGGAGGAAATGACGGTCCAGGAATTCGACTCACTCTTTGCCGTGAACGTCAGAGGAGTCTTCCTGTGCTGCAAACATGTCGTTCCGCACATGAAGAAGGCAGGCAAGGGCAACATCGTGAACATGGGATCCTCGGCCGGCTACATCGGCGCCCCTTTTCAGACTGCCTACTGCGCTTCCAAAGGTGCGGTCCATCAATTCACCAAGGCCTTAGCGGTGGAGTGCACTTCCGCCAACATCCGGGTTAACGCGATCGCTCCCGGAGGAGTAAAAACCAGCATGCTCGATTATCTGAGTTCGGAATTTGCCAAGAAGGGAGTCGACATCAACGCCTTCAGCAATATGCAACTGGGCGGATGGGCCACTCCGGCTGATATTGCCGCCATGGCACTCTTCCTGGCTTCTGACGAATCTCGCCAGGTCCACGGCGCAGCTCTGCAGATTGACGGCGGACTTACCGCGGCATAGCGCCGCACTGTTTCAAGGAGAAGATCGACATGGATGCCAATACTCGCAAGACATTGCTGAAGCGCATGATGGTGATTCGGGCCTTTGAAGAAACCGCCGGCCAGCTTTTCTATAAGGGCCAGATCCCGGGCTTTATCCACCTCTCCGTCGGCCAGGAAGCCACCTCCGTCGGGGTCTGCGCGGCCCTCAAGGAAACTGACTACATCGGGACGACCCACCGCGGCCACGGCCACATCATTGCCAAGGGCGTCGACCTCAAACGCATGATGGCGGAGTTGTTCGGTAAAATTGACGGCTTTTGCCACGGCAAGGGCGGATCCATGCATGTCTTCGATAAAAGCAAAGGCGTGCTCGGGGCAAACGGGATTGTGGGCGGAGGCATCCCGATCGTCACCGGGGGCGCCCTCTCGGCCAAACTGGAAAAAAAGGGTAAGGTCGCTATCTCTTTCTTCGGCGATGGCGCCACCAACGAAGGCGCGTTTCACGAAGCGCTCAATCTGGCCGCAGTGTGGAAGCTGCCCGCTGTCTACGTGTGCGAGAACAACCAGTATGGAGAATTTACTTCTACCGCCGATGCGACTGCGGTCACGGTGATTGCCAAGCGCGCCGCCTCGTACGACATCCCGGGCGTGACGGTCGATGGCAATGACGTGGAAGCCGTCCATGCTGCGACCAGCGATGCTGTTGCCCGTGCGCGGGAAGGAAAAGGGCCAACTTTGCTGGAGTGCCTGACCTACCGCTGGCATGGCCACTTTCACGGGGAAGAAGCCCTGCTCGGAGCCAAAGGTTACCGCGCGAAAGAGGAGATCGAGAAGTGGAAGAGTCTTTGCCCCATTGTGCAGTACAAGAAAAAATTGATTGACGCGAAGGTGCTGACCCAAAGTGAGATCGATGCCTTGGAAAAGACCGCACAGGCGGAAGTGGATGAGGCAGTCGAATTCGCCAAGAAGAGTCCATTCCCGCGGCCCGAGGATGCGCTGACAGACGTCTACGCGACCGCTTAAGAACACAATAGAATCGATGATCCCAGGAGTTGCCCGTGAGAGAAATAACTTTTGTCCAAGCGATCAATGAAGCCATTAGCGAGGAAATGACTCGTGACGAACGGGTCTTTGTCATGGGAGAGGATGTTCGTCTCTCCGCTTTCGGAACCACCGGAGGGCTGGTCGAAAAGTTCGGCCCCGAGCGCGTTCGCAACACGCCGATCAGCGAAACCGGCTTTGTGGGAGCGGGCATTGGAGCAGCGATTACCGGTTACCGGCCGGTGGTTGAGATCCAGATCGCCACTTTTTTCTGGGTCGCCATGGACCAGATTTGCAATCAGGCCTCCAAACTCCGTTACATGTCGGGCGGACAGGCAACCCTGCCCATCACGCTGCGTACCGTGAACGGAGTCATCGGGTCGGCTGCCGCCCAGCACTCGGAGACGATGTATTCCAATTTTCTCAACACGCCGGGCTTGAAGATTGCCGTTCCGAGCAATCCGCACGATGCCAAGGGCATGCTGAAGGCCGCCATTCGCGATGACAACCCGGTCCTGTTTTTTGAGCATCTCCGCCTGGGAGCGAAAAAGGGGCCCGTGCCTGAGACCGATTACCTGGTTCCGCTCGGGAAAGCGGCCGTCGTTCGGGAAGGCAAGGACGTAACCTTGATCGCGATTGCGTGGATGGTAGACATTGCCCTCGATGCCGCCAAAACATTGGAGGCCGACGGAATCTCCGCGGAAGTGATCGACGTACGTAGCCTGGTGCCCCTGGACAAAGACACGATCGTCGGTTCGGTGCGCAAGACTGGCCGGGCCGTCGTAATCGACGAGGCGCACAAGACCGGAAGTGCGGCGTCAGAAATTGCGGCGACCATTGCGGAAGAGGCCTTCTCCGCTTTGCGAGCTCCAGTTCGTCGCGTCTGCTCCTTGGACGTTCCCATTCCTTTCAGCCCGGGGATGGAGAATTTCGTCATCCCCGACATCGCCAAGGTGATTGCTGCCGTCCAGGACGTGCTTGCGGGGACACCTGCGCTGGCAGGTCACACCGATGCAACTCGCCGGTAGCAAAGAAAAACGCACAAGACAAGCAAGGAGAGAAACCCGCCAAAGGGACAACGACAGTGACGGGTTGCTTGCAGAAGGGCGACGAGGCCGGCGAGTTTTCCATCGCGGGCGAAGATGGCAAATTGTGGGGCTTGCGTAGCAGCACGGTTAAGCTGGAAGACCACGTTGGCCACAAAGTAACTGTGGCCGGGAAAGCCAGCGGCGAATCGAAGGCTGAGGCAAAGAAGGAAAAGAAGGAAGGAGAGGTTGAGAATGCGGCCCAAAAAGAGGAGTACCGCGATCTTCGCGTTACGAGCCTGAAGATGATCAGCGATACTTGCGCCAAGTAGCGCAATAACAATCGTGGTTTCTTGGGCCAGCGAGAGTGCTGGCCTTTTTCTTTGCTGGAAATTGCTTCCGCCCCGTTATGCAGCCTCCCAGGATTTGAGCTGCGCGCGATATCTCTCCTCTTCATCCACAGCATCCAGACGAGACTGTAGGCGACGTTCTCTTTCCTGTAAGATAATCATTCGGGTAAGATCTCCGCTGTTTCCTAGCGTTCAGGCGTCTCCAGAGACGCTGCTCACAATTCCCTGATACTAAGCCATCATGGGAAACGTATGGTCTCCTCCCTAGTCTGCTAATCTGCCCCGATCTAGTCCAGTCGGGGATCTTCTTTATTGGGTAACTACAGCGTCCGTTGCGGAGTAACTACAGTCAGGGTACTTTCGGGCTGTTTACTTCCTGGAGAGAAGCGTTAGAGTGAATTCGTTGTTAACTACTTAGTCAACAGGAGAGAAGACTATGAAACGAGCTAAGAACACTTTCACCGAAGCCGAACAAACCGAAATCACCAACATCCAGAAGTCAACCGGCGTCGCTCGTAAGACCGCGATCAAGAGGCTGCGAGCGAATCAGAAGGGAGCCGCACGTCTGCGCGAGCGAGCTGAGCGCAACACTCTGGACTTCGAGTCTGCCGCCGCGAACGACAAGACTGAGACTACTCCCAAATCTCCCAAGCCGGAACCAAAACAGATCGCCCAAGTAATGAAGCAACGTGGTATTAGCCGCAAGTCAGCGCAGCAGTGGCTCCGCAAGCACGCAGCCGTGATTGTTGCTGATGGTGGCCTGGACGAGATAGTCGCCGCCACTCCGGAACAGATCGCCGAAGGGTTTGAGAACAACGTGGCTCCCGAAGTGACCGCTGCGGTCACTACCTAAGGTTGTGATAGCAGCGAAGCCGAAAACCGCTGCTGGCTCTGCTCGCTCGCTGGGCATGAAGTTCTGGAAGGAAGCTGGGAAGCCGACGTATGCCGACTACGTTCACGTGTGCGGCGATCACGGTCCGTTCATCACGTGGATTGAGCGTCCACGGGTGGTGGGCATGTCTTCCGCTGAAGAACTCGTGGCCTCGTTTCAGAAACTGCTCGCGCAGCCTGCTGGCTCCTGCATCGTGGCTGCGGCTGCTAAGGCAGCGACGGTGAGCAAATGAGCAAAACTGGCAAAGTCCTCTTTTCGCCAGGTCACATAGTCGCAACACCCGCCGCCCTAGACTCCCTCATGGTGGCGGGTGTTGACGTTTTGGAGCTTCTAGGGCGTCATCTCACTGGAGATTGGGGAGACGTAGACGAGCACGACCGCGTGGCTGGGCCACGTCTCAATCGACATTACGAACATCTATGCGGAAAGCGATCTGGAGATGAAGGCGAAGGCCTTGGGCATGTGTGAAACGA
The DNA here is from genome assembly GCA_003132325.1 of Acidobacteriaceae bacterium. Taxonomy (GTDB): domain Bacteria; phylum Acidobacteriota; class Terriglobia; order Terriglobales; family Acidobacteriaceae; genus Acidiflorens. The sequence continues at coordinate 131,120 of PKXK01000075.1, forward strand.
AACTGCGGCAACCGCGAAAACGCTGGCGGGACAATCCTAACCTGCTGAAGTTCCTGGCTCAACTCTAACCAACTTATGTGACGTTCGGCGCAGTTGGAACCCACTGTCTACCTGCCAACCGATGCTGAACGTCACATAAATCCGAGGACAACATAATCCATCAGCGACTTGGCGTAGCCAATCTTCGGATTGCCCGACCAACCGCTCGGCTCAAACCGTGTGTGGCTGAACTTGTCGCACAAGACCCGTAACGGTAATCAGAAGGACCGAATAATGCGAAGGAGATAGACAAACCCCACAACTCTTCATCATGCGCGGCCAGTCTGCTTCGCATTATGGGGATGGAATGTGCGATCCTCACGCGTCACCAAGGAGGTGCACATTGTCATCCAAAAAATCATCGGTTACGTTCTGGCTGTCGCAACTCGAAGAGCATTTGAAACGAGAAAGATATTCTCCGCAGGCGGTGCAGCGCGGCACTGTAGTTGCCAGGGACTTCCTCACATACTTAGACAAGCAGCGCATTGCGGTCGAGTCTGTCGAACCAGCAGACGTGACCCTTTACCTGGGGGATGCATTGCGGCTCTACCAGCGGCGCCATGAGCATACCCCAAAGTCGCTCCATGCTCCAAAGTCGTTTCAATGGTGGCGATACTCGCATACCACGAGCATCAATATGCTTCTACGTTTGATGCGCGGGCACTGGCCGCCGCCACTGCCGCCCGTCTTTCATCGGGATGTTTGCGAAGGGTATGACAAGTGGATGGACGATCTTCGCGGATTGCCACTGGAGACAAGATCAGGCCGTTGTGCCGAGGCACGCCGATTTCTGAGCTGGCTGGGGGAAGGTGCCAGCCAGCAAAAGCTGCTCAACATCACGGTCAAGGATGTCGACGCCTATATGATGCTTCGGGCGAATTCACAGCGCCGCACTACATTGAAGCGTCGTGCTACGGATCTCCGGAGCTTCTTGCGCTATCTACACGCTACAGGCCAGGTCGGTCTTGACCTCGGCACAGCGGTGATTACCCCGAGGCTCTACGCTTTCGAAAGCATTCCGTCAGCGCTGCGACCCGAAGATATCAAGGCGGTACTAGAGACGACACGCAAAGATCTCTCTCGAAAAGGTCTTCGTGACTACGCGGTGTTGATGCTGCTATCCAGCTATGGGTTGCGTGCGGGAGAGGTTACTGCTCTGTAGTTGGATCAGGTGGACTGGCGGAGCGAGACGCTTCGGATCCGCCATTCAAAGACAGGCGCCTATTCAGAATTGCCCTTGTTGCCAGCCGTAGGCACTGCCATTCTTGATTACCTCCAGAACGGACGCCCGAAGGCCAAGGTGCGCGAGCTCTTCATCCGAACCTGCGCTCCCTATCGGTCTCTTCGAAGTGGCTCAAGCCTTCACAGACTCATCCATAAGCGGCTCACGGCTGCTGGAGTCGAGCCGCAAGGCAGACGAGGGCCACATGCCTTTCGTCATGCACGAGCCGTAAGCATGCTGCGGGCGACGGTGCCCATCAAAGAGATTGGCGACATCTTGGGCCATAGATCAGCAGATTCTACGACCACCTATCTAAAACTCGCGACCGAAGACTTGCGCGCTGTGGTGTTGGAAATCCCGGTGGAGGTGAGAGCATGAAGCCATCGCTGAACGCAGATGGAGAAATGCCACGGCGCTACGTGCAGCAACTATCCCTTCAAAGTCAAATCTCAAGGGAGGTCTATCGTTGCGTCCTAAATAACTTCTGGCGTTTTGCGCTTAAACATTCCGCAGGTGAACCGCCATCACTGGAAGTAATACAGAAGTGGCTGATTAACCGGACTATGGCATGGTCACATCCAGTTGTTCTGCAACACGCTAGTCTTGTGGATCGTTTCTTGGATTGGATGGTAATCACTGGAGCCTGCCCGGCCAATCCTCTTGCTGAGTCGCGAAAACAATATCACCAGCGAAACACACGGCCGATCGCGCGCGCTCTGTTAAGTCCGAATCCCGCTGGTGCGCTGCAGACGCTACGGCCTTTGCCTCGCTTTGGGAGCTTCCTTGGCCTGATCATGCGCGATCACGTCGCTCTTATGAAATCGATGGGGTATCGCTACAAGACTGATGAAGAGAGTCTGCTTCGCTTTGACAGATTCCTTCAACGCCGCCCCGATCTCAAGGACCAGCCGCTGAAGGTGCTAGTGCGGGAATGGACCGACGTTGGCTCGGCTGCATACCATGCTTTGGAGTGCCAGCGAGTCGGCCGGCTCTTATCTAAGGCGTTACGCCGCATTGACCCTAACATTGAGCCCATTCCACGTGATCGCCGTGTCGAGCGGCAGGCTTCCCAATCGTATCGGCGTCCCTATATCTATGCCGAGCATGAGGTGCGGCATTTGCTCGAAACAGCTCTGGAGCTCCCATCGCCGCGGTCACCGCTCCGGCCACTGACGCTCTACACCATGCTGGTCCTGGCATACTGCGCAGGGCTGCGCATCGGTGAGGTCGTTCGTCTGAGCCTAGGCGACATTGATTTTCGCGACGAGACAATAGAGATTCGTGATACCAAGTTTTTCAAATCGCGCCGCCTGCCGCTCGCTCCCAGCGTGATGTCGGCACTCCGGCATTACCTGGCTGCCCGCCAGCAAGCAGGAGCGCCGACCGAGCCGGCATCTGGCCTGTTCTGGCATCCGCAACCCTCTGGGCGATATTCTCGCGTGATGACCCACACGCTGCTTGTCCGCATACTGCGGCGTGCTGGACTCAAGCCTACAAAAGGATACACTGGGCCGCGCATTCACGACCTGCGCCACGCCTTTGTCGTGAATCGCATGCTTGCCTGGTACCGGGAGGGCATCAATCCGCAGTCGCGTCTCCCTTATTTGGCCACCTACCTTGGTCATAAGAACATCAACTCCACGCTGGTGTATCTCACGATTACCCAGGAACTTCTTGACCAAGCCAGTGAGCGATTTCGTGTGTCAGGGGCCGCACTGCTTCAAGGGTCCAGAAGGGGGAATGCATGAAACCGACTCCATTCCCTCAGTTGCTACATGTCTTCTTCCACAACTGGTTGGTGCAGCAGCGGAACGTCTCCCATCACACTTTGCTGTCTTACCGCGACAGCTGGCGATTGTTCCTTCGCTTCGTTGGTATGCGCAAAGCCAAGCCCGTGGTGCGACTCTGCTTAACAGAACTGACCGCAGTCGAAGTTCTGGCATTTCTTCAACACACGGAGCAGGAGCGGAAGGCATCGATTGGAACGCGGAACTGCCGATTAGCTGCGCTGCGCTCCTTTTTCAGCTTTGTTGCCGACCGTGAACCTCTGGCATCAGCTCAATGCTCTGAGATTCTGCGCATTCCAACAAAACGGGCGCAGCAACCTGCACTCTGCTATCTGGATGCGGACGAGGTGGCGGCCATTCTCGCACAGCCTGATTGCTCTACGCGTGAGGGCGAACGTGATCACGCGCTGCTGGCGGTGCTTTACAACACTGGCGCCCGCATTGAGGAAGCTTTGAACCTCTCTTCCCGAACGATTCGCTTCGAGTCGCCATTCCAAGTTCGACTGTTTGGCAAAGGCCGAAAAGAGCGAATCTGTCCTCTCTGGCCTGAGACCGCCGAGTTGCTGAGGGCTCTAGTGAAGAGACAGTCCGGTGGGGACGACGAACCGATCTTTAGGAACCGATACGGACGTTCACTCGGAGCGGCTGGCTTTCGCTTCAAGTTGAAGCAATATGTGGGGGCCGCTGCCAAGAAGGTCCCTTCGCTTGCCAACAAACGAGTCTCCCCGCACACACTTCGGCGCACGATGGCAGTTCATCTGGTGGCCGCAGGCGTCGACGTGACGGTGATTCGCAGCTGGCTTGGACACGAAAGGCTGGATACCACCAACAAGTATGCACGAGCCGATATTGAAACAAAACGCAAGGCTCTAGAAAGAGTAGACGTTTCTGCCCGACCTGGCGAACCGCCACGATGGAGGCGCGACACAGAAGTGCTGGCGTGGCTCGACTCTCTCTGAAAGCCACCAGATTATGTGAAGGTACGAGCAGCCGGAGTCCGGCAAGGACTGGATCTGGCTGCCGTACTTCGCATTATTCGATCCTTCTGATTACCGTTGTAATCGCAAGCTTGCGATTATAACGGGACGCCGTACTGTAGCGCCAGGGACACTGCTGTTGCGAAAGAATCCATGAGCCCGGAAACCGTCGAGCCTTCCTTCGCCATCCGGATGAACAGTTCGCCTGGCAGGCCATCCTCGTATAAACCAACTGTGACGTAGCCTTCCTGCCCGCCCACAGAGAAGTGATGGGTCAAGCTGTGTCGCTCGTCCGGCAGACGTCGCCTCACTGCTGCAGGGCACTCCGCGCCTACGGCATGCGTACCGTTTGCGTCTCCTGACCCGTTGCTCCCCGCTTCCTTGCTTGCGTTCAGGGAATGCTCTTTGCTGTGCTCGACGATCACGATTTCCTTTGCTGCTGACATCACGAACCTCTTCAACGGGCCGCGAGTTTCATGGCCCGCATACATGCACAAGTCTCATCTCACGTCCTCGCGCTTTTCAAACAACACGGCAACCCGGTCGCCGGCCCGGGGCCAAACTGGGGAAGGATCCCCGCCGCAAGTCCGAGCTGCCCCGGAATACACCCAATAGTCAGCGGCACCGGCTGATGCTCTCCAACCCTAACCTTCCTGCCCGCCGTCTTCTTCGGAACCGCAGGCCGATTGAGACTCCTTGCTCGGGTTCGTCTCATCGCTTGCAGCCTGTCTCTTGTACGTTCCTCTTACCGACAGCAGTTCTGCGTGGCTTGGCGGAAACACATAGTTCTGGACGAACCAAAGTGCCTCATATGTAAGCCGGCGGCTCGCGACGGCTCGCCCATGCTCCTTGACGAACTGGCAGAAATCATCGGCATGGATGATGTTAGCTTTCGTGCCGGCAGTGGTGAGGGATCTCGACTTGAGCCAACCCAGGTCGATCCATTTTTGTATTTCGTCGGGGCGGGTATGCAATGCGCGAGAGAGTGAGAACTTGGTGAACCATTCTCGTCCTGTTTTGCCACCGATGCCGAGCCGGTGCAACATCGAGCGCACGGACCCCGCGGGCCGCCGCAGGATTTTCGCGGCCTCTTCTACCGGCATCGCGGTGATCAGATCCAGAAGGCGTTGTTGCTCGGGCTTTGTCCATTCGCGATACGCTCGTTTTTGATTTACGCCAAGCTCGCGCAAGAAGCGTAAACACGCGTCTCGTGGGTTGCCAGAAATCGCAGCAAGCTTTGTGACCAGCATTCGCCGGCCAGTCTCAGTGTGCTCCTGGCTTCTGCTGGTTCGTTCCTTGTATTCTCTGGCCAGTTCTCTTGCTTCTTTAGGCCAGCGGAACATACGGCGCCTATGGACACCGTCGGCTTCGCCCATACTGCTGCCTTCCGGGGGCTGGGTCCTGATGGCAGTTAATGTCCCAGGTCCGTCTACACACACTTGTCTCTACGCCTCCGGAATACCTCCTCTCCTGCTGCAAAAGCGCATGCGCCGATTTGCTTCGGAACATGCTGCGCGACGAAGGTGGCGGGTGGAGCTTAGCCCCACATGAGCCAAGTGGTAGCGGGCAGCCTACATCTATAGTCAAGCCGCTTTCCAAAAACTTTTTTGCTGCAGGAATTCGTGCAGGTGGCCACTTCCGGTGCACAAAATCGGCCTGCGTGGCCGAGCCTTGACCGAAGGACGAAACGTGCTGAGTACCAATCACTTGACCCAACTGTCGGCCCAATTCCTGGGCGATGTGAGCCGAATCCAGCTATGGACAAGGAGGCTCGGGCTGCGTAGAAGAGAGGTTTCTTTGCACAAAAAGTGACATTTTCCGCAACTAAGGTGCTCGCTGCCGGGTTTAACCCTGTAAGAGCAAGTACCAGTCTTGGGCGCCGCAGGCCCGTGGACTGAGGACTGCTAGCCCCAGGGCGGTTGTTATGCCAGCCATCCCAGAACCGCGCCCCCAACGAGAGAAAGCTGTATCCCTGTCTAGCGACTATTGCTCTCGTCTGAGTAGCCCACCTTCGTCTGAACTGTTTGGTCGTCCCACATATTTGACGCTATACGATGACTTTTCGTCGTTCGTAGTTCACCAACCGGAGTTTGGAGAAACCTGGTCGCAAGCTTTCTCAAGAGAGTCGAACCCATGTTTGGCGCGCATCACAGAGGATTTGCTTGGAAGGAAATCGCCAAGGTGCTCCACATGACCCGAGCAGTGGCCCGGGCGACCTTCTGGCGGGAAATTAAACGCTCGAGGTCGAAAAGTGTCAAAGCCCAGCCTCCTGCGATTGTCATCCAGGATGAGAGTGATCCGGATGTCCGGAAGCTTGGCAAGCCAACTGGATCGCGCTAAACGCTGCCTTCAGGATCTTTATGGCAGGATTTGATGGCTCTAGTTCTGCCATGCGTCTGGGTGCAGTCGCGACAAGGTTCGTGCTGAGATAAGACTTCGCATCGCGGTTGTTTGATAGGGCACCCAGATGGGGCAGCGGCGCTCCCAATAGAAACAGAACGAGACTGTGGAAGGTCCCGTCCGCCGCGTTCAACAAGCATCGATGTAGAACACCAACTCACCGCGTTCTCCGATGGAACTCCGCCACTGTTTTACCAGGCTCCGCATATTGTCGATCAGCGTGGCCAGGTCATTCTTGTCGACAACTATCCCTTGCTCTTCCATGCTGTCCTTGAAACTGGCGGCATTGAAGCGTTCGTCCGCCTCCATATAGTCCAGAACCTTCTTGCCGTCTTCGAGCCAGACTGCCTTGTTATCCCCGTATTCGTGCTCGTCGCTCGCCGTCCCTGCTCTGGCGGCAAGGTCGTGCAGCAGCACGATCAACTTCTCCGGTTCAATGAAGCAGGACGAGTGTACATTCCATATTTCTTTCACTGCCCGAAAGCTTTGGCTCATTGCCTGACCACCTTCCTTCTCTTGCGTCTGGGTAATTCGGAATCTGCCGGCTGCGTCCTCATCCGCTGCCATAGGACTGGATCGACAGCGAGCGAGGTGGTGCGGCCGGTTCGCAGGTTCACGAACCCGCCGTGGTACGAAAGCCGCCCATATCGGAATAGCCGCGCAAGCATTGCCAGCGCCTGGTATGCGAGTGTCTGGTTCACGAACGGCTCCTGCCGCTCCAACGCTTCTAATGCGCTACACGGCGGAAGTCGGTCTTTCTTGTCGAGCTTCGTGTTGATGAGTTCAGGGAAGAGTTCCGGAGCCGTCGGCAAGCGCAAGTCTCGCGCTTTGTTTCTCTGGTTTTCGGGCTGGCCCAGCACGAACTGGCCGCTATCGGCGTTGTTGCCCAGATCCAGCCAATAGTGGCAGTTCCAGTAGGTCTGAGTGCGGGTCATTGCGTTGCGGGCGGCACGAGAATCCACGCAGCCAATCAGAATGTCGGTGTCCTGCCCCCAACTTTCATTCACGAAGTGCGGGACGCCTTTCCACCCCAGCCCCCAAAACAGATTGATCCGGGTGGCGAGCACCGTCGCCTTGTGCAGTCCGATCTCACTCTCACTGAAGGGTTGGCGGACGCAGTTGGTGCGGGAAATCCGGTCGCCGTCGACCAAGGTGACACTCATCCCATGAGGATGCCCCAAGGCAACCATGGCTTGGTGCAGATACGGCAATCCAGCGGCAATGGCGCTGCCCGTCCCGCCGCAACCGACTACCGTGACCTGAACTTTCTTCTGCAGCAGTGCACCAGGAATCTGGTGTTCAGTCTTCGTTGCGATTGTCGTTTCGGTAGCTGTGGTCATCGTTCCTCACGAATTCCGCGAGCTTCTGCGGCAATTTCACCAGATACTTCTCTGGAAACGCTTCTTGCCCCGCTAGGGATTGCCACATCGCCAGGAAGCCGCCGCGAAACCGGATGTGTTTGCGAACGCCCGAGGCGTGCGTGAACTCGCTTTGGAAGAAGGACTCCTCCCACAAATCAATGGCAGTGACCGACTTCTCCTGCGGAATCTTCATACTGCCGGTGCAACACACGCCGTTGTCGTAGCAGTTCCAGTAGGGCGCCATGCACAGCTTGGTTTCTGCCGTCGGCCGCTCGTCTTTAGCAAGAGCGCGAACCCACAAGTGAGTCCCGCACGCTCTGAACAGCAACGCCGGGTGGGGATAGAGCTTGCCATTCATGTTCTTCAAGACACGATCGTTGCCGCGGTCGCTGAAAAACATCGTTCGTTCGCAGGCTGGACTCCACCACACGATCATTTCTGCCGTGCGCACCAGCGTAAGCGTCCGGCGAAGACCGTCTGGACAGGAGTGTGAAGAGAGGACAGTCTGGCTTGGTGGATACGGTTGGGAAAGTGTCCACTTGGAGCGGAGATGGACACTTCTAGGCCAGCAGTGACAGAGATCGCAACGAGGGCGAGTTCTACCGGGAGCAGACCGAAACGGCAGCAGCGGACGGTGGAGGAGAAGCGGCGGATTGTCGAAGCGACGTTGGTGGAAGGTGCGTCGGTGGCGAGAGTGGCGCGGACGCATGGGGTCAACGCCAACCAGGTGTTCGGTTGGCGCAGGCTGTATCTCGGCGGGCGACTGGGAGGCAGCGGTGCAATCAAGCTCTTGCCGGTTCACGTAAACGAGAGTTCGCCGTCGCTGGCACCGAAGAGTGAGGGCTCCTGCTCGACTTCTCTGTCGGGCACGATTCACATCGAACTTCGCCACGCGCAGGTGCGCATCGAGGGCCGCGCCGATCCGGTTTTGTTGCGGGTGTTGTTAGAGTGCCTGCGGGCATGATCGGGCCGCCGACAAACACGCGGGTTTGGATCGCAGCGGGGGTCACCGATCTGCGGCGGGGTTTCACTGGGTTGAGCGCGCTGGTGCAAACCAAGTTGGAACAGAGTCCTTTCTCCGGTCAGGTGTTCGTGTTTCGCGGACGGCGCGGCGATCTGATCAAAGTTTTGTGGTTCGATGGCGATGGGCTTTGTCTATTTTCGAAGCGTTTAGAGCGCGGGCGCTTTGTGTGGCCGCAAGCCAGCAGTGGCACGGTGGCGCTGACGCGCGCGCAGTTATCGATGCTGCTCGAAGGCATTGATTGGCGGCGGCCGGAGCGGACGTGGGATCCGCAACTATCGGTGTAACGTGCGAGGTTCTTTTGCACAACTTTATTTGCGCGGAGCAGATCCCAGCGCAAAGGTTTATGCGATACTCCGCGCATGTCAACCGCGATGCTCCCGGATCTGAACTTACTCCCGTCGGAAGCGTTGAAAGCGCTGGTCCTGGCGCAACATGAGCAACTGCTGTGGCGCGAAAGCGAGATCGAGCATCTGAAGCTGCTCATCGCCAAGCTGCAGCGGATGCAGTTTGGCCGGAAGTCGGAGAAGCTGGAGCGGCAGATCGAGCAACTGGAACTGCGGCTGGAAGATCTGCAATCGAGGCCAGTGGAGAACGCAAGCCAGCCGGAGAGTAAGTCGGCTGCCACGGCCTCTGCTCTCCTTATTAGTGCTGCTGCAAAACCGACGCGTCATCCGTTACCCGATCATCTGCCCCGTCAAACGCAAACCCATACGCCGAAGGAATCGGCTTGCCCAGATTGTGGCGGTGCGTTGAGTAAGCTGGGCGAAGACGTCAGCGAGATGCTGGAGTATGTGCCGGCCAGCTTCTTCGTGGTTCGCCATGTGCGGCCGAAGTTGAGCTGCACCAAGTGTGACCAGATCGTGCAAGCGGCGGCTCCGACGCGACCCATCGAACGCGGAGTAGCCGGGCCTGGACTGTTGGCCCACGTGCTGGTGTCAAAGTATGCGGATCACTTGCCGTTATATCGCCAGTCGGAGATTTACGCGCGACACGGCGTTGAGTTGGAGCGCTCGACGCTGGCGGACTGGGTGGGTGGAAGCAGCCAGTTGTTAGAACCGCTGATCGAAGTGCTGCGTCGCTATGTGGTGGCGGCGAGTAAGTTGCACGCCGACGACACTCCCGTGCCCGTGCTGGCTCCGGGGAATGGCAAGACCAAGACCGGGCGCTTGTGGACGTACGTGCGCGATGATCGTCCGGCGGGCGACACGGCGGCACCGGCGGTATGGTTCGCGTACTCGCCCGATCGCAAGGGCGAACATCCCGAGCAACATCTGCGCACGTTTCGGGGCGCACTGCAGGCCGATGCCTACGCCGGATTCAACCAGCTCTATCAAGAGGATGGCCGCATTCAGGAAGTCGCCTGTTGGGCGCACGTCCGGCGCAAGTTCTACGACTTGCAACAAGCGCACGCCTCGCCCATCGCCAGCGAGGCTCTGGAACGAATCGCAGCTCTGTATGCCATTGAGAAAGAGATCCGCGGGCGTCCCCCGGACGAACGGCAACAGGTTCGCACAACCCGGGCGCGGCCTTTGCTCCAGTCCTTACACGAATGGTTCGAAGTTTCGCTGACCAAGCTGTCCCGCAAGTCGGAGACGACGGCGGCCATCCGCTATGCGCTCGGATTGTGGGAGGCGCTGAAGCGTTACTGCGACGACGGCCGCTTGGAAATCGACAACAACGCCGCCGAACGAGCGCTGCGCGTGGTCGCGTTGGGCCGGAAAAACTACTTGTTCGCCGGCTCCGACACGGGCGGCGAGCGCGCGGCCGCCATCTACAGTTTGATCGGCTCGGCGAAACTCAACGGACTCGATCCTGAAGCGTACCTGAGCGAGGTCCTGACGCGTATCGCCGATCACCCCATCACTCGCATCGAGGAGTTACTGCCGTGGAACATCGCCGCAAGCCTGCCGCCCGCAATCGAACCCGCAGCCTAGACAAGAAGATTGTCGCGAAGAACTCCGCAGTCATCCCGGCGTCCCTTCCCAACCTCGCTGACCTGATTACCTACGGCGAAATCACCGTCGGCGTGCACCGTTCCATTGGTTGTATCGCTACCGCCACCGACGGACACAATTGCCTGGCCATGCTGGTCCGCCGCCGGGGCGAGACCCTGACCCAGTTGCTCACCCGCCTCGACGAGGCCATCGACAAGGCGCTCACCGAAGACGTCTACACCGACGAGATCAACCCGCCGGCTAGGCATTCCTAAACTCGTAAGTGTCCACGTCATTCCTTCGTGCACACTTAGGATGACCCTTACCATTTGTCAACACGGCCTACTCCGGACGCTTACGCACCAGCACACGCGACGGCAAGATCTCGGCTGGAACTGATCTTCCCAAACCGGCCATCAGGTCGATCAGCATCTGCGGCGTCATCAACTGGCCTTCCGCCAGTCGTGCAGCGTCGCCGTCATGGATTACTTCGTGGAGAGTTACAAAGGGATGGCGATACGGGTAGCCGTCATAGCTGCTCTTCCCGTACACCAGCAGCGCCCGGCTCAGCCGGAAGTCCTGACTCGAGCCGATGTTCACGGAGATATTCATCGTAGAGGTCCCTGACGAGTTCGACGATCTTGGCAGCGGAAGCCAACGAGCGGAGCATCGCGCCGGCGTGATCGAAGACCCGCCGCACTTCTTCATCTAGCTCTTTGTTTGGCTTGTCCAGGTGGATAGGGAGGGCAACATTCGGCTGGCAAGCGCCGCTTTCGCCCATGTGCTGCGCCTCTTCATCGAAGCAGGCGTTGATCGCATCATTCTCGTACCAAGTGACCAGACCTCCAGGCCGGGAATACTCGGCATCCGCGAGCCAGTCGTCAATGCCGGGCACGTCCTTATCACTGATCTGGCCGGGCCACGCGTGCTCGTGCCCTTGGCCATGGTCGTCCATTTCAAGTAGGTGCCGGATCAGTTCGCGGGCCACGCTCGTGTGGGGTTGTATTTCCTGCAGAAAGTTCCGGGCTTTCCCGTACTTGAGCGTCTTAGAGTGTCTCTTGATACAGGCGGGGATCTCCAATTCCACTTTGCGATAGGTCGATGCTTCCAATTCCTCGTCGCTCAAATCCTCCATCCATGTTTCGGCGTGCTCCTGAGCATCTAGGTAGTCATAGATGCGCATCCATTTGTAGAGGTTGGTGGTGAGGACTGCATAAAAAGCGGCCGGAAGATGATGATGGTCGGCTTCGAGGCGGGCGAGCACCGCACCAATCGGAATGGAAGCGGCGGCCTCGTAGTCGCCGACCAGATACAAATGATCGGTCATCCCTTCTCTTTCAGCTTCGACCTGACTTCGCTCTCGCTCGGTCAGCTCGAAGAGACTATCCGTAATTCGCAAGTCGCCCACCCAGACTCTCTTCACGTCAAGTGCGCGATTCTGCGAGCAAAACCTTCTGAAACCGCGTTCAACAAAGTCCACCGTGCTACCCGACCAGTCATTGGGCCTGCAAATTCCTAACCTCAGCAGGCTCATTCCCAGAACGGCGGCCGGTCCCTCATCCCACCTCGTGCAGTACCGCCATCGAATTCCCTTGAGCTTCGGGAACGTAAGGTCCAGCGGCAGGCCGATCACACGAGTGGTGGAATGACCACGCCGGCGGGCGGTAAATATCGGTCTCCGAGCTCGCCTCCGTCCTGAGCGTACTTGAGCGAGTCGAACGCCTTGCCGAGAATTTCCCCGACTTTGAATGCTTCTGGACATTGTTTCAATTGCTCCATGATCGGATCGTTTGTATTGACGTGGTTATGCGTGGCTCCTTCCAACGCTCTCAGGACTCGCTTCGCGTCTTCATCGATGGCTCGGCAGGCTGCGGCAGCTAGCTTCCTGTGCTTCATGGAAGTCCCCCTTATCAGGTCTAACTGGCCGTGGGATTATGGCTGCTGGTGCAGTGCGGTTGCGACTTGATGCACATCTCTGGGAAGCCGCCCACCTCGTCCAGGGTTAGTGGTACCATTCGACGATTCTCCCAATACCCGTGTGAGGAGCCCAAAAGATATGTTCAAGAAAGTCCCGTTGTTTCTATGCGTAGTTTTCTACGTTGGACAGTTAGCGTCATGTGCGGCGGGCCAGTCAGTCGAACTCGCGAAGGACTACTACCAGCACAGTCTAAACGACAGAGCTAAGGACATCCTCATAACTGTCGTGCATGGCTCGAATACTACTCCGGCGAATAAGGCAAAGGCGCTCTACCTGCTGGGGCAGATTTCATTCGATGAGGGCCACATTAAGGTCGCGCTCCTGGATTGGCAGTCCCTGGTGAACGAATATCCCCAGACAATCGAAGCCAAAGAGATCGGCGCTCGGTTGGCCCAGTTGAACGAGATCGTCACCAAGGTCTCTGATGCAAACATCACGTCGGCTGTGGCTCGATCATACATCTCCAACGGAGATTTCTGGTCCAGAGGCGATCGCAAGTTCCTGATCGATTCTTCTTGGCTTCCAGAAGTGGACCTAGCGGTGGAATGGTACGACCGGGTCATAAAGGAGTTCCCTGGCTCCGATGCCGCCGAGCTAGCGTACGAACGAAAGCTTTTCGCTTTGCTCGGGTGGAAAGAATTGGGTGATGGCGGGACCTATGGCCTGCAGAACGATTACAAGAAGTACCTACCTCAGGTACTCGAGACTTTCGCGAGTTTGGAGAGTGCATTTCCCAAGGGTTCGTCCCTGCAAGCTTTTCGCTATCAGATCGCGCAAGCATATTGGGCGCATCGCGACTGGGCTAACGCGAGGCTTTGGTTGCAGAAAATAATCGACAAGGGGAACGGAGAAAATACGTTCTACACGGAGACAGCGAAAGCTAGGCTACAAAAGGTCGAATACTGAATTGGGTAATTGCAGATGGTTGCCCCACTCAACTCCTCGGCTACTGAGTAGCTCAATCCATTCAATCAACACTTCGAGGCGGCGTAGGCGGCGCCGTTGGGCAGGGCGTTCTTGCCAGGCGAGGGGACGGGCGTCACCCTTTTGCCCCGATCGCGCGAACAAACTTGTAAACCAGTTTGCCCCCCACGGTTTCAGGCCCCTCAATAGCAGCCGTAGCTATTTCTGGATACAAGTGCGTGTACGTTTCTCTGACCTGTTCAGGGGTCATCGTTGGGGTAGTGTCAGGCAGCTTGACCCCGTTGTATAGGAATTCCCGTTCGAGAACGTGTACTTCCATGACTACTCCTTTCGAGCATGTGTCCCGCCGCCGGAAGCAGCAAATGGGGCGCGGACCAGGCGGTTGGACAACCTTCAGTTGTCGCTTTTCGGTTCAAGGTCGAACAGGCTTCCGGTACTCGCGCCAAGGCCTTCGCCCTCAGCGCCGGCGGTTGTTGCCTGGGTTGGCGCCGGACTCAACTGTGAATCATCTGAGCTTTCTTTCGCGCCGGCCTCTGTCTGCACTCGCGTCGAGCTTGGAGCCGGACTCCTGTTGGACCCGCTGTGAGATTTCGAGTTCGTTGGTTTCCTAGCTGCTTCCTTTGCTGCTTTGGCGGCAGCCTCTATCTGTTCTTTCGCACTCTTCAAGGTTGAGGACAGTCCCAGGTGGGCCCCCACAAACTCCACCAATTGTCGTGGTAGTTGTTCGTCAAGCTCTTTGGGAGTGCCAGTGACGCTCAGCGGTGTGGTAAGCGCAGCGTCATCATCCTGCTGATCGGATTTCAGTGGCTTTGGGATGACGTTGACAGAAATCTTTTCGTCGCTCACACGCGAAAAGGTGAGAAGCAATATTCGTTGCGCGAGCAACGGCATCAATTCTTGAAACATGGCTCTTACTCCTTAAACAGAAAGGTGGGGCTCCCCGTCTGCGACCGCTAGACCCCAAACGGGGAAGTCGCCCGCCGGTCGCACCTGACCCCGCCGTTAAGCGGGGGGAGTCCACATCGCGTGACGTTGTTTCTTCGTAGTGGGTTCTGGCAGTACGATGGCGCTTGTGTCCTTCGACCCACATGCACTGAAGTTGTACGTTGACGGTTCGTGCTCCAAGAATCCGGGGGGCACAAGTGGGTTTGCCGTTTGGGTTGAGTATCCGGCGGAGTGGAACCGATCAGATGAGATTCTACAGGAGGTCGGCTTCCATGAATCTACGAACAACCGCATGGAGCTTCGGGCATGTATCTGGGCGCACCGATGGGTGCGAGAACACGGCTCGAGGTCCGGACTTCGGCGCATACAGATAGTGACCGATTCCAAGTACGTCCACGAAAACTGGCGTCGGGCGGAGTACTGGCGCGCGAACGGCTGGCGTAACGCTAGCGGCAGGCCAATAGAGAACCCTGATCTCTGGAAAGAACTGCTTTCAATCCGCAGTGAGTTGCGCGTGCGCACGGATATCGAATGGACCCTCGGTAAGAAAGCACCCATCCTCAAAGCCGTTGACAAATCAGCTAAGTCGGCAGCCAAGCAACCCACTGAGACGGATCGTGGTTACCAATCAGGGAAAGTGGGGCGCACTAAGAACAAGGTTCCTGGTTCCTCGGCACTCTTTCCGGCTGCCGGGCAAGAGGCTGTCGTTCGCGTTTACCGGACGGGGGCGTTCCGTAGCGGCGAGAACAAAATCACTTTTCAGCTGTTCTCGGAAAAACGAGGGGATTTTTTTGAGAAGTTTGTCGCATACGCGCGGCCTGAAGTTGGTGCCATCTTACACAGGCATCATGCATATCGCGTTCGGTTCAACAGTGACGCGAAGTACCCGGTCATCGAAGCCGTAGTAGAAGACATCGGGTGAGGCCGTCTACCGATGCTCCTCTGCATGCAACTCGTCAATACTCGTCTGGCAACAGCAGAGTGGTTGCAGACCGGTCCGCTTCGGTGATTATCCATAGCTTCTCTCCGGCATCCGTCTGGTAGCTGCTCAGCAACCGAAATCCGTGAACCAGGCTGTACTTATTCTCTGCGACATCGGTTGGCTCCAGTTCGCCCCAGTCTCCGATTGCATGACGCGCCAAGAAACAGGTAGGCGGCTGCTTCGCTCTCTCGAGTGCAGCTAGCGCGCCGGGTGTGGCCACAATTTGCCCTAGCGGAAACAATGCAGACATGACCGTGACTCTTTCTCTTCAGCCCAGTGCGAAAGTAACCCGCATCGGGCTCTTCGTAACCCCAATTGGACCTAGTTGTCGGGAAGGGGCGGCCGACCGAGACCGCCCACGCGGACTAGAACGATTGTGAGAAC
>PKXK01000118.1:0-6676 GCA_003132325.1 Acidobacteriaceae bacterium
GCGTGTAGCAGCCGATGTCGCCGGAGACAATCGTGTTGAGATCTTTCAGCGCGCTGTACGCGTTGCGATGCGGGCAACCGGGACAAAGCGCAGGCGGTTTGCCCGGAACCGGTTCGGGTTCCGGCGTGGTGTCGTTGCCGAGGATGCGGCGCACACGAGGAACGTTGAGTTCGCCGAAGCGATACATGGAGGGCTTATCTTCCACCGAGATGCCAGCCATGCGGGCATTCTCGACCAGGAAGGAATCGCCTTCTTCGACCACCAGGCATCGCTTCACTCCTTGCGCAAACTTGCGCATCATCTCAAGCGGCGGTGGATAGGTCATGCCCAGTTTCAAAATCCTCGCCTGAGGCGCTGCCTCGCGCACGTGCTGGTAAGAGATGCCGGAGGTTATGATTCCGAGATCCGCCGGGCCGGAGATGATCTGGTTGGGGCCGTGCTGCTCATTCCATTCTGCGATCTCCGCCAGTCTTGCGCGCAGGCGATAGTGCGCCGGGCGAGCATACGCGGGAATCATGACTTGCGTTTTCAGATCGGGCTCGTAGTGCGGAGTCAGCGGCGCCGGCACGGAGTTCTTCGCGGCACGCTGCACGAGCGTCTTCGAGTGGCAAACGCGCGTAGTGAGGCGCAGGAGCACGGGAGCACACCATCGCTCGGAAGCCGCAATCGCCTGCAGCGTGAAATCGTACGCTTCTTGCGAGTCCGAGGGCTCGAACATCGCAACCCCCGCCGCTCGAGCGTAATTCCGGTTGTCCTGCTCGTTTTGACTCGATGCCATACCGGGATCGTCGGCCGAAACGACCACCAGCGCTCCTTTCACATCCATGTAGGCAACAGTGAAGAAAGGATCAGCGGCCACGTTGAGCCCAACGTGCTTCATGGTCACGATGGCGCGGCTGCCCGCAATTGCAACGCCGATGGCAACCTCCAGCGCGACCTTCTCATTCGGCGCCCACTGCGCATGCCCACCAAGTTGGTCGAATTGTTCGAGGATTTCGGAGGAGGGTGTTCCGGGATACCCGGTTCCCAGAGATAAACCGGCATCCAGCGCAGCGGAAGCCACAGCCTCGTTTCCGCTTAGAAGGAGTTTTTCAATGCAAGGCATAGGTTTCCAAGTCCAGAACACTCTCTAACTGGCTGCGCCCCTACTAAGCCGCCCATCAGCATGCCTTCCGTCAGTGGTCTTCTTGTTCAAGTTCGTTTCCGAGTCGGACCTTGGCGCGCAAACGCTTCCATTCAGATCTGAGATTGCTGCGTATGGTCCCAATTTGCTCTTCGGTCAGATGACGAAATCGTCCTTGCAGACCAACATATTCCTTCACGTCCCGGAACGATGGTTCCCAATTAATCGTATAGCGGGCTCCGTATTCAACTTCATAGAGCGGGAAGATACCGGTTTCAACCGCCAATCGCGCGATCCGGATCGATAGACGCTCCTCACTCTTGTGTCCTGTCGGGCACGCGACCCAAAGGTGCAGGAACTTGGTGCCTGGAATGGACTTCGCCTTCGCCAACTTCCGCGCGAAATCCTCAGGAAACGCAATCGATGCGGTCGCAGCATAGGGAATCCGGTGTTCCGCCAGAATGCCTATGATGTCCTTCTTGGGTTCTTGTTTAGGAAAAGGCCAAGGTGTCGTCGTGGTCCATGCACCATAGGGCGTAGCCGAGGAGCGCTGAATACCCGTATTCATGTAGGCTTCGTTGTCGTAGCAAACGTAAATGATGTTGTCATTGCGTTCGACGGTTCCCGACAACGCCTGCAAGCCAATATCGAAAGTTCCGCCGTCACCTGCCCAGGCCAGCACGTTCACGTCGCTTTGCCCCTGAGCGTCCAACCCGGCGCGGACACCGGCGGCGGAAATCGCTGCCGTCGCGAACGCAACATTCATCACGGGTACTTTCACGGCGCTGAATGGATAAGAGCCGACACAGACGGCAAAACAGCAAGCGGGGATCACGACGATCGTCTTTTCCCCAAGCGTTTTCAGGGCAATGCGCATGCCCAGCGCAGCGCCGCAGCCGGGACACGCCAGGTGTCCTGAGCGCAGATACTCCTCATCACCCAAGTGGAGCGTTCGCGGATCGTATGCGTTCGCCTGTATCGTAGCCATCGTGTTGCCTCATTGCACCGCAATCAAGACGGAATCCGGTTCTTTCTCGGGCAAGGTATCCCACCACGTCACCGGCTCCGTCAGCCTGTTCTGCCACGCCAGCAACATAATTTCACTAATATCTTCCGGGGTAACATCGCGACCTCCCAAACCGGCAATGACGCCTTTGACTTGAGGAGCCTGGGGAGCGTCGAATAGGGCGGACTTGATCTCCTGGTGATAGATCCCGTGGTGTCCAAACGAGCAATCGCGGTCCAGCACAATCACCTGTTTCTTTCCGGCAAGAGCGATCCTCAAGGCCGCCGCCGGGAACGGCCTGAAAACCCGCAACCTGACCAGGCCGGCGGGGATGCCGCGGACGCGAAGGTCGTCGATGGCAACACGCGCAGTACGCGCAATCGTGCTGCTGGCAACAAACACAATCTCAGCGTCCCTATTTTGGTACTCTTCGATCAACCCATAGCTTCGTCCTGTCATCGCCTGCCAACGCTCGTCCGCGTTGCGCCATTCGCCAAGCGCGTGTTCATGAGCGACTGCTATCTTGCGGCGAAACTCCATGTAATGGTCTTCATCTGTAACTGGACTCACCAGGGTTGGCCGTGCCAGATCAAGCCGGTGTGGGAGCTCGAATGGACTCAAAAATCTGTCCACCACATCTTGTTCGGGTAAGTCAATATCTTCGTAGGTGTGCGACAGAAAGAAAGCATCGAGCATCACCATGGAAGGAAGCAGCGTTCGCTGTGACACCTCGTAGGCTTGCACGATGGTATCGAACACTTCTTGAGCGGAAGCACAGTAGATCTGCATCCATCCCGTGTCGCGCTGCGACAACGAATCCGTGTGGTCCGCAAACAGATTCCAGCCGGGACCGAGTGCACGGTTGCAATTGACCATAACGATGGGCAGGCGCGCGGCCGCGGCCCAATGCAACATCTCATGCATAAAGGCCAGGCCATGAGAAGAAGTCGCGGTAAAGACCCTGGCTCCAACCGAAGCAGCTCCGATGCAACCAGCCATGGCCGAGTGTTCCGATTCGACTTTCATAAACCTCGCTTCTAGTTGGCCCGTGGCCACCATATCGGCGAGCTCTTCAATGATCGATGTCTGGGGCGTAATCGGATAGGCGGAGATAACTTTCGGACGAACCATCTTAACCGCCCGCGCGACCGCACTATTCCCCTTCAGCACGGTTTTCATCGCTGCACCTCCCCCATGCTCATGGCGCTGCGCGGGCACTCCTCCACGCAGATGCCGCAGCCTTTGCAGTGCATGGAGTCGATCGTGAGACCACCATTGTGCGGTTCGCGATGAACGGCAATATCAGGGCACCAGTAATAGCAGTTCAGGCATTCGTTGCATGTACCGCAAGAGAGACAGCGGCGTGCCTCGCTCCGAGCCTCTTGCAACTCGAATCCCTGCACGATCTCATCGAAGGTTGTGGGCGCTAGTCTGTGCTGAATTGTGGTTATCGCAGGCCGCGGTTGCGCATGGAAATATGCGGGATTCAGGAGCTCGGCTGCCGCGACTTTCTTAACATTGACGTTGCGCCCCCACAGGCGCCGCAGGTCGGGTAGCTCCGGTTGGCGGTTTCCAGTTCGCAAGTAGCTATCCACCGAAGCCGCCACCTGTAGCCCATGGCCAACAGCGGCGGCCACTGTGCCCTGGCCGGTAGCGACATCGCCCGCGAAGAAATATCCTTCGTAGTTCTCGTTTTCCTTCCGAACAAAGCTCAAGTCGGGAAGTTCTCCGGTCGCGACAATTACTCCCGATACCTCAATGCGAAATTTCTCGTTCGGGATCGCAACCGGCGTTCGCCGCCCCGACGAGTCCGGGTTCCCGAGTTTCATCTTCTGACAATCGAGCGCAATGAGATCTCCATTCTGTGTAACGACCTGCGCTGGAGTTGCCAGAAACTGAAATTTGACGCCCTCCTTCTTGGCCTCTTCGACTTCCGAAGAGATCGCGGGCATTTCCTTCTCGGTGCGGCGATATACAACAATTGGCTTTACTCCCAATCGCAGGACGGAGCGGGCCACATCAATGGCCGTATTCCCGCCGCCGATCACGGCAACGACGCGGGGGAGTTTCGGCGCCTCGCCACCAAGAATGCTTTCCAGCAGATCTACGCCGCTGTAGACGTTGGGATGATCGGCTCCGGGCACATCGAGGGCGCGCGACTTGTGCAAACCTACGGCCACGATCACCGCGTGAAATTGATTCTGTAAACTGTCGATCGCGATGTCGCGGCCGACCCGCGTATTCGGTCGAAACTTCACTCCCACACGCTCTGCCAGCGCAATCTCGCGGTCGAGCGTAGTCTTGGGCAATCGATAATCGGGGATTCCAGTACGCAGGTATCCGCCCGGCTTCGGTTTGTCATCAAAAACCTGAACTTCATGACCCTTCAGAGTCAAAGCATAGGCGGCAGAGATTCCCGCAGGGCCAGCTCCGATTACGGCCACTGTTTTCCCGCTTTTTGTACTCGGCCTTAACTCCATGTCCGTAACGTCAGCAAGAGAGTAGTCTCCCAGGAAGCGTTCCAGCATGTGCACCGCAATGCTTCCACCGAAACCATCGCGGTTACACTGAGATTCACAGAAGTGCGGGCAAACACGCCCAAGAGTCGCTGGTATTGGATTGGTTGTGCGCAACAGCTTAGCCGCACCGGCAACATCCGACTTAGCGAGCAACAAAAGCACCTTCGAAATATCATTGCCTGCGGGGCACAGTTCCGAACAAGGAGGAAGCTTGTCCTCATATCGCGGTGCTATCGATTTCCAGGAACCGGTATTGATCGCCGTGGTGGACTGGTCCGATAACGCAACCTCTGCAAGCTCATCCAACCAGCATGGTTCGATCGTTGCCATGACCATACCTCCGTCCCGCCCATGAATCTCTATGCTGGACTTCGCGGGCGCCATCCATGGCCGCAGCCACGTTTTCTTCCGGGTTGACCGGCACGGCGTGGCGAACTGCAAGGGCAAGNNAAGATTCTGGAATTGGGTGAGAGCTCCCACCATTGCGGTATTGACGATAGGCACGGTGGCTGAACCGAGCTTGTGCCGACGGCTGATTGCAACTGCATCCACCGTACAAACGTCGAATTGCTGAAGTTCAGGAAAGTCTTTCGGCGGCAACGGAGAATTGATTAGGATCCAACCGCTCGGTTTTAGTCCGGCGACAATGCTGCCTAGGTTTAGCTTCAGCAGACCTTGATCGAGAATCAGAAGGCCGTCGGGTTGATAGACCTTCGAGCGAACCATGATGGGATCCCGGTCCAAGCGCAGGAAAGCTGTTACCGGGGCGCCACGCCGCTCCGAACCAAACGCGGGAAACGCCTGCACATGCATGCCTTCACGAAACGCCGCTTCCGCCAGGATTTCAGAAGCGATGACACCACCCTGACCACCGCGACCATGAATGCGAATCTCGATCATGTCACATTCCCTTGTGGCCCGAACTCGTACAAGGACCACGTCGCTCTCCCGCCCAACTAACTCTGCAGAACCCGTTTCTGGACCGCAACCAGAAGCGCCCTCAAACTCGCGAGGCTACGACCCACCCGCCGCTGCAGAGGCCAAAGCACTCCCGGCATTGACTACATTGATCACGGAAACCGTCGATCAGCGCGGGTCTCCGGTCAATGCCTCTTCCTTTGAAGTAAAGCGCATTCTCCTTCTTGACCTCAGCGCAATACCGGACACACTGTCCGCAGAGACTGCAATCGGTCATCCCAGGCTGGAAGCGCGATTTGGCGACACCGTATTCATCGGCGTACTGCTGCCAGGCTGGCCAGAGGAGTTCGATGATCATCTTGCGAATACGCATTACCTTTTCGGAATCTGTCTGAACGCTTAGGCCCTCCTCCACTGGAAAAAGGCAGGAAGCTACCAGTCGAACGCGTCCATGCTTCACGATCTCGACCATGCACATGCGACAGGCCCCATAGGGTTCAAGTTTGTCATCGCTGCAAAGGGTGGGGATCTTGATTCCAGCCGCCTTCGCAGCTTGCAGGATGGTGGCACCTTTGGGGGCCTGCACCGACTTGCCATTGATTTCCAGCGTTACATGTTCCATATCGATCTCCCTTTATGCCCTGGTTTCAATCTGCAGTTGGGGAATTGAAATCGGCCGCAGCACCACCGCCGCCGGTCGCTTAATCACAGCGCGGTACTTGTCCGGACNNACTTTTCCTGCACGATCGTGTACGTGCCAGCATCGACCTTCTGAATCGCATCCACCGCACAGGCGCGGGCGCAGGCTCCACAGGCACTGGTACATTTCTCCTGGTCAATCTCGTAGGCGATCAGCGCCGCGCAGACTCCGGCGGGACAGCGTTTCTCACGNNGGGCCTCATACTCATCGCGAAAATGCCGGATCGTGCTGCGAACGGGATTGGGTGCAGTTCTTCCGAGGGCGCAGAGGGAGGCCATCTCCATGAACTCCGATAACTCTTCCAGGAGCTCAATGTCTCCTTCCTTGCCGTCGCCTGCGGTGATGCGGTCAAGAATCCTCAACATCTGCCGCAGACCCTCCCGGCAAGGGACACACTTTCCGCACGATTC
>PKXK01000118.1:6688-9713 GCA_003132325.1 Acidobacteriaceae bacterium
CTGGAGATCCAGGAAGGATTCGGGAAGCACGCCCCCGGACGGGCCGCCAGTCTGCACGGCTTTGAATTTCTTTCCTGCGGGCACGCCGCCGCCAATTTTGAAAACGATGTCGCGGAGCGTGATCCCCATGGGGACCTCTACCAGTCCGCTGTTCTTAACCCGGCCCACCAGCGAGAATATCTTGGTCCCTTTGCTGCCCTTGGTTCCCATGGCGCGAAACCAGTCGGCACCACGGTTGATGATGAAAGGAACATTGGCCCAGGTTTCAACATTATTCAGACACGTAGGTCTTCCCCAGAGACCTTTCTCGGAGGTATGGACATATTTTGGTCTTGGCTCGCCCACGTGCCCTTCGATCGCACTCATCAGAGCCGTGGACTCACCTGAAACGAACGCACCGGCGCCGCGATGGATTTTCACGTCGAAGGAGAATCCCGAACCTAGAATGTCCGGGCCGAGCAGTCCATACTCCCGGGCTTGTTCGATAGCTCGTTGTAAGTGCTTGCGCGCCATCGGGTATTCCTGGCGCACATAGATATATCCCTCGGAAGCGCCGATGGCGTAAGCCCCGATGATGAGGCCTTCGAGAACGCTGTGGGGATTGCCTTCCAGGAGGCTGCGGTCCATGTAAGCGCCCGGGTCTCCTTCATCTCCATTGACCACCACNNGACCACCACATATTTGGGAAGGCCAGGGGCCTTACGAGTTATTTCCCACTTCACGCCAGCGGGAAATCCGGCGCCGCCGCGCCCACGAAGATCCGCTTTCTTGACCTCATCCAGCACCGCTTCCGGACGCATTTCCGTCAGCGCCTTTGCCAGAGCCGAGTAACCGCCAACGGCGATGTAATCGTCGATGCTGGTGGCGTCAATGAGCACATTGTTTTCCAGCAAGATGCGTTTCTGATGCTTGTAAAATGGGATGTCCTCGGCCCGGGTCACGCGCTTGCCGCTTTCCTCGTCACGGTAAAGAAGAGAGTCGATCACGCCATCTCCGAGAACAGTTTTGTCCAGAATGAGCGGTACATCTTTTGCCTTGGCATCCAGATAGCAGATTCCCTTCGGCTGGATCACCACCACCGGTCCGCGCTCGCAGAAACCGTGGCACCCGGTGCGGCGTAACCCGACCTTGTATCCAATGCCGCGCTCATCGATTTCCTTCTGGAAGTTGTCGGCCAGTGCCTCAGCACCGTAAGCGCAGCAGCCGGTCCCGGTGCACACGGTGATCCAAACGGGTTTGGCTCGCCGTTCGAGCAGAATTCTCTTCTTCAGCGCGGCAATCTCGGCGGGAGTTCTCAGTGTCGGCATGGAATTGCCTCCTCTTTGTCCTGGTCAAGGGATTTGACGATCCTCGCCAAGCGATTTTTCGACGGTTGGTGGTAGTAGTCCTTGTCAATCTGCACCACCGGTGCCAAGGCACAGCACCCCAGGCAATGTACTGTCTCCAGAGTGAACTGCTGCTGGCTATCGGTCTGTCCCGCCTGGATACCCAGAACTGCGGAAACCCGCAGAAGCATCTCCTGCGCCCCTCGCACATGGCATGCCGTGCCTGTACAGACCTGTACACAGTGGCGGCCTCGCGGCTCCAGGCTGAATGCTTCATAGAAGTTCACGATGGTGTGAATCTCCGCGGGAGCCACGTTAAGCCTGACCGCAATCCAGTGGATGATGTGTCGCGGAATCCAGTGGAGTTTCTCCTGCACATCAAGAAGAACCTGGATCAGCGCTCCCTTCTGGAAGTCGTACTTCTCCATGATGGAATCGGCTTCCAGCAGTTCGTTGCGGATGTCAAGGATTGCTCTCTCCTTCCTCTTGATCTGTCCGAGGCTTTCGGCATGGTACTTGGCCTCAGATTCCAGATAGGAGAGTTCGTCAAGGAGTTCCCGCTTGTCGAGTCCGAGAGAGTATGCCTCACCCAAAACACCTAGTCCCCGGAGCACGATATCATTCTTGTTTTGGGGTGCGACCCTGGCTGTGTCCATCTCTTTCTTGCTAGGAGGTTTCTTCGCTGCCTTGCGGAGAACGCTCAGGCTCATGCCGCGACGGACCGACTCCAGAAGCTTTTCAGGCTCAAAGGGCTTGGTTAGAAGATCGAAGGCCCCGACTTTCATGGATTCCACGGCAGAATCGACCGTGCCGTGGCCAGTCACCACGATCGCCACTGCGGAAGGTGCAGCCGTGGCCAAATGCGTGAGAACCTCCAGGCCATTCATTCCGGGCATTCTCAGATCGACGAGCACAACGCTGGGATCCGCGGCTCGCACCAGGTCCAGACCCTGGTTCCCGTTTCGAGCCACTGCCGTGTGGTAGCCTCCCATCTCGAGGGTCTGCCGGCAACCCTCCGTGAAGGTTTCCTCGTCATCAATCACGACTACATCGAGGGGATAAGGAATTGGTTGCTGCGTCGTTATCGCGTTCATGGTCTCCATGAGNNATCCACCGAGGTTCGGTTTCACGCCGTCTCCACAACTCCGACGTTCTTAGTAAAGGCAAGTTGCATGCCAACTCACGACCCAGTACTCGTATTAGGGAAGGCCGCGAAGAACGCGCACACAGCGTTGCATTTAGTGGAGTTGCAAAGAAGGGTCGAGGCCAGACTGCCTGTGGGTGCCGGGTGATGAGCTAATTCCGCCGGTACATTTTGTAGCATCCAACGGCCAACCGGTACGAAAAGTACCGGGAGAGGTGAGGACCAGGCAATCAAAGCTGATGGACAGGTCGCGAAGCAGAAATCAACGGCTGGATTTCGCGGACGGCNNGAGGAGTTTTTCGCGAAGCGTCTTGCGGTTGATCCCCAGGTATTCCGCCGTCTTGGTTTTGTTACCGCGGAATTGCTTGAGGGCTTTCAGAATCTCGTTCATTTCCTGACGAGCGAGTTGTCCTTCCTCGACGGTACCTCCGGCTAACAGACCTTGGCTCTGTGAATTGTCTGCGCCATGGGGCAGATCGAGAGGCCCGATCGTGCTTCCATCGCAGGTCACTACCGCAAACTCCAAGGTATTGATCAGTTCGCGCACGTTGCCCGG
>PKXK01000280.1 GCA_003132325.1 Acidobacteriaceae bacterium
GCTTATTCCGCTCAAATTTTTCCTTCGCCATTTGCCGTTTTCCTCAGGGGCTAAAGCCCCGAACCTTGGGTTCACGATTCGGCGTGGCTAAAGCCACGCCCTGATACGAATCACCTCGACGCCGTCCTCCCCTGCGTCTTGGCGATAATCTCGTCCGCCACGTGACGCGGGGCTTCTTCATAACGTGCAAAGTGCATCGAGTACTCGGCGC
The DNA here is from genome assembly GCA_003132325.1 of Acidobacteriaceae bacterium. Lineage (GTDB taxonomy): Bacteria > Acidobacteriota > Terriglobia > Terriglobales > Acidobacteriaceae > Acidiflorens. The sequence goes on from PKXK01000280.1 coordinate 212, forward strand.
GGCCCTGGGTCGACGAACGCATATGTGTCGCATACCCAAACATCTCCGCCAAGGGAACAATCGCCTTGATCACCTGCGAACCGGCGCGATGCTCCATGCCTTCGATGCGTCCGCGACGCGAACTCAGGTCGCCCATAATCGTTCCGGCGTAATCTTCCGGCGTGACTACTTCGACCGCCATCACCGGCTCCAGAATCACAGGGCTCGCCTTGCGCGCGGCTTCTTTAAACGCCATCGAACCGGCGATCTTAAACGCCATTTCGTTCGAATCGACATCGTGGTAGCTGCCGTCGTAGAGCGTCGCCTTGATATCGACCATCGGATAGCCGGCGATAACGCCGCCCTCCATGGCCTCCTGCATGCCCTGATCGATCGGCTTGATGAATTCTTTCGGCACCGTGCCGCCCACGATTTCGTTGATGAATTCGTAGCCCTTGCCCGGCTCGTTCGGATCAAGATAAATCTTGGCGTGTCCGTACTGGCCGCGGCCACCCGTCTGGCGGATGTACTTGCCTTCCGCCTCCGCGTGCTTGCGGATGGTCTCGCGATAGGCTACCTGAGGCTTGCCTACGTTGGCTTCGACTTTGTACTCGCGCATCATGCGGTCGACGATGATTTCCAGATGCAACTCGCCCATGCCGCTGATGATGGTCTGTCCGCTGTCGGGATCGGTGTGGACCTTGAAGGTGGGATCTTCCTGGGCCAGCCGCGCCAGCGCCATGCCCATCTTTTCCTGGTCGGCCTTGGTTTTCGGCTCGACGGCAACGGAAATCACCGGCACCGCAAACACGATCGACTCGAGCGTGATCGGATGCTTTTCGTTGCAGATCGTATCGCCCGTGCCGACGTTTCTCAGCCCCACAACGGCGCAAATGTCGCCCGCGAGAATTTCCTGGATGTCCTCGCGCTTGTTGGCGTGCATCTTGAGCAAGCGCCCAATGCGCTCATGCTTCTGCGTGCGCGAGTTCATCACCGACTCGCCCGAGTTCAACTGTCCCGAGTACACACGGATAAACGTCAACTGTCCGACATACGGGTCGGCCATGATCTTGAAGGCCAGCGCCGAGAAAGGATCGTTGTCGTCGGCTTTGCGCGTGATCGTCTTCCCTGTATCGGGGTCGAGACCATGCGTCTCTTTCGTGTCGAGAGGCGAGGGCAGATAATCGACCACCGCATCAAGCAGCGGCTGGATACCCTTATTCTTGAATGCCGTTCCCACCACCACCGGAAACAGCTTCAGTCCGATCGTAGACTTGCGCAGCGACTGCTTCAGCTCATCCGCCGAAATCGCTTCGCCTTCCAAAAATTTGTGCAGAATGTCGTCGTCGTTTTCGGCGACGGTTTCGACCAGCTGGGTATGGAACGCCTCAGCCTTTTTCTGCAGATCCGCGGGAATGTCGCCAGTCTTATACTCGGCGCCGATGGATTCATCCTCCCAGATGATGGACTTCATCTCCACCAGGTCCACCACGCCGCGAAACTTATCTTCTTGTCCAATGGGAATTTGAATGGCGACGGGCTTGGCGTTGAGGCGCTTGCGGAGGGTATCGACGGCGTGCTCGAAATCGGCACCCATCTTGTCAATCTTATTAATGAAACAAATTCGCGGAACGCCGTATTTATCGGCCTGCCGCCAGACTTTTTCCGACTGCGGCTGGACCCCATGCACCGCGTCAAACACCGCGACCGCGCCGTCGAGCACGCGTAACGAGCGCTCCACCTCGGCGGTAAAGTCCACATGGCCGGGCGTATCGATAATATTGATGCGAATGTCGCGCCAGGTACAGGTCGTCGCCGCCGAGGTGATGGTGATGCCGCGCTCCTGCTCCTGCTCCATCCAGTCCATGATGGCCGTGCCTTCGTGCACCTCGCCGATACGGTGCGTCTTTCCCGTATAAAACAGGATGCGCTCCGTCGTCGTGGTCTTCCCGGCATCGATGTGGGCCATGATGCCGATGTTCCTGCAACGCTCTAATGGGACTGTTCTGGGCACTGTCTTTCTCTACTCTTCCTGGGGCTCCGAAATTGGCTTCTAGCTGCCGGCTCCTAGCTAGTAGCTAGCAGCTAATGGCGTCTCTACCACCGGTAATGCGCGAACGCCTTGTTCGCTTCCGCCATGCGATGCACGTCTTCTTTCTTCTTGATGGCGGCGCCTTTACCGTTCGAGGCGTCGAGCAACTCATTGGTCAACTTGTCAATCATTCCCTTTTCGCCGCGGCCGCGCGCATAGCTCACGATCCAACGGATGGCCAACGACGTCCTGCGGTCCGGAGCGACTTCAATCGGCACCTGGTAGTTCGCTCCGCCCACGCGCCGCGTCTTCACTTCCAGCAGCGGCTTGGCATTCTCCACCGCCTTCGTGAACAGCTTCAGGGCTTCGTCGCCGCCTTTTTCCTTCAACTTCTCCAGCGACTTATAGAAGATGCCCTCGGCAGTCGACTTCTTGCCCTGCCACATCATCGAGTTGATGAACTTCGTCACCAGGTCCGATCCGTAAACCGGATCCGCTTCGACCGTCCGCTTTGGGGTATGTCCTTTTCTTGGCATGCTTCTTAGCTCTCAGCTTTCAGTTCTCAGCTTTCAGTTTCTGTTTCGCAGCGGTTTCACTGGCAACTGGCCACTGACCACTGGCAACTGACTTACGCCTTTTTCGCGCGCTTCGTACCGTACTTCGAGCGCCCTTGGTTACGGCCCGCGACGCCGGTTGCGTCGAGCGTTCCGCGCACCACGTGATAGCGCACGCCCGGCAGATCTTTCACACGGCCCCCGCGGATGAGCACGATCGAGTGCTCCTGCAGGTTGTGGCCGATGCCAGGAATATAGGTGGTGACTTCAATTCCGTTCGTCAGCCGCACGCGCGCCACTTTGCGCAGCGCCGAGTTCGGCTTCTTCGGCGTCTGTGTGTATACGCGGGTGCAAACGCCGCGCCGCTGCGGCGAGGCCTGCAAGGCCGG
>PKXK01000129.1 GCA_003132325.1 Acidobacteriaceae bacterium
AACTGCGGGCTGCGTTTCCGTGCCGTCGTAGTTTGGGTAGAAGTCGACCGCTTCTTTATCAAGGTCTTCCAGCAGCGCGGTAGAGACGCGCGTCAAACGCGCTTCGGTATATCGATCCGCCGCCGGAGGGTCGCCATCGACCGAGCCGAAGTTGCCCTGGCCGTCGACCAGCGGCGCGCGCATGGCAAAGGGCTGCGCGAGTCGCACCAACGCGTCGTACACGGCGAGGTTGCCGTGCGGATGGTACTTGCCCATCACTTCGCCGACGATGCGGGCGCACTTGCGCGTGGCGCGTCCAGGAGCCAAGCCCATTTGCTGCATGGTGTAAAGAATGCGGCGATGCACCGGCTTCAGTCCGTCGCGGACGTCGGGCAGCGCGCGGCCGATAATCACCGACAACGAGTAGTCGAGATACGACCGCTTCATCTCGTCTTCAATGTTGACGGGCTGCAAGTTGAGGGCGCCCGGACCCCCTGAAAAAGGACTGTCGCCGCCAGGAGGAGGAGTTAAGGGAAGCTCAGGATTCTGATCGTCAGCCATGAAAGTCAGTTCTCAGTTCTCGGTTGTCAGTTCTCAGTAAAAGCTCGCGTAGGGCAGCCGCCCTTCGACAGGCTCAGGGCAGGCTCTCGGCTGTCCAGCGGAGCGCAGCTCCGCCCGCTCTGTCTCGGCACAAATCTCGCTAAGTTCTTGCATCTACAGGCATTATCTGGTCGGATTTACTGAAGAATTATACCACGTTCGAGGCCACACGGGGCGAGCAAAGGTTAGTTTTTCAGGCTCTTCTCTCAGGCTCTGCGCAAGGTCAGCAGGGTGATCTCCGGAGGCACGCCAATCCGCACCGGGAAGCCGAGGGTTCCGAGGCCGCGGTTCACATACAGCGCCGCCTTCTGCATGCCAGCCGTCTGCAAACCGTTGCCGGACGCAATGCCCGCATTCCCGTTCATCGGCAGGTGATAAAGTCCGGCGACAAAAGGTGTGATCAAGCGCGCCGGGCTGACGCTGTGATCCACAATCTCAAACTTAACCTGCCCGCCATGAGTATGCCCCGCAAGGCTAAGTTCGATGCCAAGCTCGGCGGCACGATGAAAGGAATTCGGATTGTGCGAGAGCAAGAAGTTAGGCATGTCGCGCCGAATCAGATGCTCGACTTCCTGCAACATGGGCCCGGTCGGTTCGCCGCTAGTCATGTGGTCGCGCTGATAGTCGACGCCCAGCAGATTGAAGCGGGCTCCGTTGTGGTCGACGACCGCGGACGAGGCGCGCAGCAGGCGCATTCCCTTTTCGCGGAAGAGCCGTTCCGCCTCGTCTTCCACTCCGGCATAAATTTCGTGGTTGCCATTGCATCCCCAGACGCCCAGCGGAGCGCGCAGCCGGCTCAACTCTGTAATGCAGGCGTCCAGCGGATCGCCTTCGCTCGAGACAAAGTCTCCCGTAACAAAGGAAATGTCGGGCTGCAGGTCGTTGGCCATGGCGACGGCGCGGGCAATTTCGCGGGGCGGCATGTAGTCGCCAATGTGGATGTCGCTCAGCTGAGCGACGCGCAGCCCGTCAAGCTCAGGCGGAAGATTGGCTATGGGCACATCGACGCGCTCAACCGTATAGCGCAAGCGCTCAGCGGCAAATCCATAGGTGGCGGCTAGGAATGGAAAGCCTCCGGCGAGAACGGCGGCGTATTGAAAAAAGGTGCGGCGCGAGGGACTGAACGCACCCGCAACCGCTCCGGGACGAAGCCGCGCCGCGACATTCGTTAGCCACTCAATCGCTCCCACTGATTCAACCGCCAGGAATCCAAAGAATGATGCGCCCAGCCACAAGCGGACAACCGTGGAGAGGGTCTTGCCGATGTTGAAGCTGCCAAAGGTAAGGCGCGAGATGCCGTGCCCAAGCAGCGGATCAAGAAGGGTAGCCAGCAGCGCAGCCGCAAGCGCGATCAGTACGGCATGAAGCCCGAAACGCCAGTTGGCATTCGAGAACGAACCAATCCACGTCCACGCCCGCATAAACCAGAATCGCTGGACGGCGTAGACCGCTAAAAAGAACAGCGCTAAGAAAAGAACTCGGCTAAGTATCAGGGCGAATACTCCAATATAAGAAGCTGAGGAATTAGATGCGTTCGCGCGCGGGAAGGCGCGACGAAGATTCCGCCCTTCGTACCATGGATCGGCCTACCATGGGTCGGTTTACCAGGGATCGTCTGAAGACAGTCTTTATTGTCTCTTCGCTTTCCGAATCCGTCCGCGACCCTTCGCCGCGCGACCCACGCTCGACGGAGGCTTGCGCGTCCCTTCCAGCAATTCCTTCAGCACCGTCGCGTTGTTATGCTCCTGGTTGCGCGAAGCGTACAAGAGAGTGACCTGCCCCTTGCCTTCCGCAAGACGATGGAGCTTCTCGACCGCGGCTGCGCCCTCTGCGCTCACCAGTTCTTTGAGATAGCGTTTCCGGAACATGCGCCACGCCTCGGGATTCGCATGGAACCACTGCCTCAGCTCATTCGAAGGCGCGAGGTCGCGCAGCCAGAACTTGGCCGCCGCGTCTTGTTTCGTCAGCCCGCGCGGCCACAGGCGGTCGACCAGCACGCGTACTCCGTCCGACGGAGAAGCAGCCTCGTAAACGCGTTTGACGACAAGGTTCATGCTTTTCGTATTATCCTACCTCTGCGCCCGGTCTTGCAGGCGCTGCCGCAGTCATTACTATTACTATTACGATTACTATTATGAACTTTTGGAACTGGATTTCTCCGTGCCTCCGTGTCTCCGTGGTGATCGTCGCGCTTCTGGCGCTTGCCGGATGCGATGCCGAGCGGCGCAAGTCCGATGCCGAACTCGGCCTCAACCCGCAACAAGCCGAAGGCCGAAAACTCTACGACAACTATTGCGACCGCTGCCATGAGCCGTATTCGTCGCGCGGCAAGAAGGGCCCCAGCCTGAAAGGCGTCTTTAAGAAGCAGTATCTGTCCATAAGCGGACTGCCCGCCAACGACGAGCGCATGACCGACATCGTCAAGAATGGCCGCGCGAAGATGGAAGGCTTCCGCCAGGTCGTGACCGACCAGCAGATCCAAGACTTGCTGGCGTATTTGCACACGCTGTAGAAAAGTTGCCAGTTGCCAGCTGCCAGTTGCCAGTAAACGCATGCAGCTCATTGAGACGCAACCTTCACGCGACGGCGGCAATAATTGGCGGGTTTTTCCGAGAACTCACAACTGGTCTTGCGACTAGCGCCCGTGTACGCTAGCGGGAGACGGGGCAAGCCCCGTCTCTACGTGGGATAATCGGCCTCGGTGTCTACCGCCAACAAAGCCGCGCTGTTTCAGAAACTGCCTTCGACGGACGAACTTCTGCGCCAACCGGACATGCAGGCGCTGATCCTACGGGAGGGTCATTCCGCCGTCGCCGAAAGTATTCGCGCCGTGCTCGCGCGTCTTCGTCAGCAAATCGGGCAGCAAATCGGCCAGGAACTCGCCGACGGCCAGCTCGACGAAAAATCGTTGGACCTGGCACTCGGGGGCCTGTCCGCAGCGGTCGAACGTCAACTGCGTCAGTCGTTGAGTTACTCGTTGCAGTCGGTCGTCAACGCCACCGGCGTCATCCTGCACACCAATCTCGGACGCGCGCCGTTGGCTGCCGCAGCGTTCGATCACATTCGCGCCACCGCGAGCGGCTATTCCAATCTTGAATTCGACCTGTCAAAAGGCGAGCGCGGAAAACGCGACGTCCATGTGGACCGGCTGTTCCGCAAGCTGCTCGACGATATGCTGCCGAGCTGCGCTCGGCTGGACAGCCGAGGGCGGCTGTCCCTACGTGGATCGGAGCAGGCGATCTCGACCGCCATCTCTACCATCGTGGTCAACAACAACGCCGCTGCGGTTCTGCTCGCCTTGAACTCGCTGGCCGAGGGCGGCGAAGTCATCGTCTCCCGCGGAGAACTGGTCGAAATCGGCGGCTCGTTCCGCATTCCCGACGTGATGTCGAAGTCGAACGCGACGCTGCGCGAAGTGGGCACCACCAATCGCACGCGCGTCGCCGATTACGAACGCGCCATCAACGAGCGCACGCGCCTGCTGCTCCGCGTGCATCGTTCCAACTTCGAAATCACCGGCTTTACGGAGCAGCCGGGGCTCGACGAACTGGTCGCGCTGGCGCGCCGGCGCAACCTTCCGCTCATGGAGGACCTGGGCAGCGGCGCGCTGTTCGATCTGCGCTCGGTTGGGATCAACGGCGAGCCGGGCGTCGGCGACAGCCTGCGCACCGGCGTCGACATCGTCACCTACAGCGGCGACAAGCTGCTCGGCGGCCCGCAAGCGGGATTGATCAGCGGCCGCGCCGATCTGGTCGCGCGCATGCGCTCGAACTCGCTGTTCCGCGCCCTGCGCGTCGACAAGCTCACCTACGCCGCGCTCGAGGCCACGCTGCTCGCCTACGTCAAACGCGACCACGACGCCGTGCCCGTGCTGCGCATGATGCGCCTCTCGAACGACGAGATTACGCGGCGCGCGGAAAAAATCGTTTCCACGGTTGAGTCTGCCGAGGCAAAATCCGCGCGCCTCAAACTGGAACTCATCGACGGTGAATCCGTGGTTGGTGGGGGCGCCGCGCCATCGGCAGTCTTACCCACGCGCTTGATCGCGCTGACCCATGCTGATCTCAGCGCCGACGAACTAAGCGCCCGTCTCCGCGCCAATATTCCGCCCATCATCGCCCGCGTCGAAGAAGGCCGCGTCCTGCTTGACCTGCGCACCGTATTTCCTGAGCAGGATGGCGTTCTCGTAGAGATGCTGAGTTCCCTCTAGGGGATCGAGAGTTGTTGTGGCCACGGGCGGCGGCCGAGCTGTGCTCGGCTTGGACAGCCGGGGGCGGCTGGCCCTACGCTACCTTGGACGGGAGAGGACGCCCGTTCCCACACGGACATGAAGTGAGCTGATTCCAAATTGCCAATTACAAATTAGCAATTAACAATATCTCCATGATTCTCGGCACTGGGGTTGACATCGCCGAAGTTCCTCGCATCCGCGAAAGCATCGAGCGGTTTGGCGACCGCTTTCTTCGCCGCATCTTTACCGACGGCGAAATCTGTTATTGCGAGCAAAAAGCCACCCGCTTTGAAAGCTATGCCGCGCGCTTCGCCGCCAAGGAAGCCGGAATGAAGGCGCTGGGCACGGGATGGAGTCGCGGCGTGCGGTGGCGCGATATTGAAGTGGTGCGCCCGAAGGGGCAGCGTCCCACCATTCAATTTCACGGTGAGGCTGCAGCCATAGCGGCCAAACTGGGCACGAAGAACATCGCGCTCTCGCTCACCCACACGTCCGAGCAGGCCTTGGCCCACGTCATTCTGGAAAACTAGCTGTCAGCTTTCAGTTGTCAGCTCTCAGTCGCCGCCAGGTACTAACTTCCTGATTCAGAATAACTTTCAGTACCATCGCAACGCGCGAAGGTTCAGGGTTTACATGGACGGAACGTAATGAGGCCGGGTTCCCGGTTTTGGTGTTTTGGTGCAAACTCTGGCCGCTGTGGTGAAGGGTACTTCTTGGGCGTGTGCGTGAGAACTTCGGCCGTCCCTCTGGAGTCCGCGTCGTAGCCCCGCTGCCGTCCCTCGCGGGACTCGATTGGTTCCACTTCCGCCTATCCGGCACTGCCGCGCCGGGCTATCCTGTTCCGCCGGTTTGCGGCTGACGCATCGTACGGTCCCAGACGCCAGAGAATCTGAGACCCTGAAATTCCGCCGTGTTTGCTATGATGCTCCTGTCGTTAACTGACCAACTTGCCTAGCCAGAAGCAGCTAAAGTGGTCGCAACTGCGCGTCGGACTCACCGTCCTGTTCGCGAGCGTCACCCTCGCCGTCCTGATCTTCGTGATGAGCGGGACGGGCGGATGGTTCACCCGCAAGATCACGCTGCGCTCGTATCTCGATAACGCAGGAGGTCTGCGCGAAGGCGCGCCCGTGCGTTTGGCGGGCGTGGACATCGGCAACGTGACGCGCATCCGGATCGTCGGCGGCAATCCGTTGACGCCGGTGGAAGTCACGATGAAGGTCAACACCAAATACTCCTTCAATCTGCGCAAAGACTCCGTTGCCTTGCTGGCCACGGCCGGGGTCCTGGGCGAAACCTACGTTGACCTTGATAGTTCGTCGGCCAAGGGCCCGGAGGCCACCGACGGGGACATGCTGGCGACCCGCAACCAGCCCGATGTCCAGGACGTGATGCGCGCCAGTCAGGGCACACTGCAGAACATGGACGCGCTGCTCAAGCGACTGGATCACATTGTCGCGTTTATCGAGAGCGGCCAGGGTTCGATCGGCAAGGTCATCTACGATCCGTCTTTGTACGACCGGCTCAACGCGACCGTGACCGAGTTCAAGGGACTGGTGGATGATATCCAGAGCGGCAAGGGCTCGCTCGGCCCGCTGCTCACCAGCGACGAGGCCTACAAGAAAGCGATCGGCGCCATCGACAAGCTGAACGCGATCGTCGACGACTTGCAGCAGGGCAAAGGCTCGGCCGGAAAACTGCTCAAGGATCCCGCGCTCTATGAAAACGCGAACAAGACGATCGCCAACGTTCGCCAGTTGACCGACGACATCAATGCGGGCAAGGGTGCGCTCGGCAAGATGACGCACGATCAGGAATTCGCCGCCCGCCTGCAGACCACCGTGAACAACCTGGCGTCGCTCACCGACCGCCTGGAAAAGGGCGAGGGTACGGCGGGAATGCTGCTCAAGGATCCTACGCTTTACAACAACAGCAACCAGATGTTGCTGGAGTCCCGGGAACTGGTGAAAGCGATCCGCCAGGACCCCAAGAAATATCTGACGATCCACATGAAAATCTTTTGATGGGACAGTCATTGGTCGTTAGTCGTCGGTCGTTGGCAATGATCGTCTTGGATCTGCATTGGCCACCGGCTGACAACCACGGACTGATCTAGTGCCTGCAATCAGAGTTTCGGTTGACCGTTTTCATCGTCTTTCGTCCAACACAGTGGTTAAGTGTGTTCTGTTCGGTCACCGGCCAGTTCCACATCTCGATTCGAGGATCTCATGCGCAATTTCTTGAAAGTGTTGACCGTCTCCATGATGCTTGTGTCGGCTATGTTTGCGCAAGAAAAGACTGCCCAACAAAAGCCCGCCCAAGCCGAGCCCGAGGCCCAGTCGCCCGCCGACGTGCGCTTCTCCGCCGACATGCTCGATAAGAGCATCGATCCCTGCAACGATTTCTACGCCTACGCGTGCAGTAAGTGGCTGGCGCGGAACCCGATTCCCGCCGACCGCTCGTCCTGGGGCCGCTTCAACGAATTGCAGCAGCGCGGCGAATACATCGTGCGCGACATTCTCGAAAAGGCGGCGGTCGACCGGCCGGGCCGGAGCGCCAACGAGCAGAAGATCGGCGACTACTACTCCAGTTGCATGGACGAAACAGCCGTCGAGAAAGCGGGCACCAAGCCCCTGGAGCACGATTTCGATAGCATTGCGGCGATCCGGTCGAAAGAGGAACTTCCAAAGGAGATCGTTCGCCTGCATCGCGAGGGCACGGGCGCGCTGTTCGACTTCGATTCCGGCGCCGACTTCAAGAACGCGAGTCAGATCATCGCCCAGGTAGATCAGGGCGGACTGGGCATGCCGGACCGCGATTACTACTTCAAGGACGACCCCAAGTCGGTCGAGCTGCGGAAGAAGTACGTCGAGCATGTCGCTAAAATGTTTGTGCTCCTGGGCGACGATGAAGCCAAAGCCGCAGCCGAAGCCAAAGTCGTCATGGACATCGAGACCGGCTTAGCGAAAGGCGCGCTCGACCAGACCAGCCGCCGTGATCCGCAGAAGGTCTACCACAAGCTGACGAATGCGGAACTCACCGCGCTAAGCCCGTCCTTCAACTGGAGCACTTACTTTGCAGGTGTGGGCGCGCCCCGGTTCGATTCCCTTAACGTGGCCGAGCCGGAGTTCGTCAAGAACATGCAGGCCGTATTAAGCGCGCATTCGCTCGACGATTGGAAGACGTATTTGCGCTGGCACGCGGTGCACGCCTCGGCGGCGATTTTGCCGGTGGCGTTCGTTAACGAAAGCTTCGATTTCTACGGCAAGACGATGACCGGCGCCAAGGAGTTGCGTCCGCGCTGGAAGCGTTGCGTGGGTTACACAAACGGCAACCTGGGCGAGTTGGTCGGCCAGGTTTACGTGCAGCAGACTTTCGGCGCCGAAGGTAAGGAGCGCACGCTGGCGCTGGTCGGGGCTCTGGAAAAAGCGCTGGGCGAAGACATCAAAGCCTTGCCCTGGATGGGCGCGGATACCAAGACCCAGGCGCTCGCGAAATTGCAGGCGATCACCAACCGCATCGGCTATCCCGACAAGTGGCGCGACTACTCGACGCTCCAGATCGTGCGCGGCGCTGCCATGGGCAACTCGCAACGCTCGAACCAGCATGACGTGGAGCGCAGGCTGAACAAGATCGGAAAGCCGCTCGATAAGAGGGATTGGCCGTATCCGCCAATGACGGTTAACGCGAGTTACGACCCAACCCAGAACAACATTACGTTTCCCGCTGGAATTCTGCAGCCACCGTTCTACGACAACCGGGCCGACGACGCCATGAACTTTGGCGCCATCGGCGTCGTGATCGGCCACGAACTCACTCACGGCTTCGACGACCAGGGTAGCCAGTTCGACGCCCAGGGCAATCTCCGCGACTGGTGGACCGCCAGCGACAAGAAGCAATTCGAAGACCGTACCGGCTGCATCAAGGACCAGTACGGAAGCTTCGTCGCCGTCGACGACCTGAAGCTGAACGGCAAACTCACCTTGGGCGAGAATACGGCCGATAACGGAGGCATGCGCATCGCCTACATGGCGATGCTGAACACGTTTGCCGGCAAGGAACCCGCGCCCGCCGACGGTCTTTCGGCCGAGCAGCGCTTTTTTCTGGGATTCGCCAACGTGTGGTGCGGCAGTTACACCGATGCTTTGTCGCGAATGTTGGTCACCATCGATCCGCACTCACCACCCAAGAACCGCGTGAACGGAACCATTTCCAATATGCCGGAGTTCCGCCAGGCATACCACTGCCCAGCAAACGCGCCGATGGTGAATCAGAACGCGTGCCGGGTGTGGTGAGACGGTCGTTGGTCGATAGTCGTTGGTCGTTAGGCCGCTCTTTCGCGGAATTTGTTGATGAGGGCGTTCAATCCGCGGGCGATGTCGTCGCTAATGCGACAAAGCTCGTCCGCCTTCTCCTCTGACAGGTATCGCAGACGCCTGGCTATCAAGAGCTGGGTCTGGAGTTCCAGAAGAGATCCTCTAGCATGAAACAGAAAGCGCACGAACTCAGGATCCGATCGATGTCCTTTTCCTTCGGCGATATTGCTCGGTACCGAAACCGCAGCGCGCCGCATCTGCGATACCAGGCCATAAGTCTCATGTTTTGGAAAGTCACTTGTAGCCCGATAGATCTCCACTGCCAAGTCCATTGATTCCTGCCAGATCCGCAAGTCCTGAAATGACGAATTGGTGGCCATCGCGCCCACCTCCGAGCACAAGGTAACTCGGAACGGACAGATGAGCCTATGACCGTCGAACATGAAAATTGTGATGATTCCGGTAGGACAGTCGCTAGTCGCCAGGAAGACAAGCTCCAAAACAGCCTTCCAAACGACCAACGACTAACGACCAGCGATTTCTGATTGCTCGTGCGCGTGATAACTCGACCGCACCAGCGGGCCCGACTCAACGTGCTTGAATCCGAATTTCAGCGCCTCTTCTTTGAGCGAGGCAAACTCGGCGGGCGTGTAATAGCGCGTCATCGGAAGGTGATCTTTTGACGGACGCAGATACTGGCCAATCGTCAGAATGTCGACGTCGCGCTCGCCCAGGTCGCGGAAAACTTCGATCAGTTCCTCGGTCTCTTCGCCGATGCCAACCATCACGCCGCTCTTGGTAACCGTTGCGGGGTCCCACTGCTTGGCGTTCGCCAGCAGATCGAGCGTCCGCTGGTAGCGCGCGCCGGAGCGCACCGCGCGGTAGAGCCGCGGAACGGTTTCGGTGTTGTGGTTCAGCACGTTGGGCTTGGCTTCGAGCACGATGCGCAGCGGCCCTTCCAGTCCCTGAAAGTCGGGAATCAGCACCTCGACCCGGCACTCCGGCACCAGCTCGCGAATCTGGCGGATGGTCTCGGCAAAAATCTTCGCGCCGCCAACGTTATCATCGTCGCGGTTCACGCTGGTCACCACCGCATGACGCAGCCCAAGCGTGGCGACGGCTTCGGCTACGCGCCGCGGCTCGTCCCAGTCAATCGCCTTGGGGCGCCCCTTCGGCACCGCGCAAAAGCCGCAGCGCCGGGTACAGATATCGCCCAGCAACATGAAGGTCGCGGTGTGATGGTCCCAGCATTCTCCAATATTCGGACACTGCGCCGACTCGCACACCGTATGCAGACCGAGGCCGCGCGCCAGCTTCTTCAAGTTGTGGAAGTTGTCTCCCGCCGGAGCCTTGGCCTTGAGCCATGAGGGCTTCGGGCTGCGGACGACGGGGCCAAGGTCGATCTGGATGAGCTGGGAAGAGGCGGACATGACTGAAGCTTGATTTTATCAGTTCGTCATCGCCCGCGACTGTCGGGTCACTTCATATGCACCGCCGCCGAGCGCTTCGGGGCGGAGGGCTTTTCGCCGCGGTCGCCAATCGTCACGGACTTGGGCATCGCGTACTTGGGCTTGATCTCGTGGCATCCGGGTTCGCAATAGACTCCGCCGGCGGCCGACTCGGGCGTCGGCATCGGAGAATTCATGGCGAGCTCCCGGTCGGCTTCGAGCTGCCGCTCTACGCCGGCAATTAGCTTTTCGTTTTCCGCCGGCGTCAGCCACCTCTTTTTGTTCACCAGATAATCTTCCAGCCGGGCAATCGGATCGCGCCTTTTCCAATACTCGAACAGCGGTTTCGGGACATACTCGGCCGCATCATGAATAGCGTGGCCTTTCATGCGCATCATTTTCGCTTCGATCAGCGTCGGGCCTTCGCCGCGGCGGGCGCGCTCGCAGGCTTCATGGCACGCGTCATAGACCTGGCAGGCGTCGGTGCCATCGACAATCACGCCGGGGATTCCGTAGGCAATGGAGCGCTCGGCCAGATCTTTGACTCGGAACTGCATGTCGGCGGGCGTCGAGTATCCCCAAAGATTATTTTCGACAATCAACACCAGGCCCAGATTCTGCACGGCCGCAAAATTGAGGCCTTCGTAAGTCACGCCCGTGGACTGCCCGCCATCGCCAATGTAAGTCATGACCGCAATGTGTTTGCCCTGCAGCCGCGCCCCCAGCGCCACGCCCGCCAGCACTGGAATCAAGTCGCCCAGCGTCGAGATCGGCGAGACCACGTTGCGCTTTTCGATATCGCCAAAGTGCGACGAAGCATCGCGCCCCTTGGTGGGCGATCCCGACTTTGCCATGTACTGCATCATGATGTCGGCGGGCGAAAAGCCGCGCACCAGCAGCGCTCCCTGGTTGCGGATCATCGGTCCCAGCCATTCATCTTTGCGAAGGGCGTACGCCGAGGCGCAGGAGCAAGCTTCCTGCCCCAATCCGAAGTACACGCCGCCGACCACCTGACCCTGCTTGTAGAGATTTTCGAGCGCCGTTTCCATNNAGATCGCCGCTCTCGACTTCGTAGCGGACTTCGCCGCTGGCGCCGTCTTTATTTCGCTCTACGATTTGGCGCAGCGTGAAGCTCGGCTTCTCCAGCCGGTAGTCGCGGATGGTGTAGCTGCGGAGATCGCTGTTCGGCTCTGGGCTCTTAGCGACTAACGGTTGGCTCTTGGCCTGGGGACGTGGACTGACTCTTGTCGGACCCGGTTTCGCGATGGAAACGCTTTTCTTTTTCGACATGATCAGTCCGCGAACATGCTATCACCGTGTGGCGCGGACACTCTTGTCCGCGAATGCTGGCCGCGAAAGCAACGTCGTCGAGTCAGCCGTGAAACAACTCGTCTTCGCCACGCAGGCGCCGTAACTCGGCGGGCGCTTTCGTCGGCAATCCGACGCTGTTTCCGAGCAATGCATCGACCGTCTCAACCCAAAGCATCTGGCTCGCGAAGACGCTGCCGAAGTTGCGCGACACCGCCTGCGCTACCTCGTTCAGGTCGAGTTCCCGGCCCAGTTCTTTCGCCATCGACGTCACCGGCTTCGCCGTAATTCCGCAAGGCACGATCAGGTCGAAGAAGCTGAGATCCGTATTTACGTTCAAAGCGAAGCCATGCGAGGTAACCGACCGGGAAATGTGCACGCCGAGCGCCGCAATCTTGGCTGTGGGCTCCGCCTCTGTCCAAACACCCGTAAGCCCCGCCACGCGCCGAGCAGGAATTCCAAAATCACCGCAGGTGCGAATCAGAACTTCCTCCAGTCGTCGAACGTAATCGACCGCGCCGAGAGTCTTACGGGTCTGTGTGGCGCGGACACGGTTGTCCGCGAAACGCTGCGCGCGCAAATCGCCATCAAGCGGAAGCAGTTCATGCTCCCGCAAATCAAAGATCGGATACCCCACCAGTTGTCCCGGCCCGTGAAACGTGACATCGCCGCCGCGATCGCACTCAAAGACTTCGACGCCGCGAGCGGCGAGCGCCTCCGTAGAAGCCAGCACGTTGGCCGTTTTGGCGTTGCGTCCAAGAGTAATAACGGGCGAGTGTTCGAGCAGCAACAGCACATCGCCGATCTCTCCGGCTTTGCGCAGATCGACCAACTTCCGCTGTAGCCGCAGTCCATCGCTGTAATCAACCTGGCCGAGTTGGACGAGAGAAATCACGATGTTATTTCGCCGAAGGATCTTGTGTCATCGCGAGCAGGGCGTCCTTAACGCGAGCTTGGTCTTTTGCCGGCAGTTTTTGAAACTCTTTTTGCGCGGGGCCGGTGATGTGAAGGTTCCAGGCCATTGGGTTCCAGACCATTGAGGAATTGCGTCAATGATACCGAATCCCCCCGCCGAAAAGCGGCTCGTCCACGCCGCAGCGCGGCGAGTTCGGCCGGGGTGGGCGTTACGGCAGGATAGCGTTCGTCGAAATAGGCGCGGAGCGCCTCGCGCACCAATTCGGACCGGGTGCGAGACTCCTTCTTTCGCACCTCCTCGAACTGTCGTAGCATGGCGGGAGGGAGCGAAATGCTCATGATTTGGGTGGTTCTCATGGGATTGGTTGTATTACTGAGTAATACTTAGTATAGGTGATGAAAAATGGTTGTCAAGCGAGAATGGGAAGTCAAAGTCCCTGCTTTCGGCTTCGCTCAAGACACATGGCGGGGATTATAATCTGAGGGCAGGGGGGCCCATGCCATCTCTCGATTGGTCGCAGTGTCCCGGCGTTGAGAGCATTCCCGGCAAACTGAGCGGCGCGTTGGTTTTCCGCAACAGCCGCATGCCCGTCAAGCTGGTTTTCGAAAACCTGGAAGATGGCATGACCATCGACGAAATCATCGAACAATACGACGTCACGCGCGAGCAGGTAAAAGCCGTGATCGATTTCGCCGCACGCAGCCTCGATACGGTTAGCTCCTGACGACGCCGGCGCACGTGCTCATACTCTTCGATAACAACGTTCCGCGAGGGCTGGCCCGTGCGCTCGCTGCTCATACGGTCACTGAAGCGCGGGAGCGAGGCTGGCACCTGCTGAAGAATGGCGATTTGCTCAAAGCCGCCGAGGACGCGGCTTTTGATGGGTTGAGACGCAGATCGTGACCGCCCGTCAATTCGTCGAGGCGATGGCGGACATGGGCGGGAATGCGCGCTAGTTTTCGGCAGAATGCGGAGGTCTTGACACGCCGGTAACTTTTTTTATTCTCCCCTTGCACAATGCCGGGGAGTTTGGTATAAACGATTGACCGAGGACAAGTGACTGTGTGTCTGGGCTTGCCTGTTGAATCCTCGCGGCAGCTCTTGGCATCCAATTTCGTAAGCCTCCAATTGACCCCTTTCCGGGGTTCGCATTCGGGGACAAGGTTCCCTGAAGGGTTTCCGCGAATAGCAGAGCCTCCAAGCGATCTTTAATTTATGAATCGTCTTCCGCTTCGGCCTGCGCCGGATTTTGTGGCGAGTCCAAGTGGAAGCGCGTTTTCGGGCGCGCTGTAAAAAGAGTTCTCCGGTTTGCCTCACCGCAATGTCTGGATGGACACTTCCCTTACTGTTGAAAACAGGTGGAAATCCTGTGATTTCAAAGGGTTGACAGCCACTCGACCGAACGCGTAGTTTTATCAAGTTTCGAGGACGCCTAAATCCTGCAAAGGATCCCGGCGGACTGAAGGCGCACCGCTCAGGCGGAAAGCGGATCGGTCTTTGACAAAAGGTTGAACGTGCCAGTCGTGAGAAACAAATGTTCGGGCTCAAGTCTGAACGTACTCACAAGATAGGACCTTCGTCACAGCAGACGGAGGCCGTCGGTCTACCCAGACCGACTCAGGTTTCAAATGAGAGTTTGATCCTGGCTCAGAATCAACGCTGGCGGCGTGCCTAACACATGCAAGTCGAACGGGAAAGGGGAGCAATCCCTGAGTATAGTGGCGACCGGGTGAGTAACACGTGACTACCTGCCCTTGAGTGGGGGATAACCTCGGGAAACCGAGGCTAATACCGCATAATATCGCAAGATCAAAGGAGCAATCCGCTTTTGGAGGGGGTCGCGGCTGATTAGCTAGTTGGTAGGGTAATGGCCTACCAAGGCGAAGATCGGTATCCGGCCTGAGAGGGCGCACGGACACACTGGAACTGAAACACGGTCCAGACTCCTACGGGAGGCAGCAGTNNCAACGCCGCGTGGAGGATGAAGCCCCTTGGGGCGTAAACTCCTTTCGACTGGGAAGATAATGACGGTACCAGTGGAAGAAGCACCGGCTAACTCTGTGCCAGCAGCCGCGGTAATACAGAGGGTGCGAGCGTTGTTCGGAATTATT
>PKXK01000217.1 GCA_003132325.1 Acidobacteriaceae bacterium
AGTCCGACGACCAGAAAGGGTTCTGTAACCAGAACATGGGAGCGAATGGAGATACGTACCGTGTGCAGAATCTCCACCAGCATCAGCACAATGAGGAGTTGGTTCAATACCCTCAGAGTCTGGGCTGCAACCGTCCAATGACTGAGACCGATCCACAGTATTTGCCCGCGGTTGCGATGGTCACAAAGGCCGTGACAGCCAGCAACAGTGCGAGAACGGAGTAGATGACTATCTCGGTCTTGCCCAGATAGTCAAAGCGGCGGCGTAATCTGTCCTCGACCATGTCAGACTCAAGTTTAAATCGAAATATGAATTGGTATTGCTGTGGAAAGCGGAGCGCGGACATGAGCGTCCGCGCTCCCAACCCCTTCTTTTCCCTTCTTTGCCGTCGCGGTAGCCTGTTTCAGAGCATCCAGCACTTTCTGCCCTGAAAGCAAGTTAGCGCGAGCGGTGATCGCGGTGCTCTTCCACGCGGGGGCGTCCTTCCCGCGCCGTCGTGCGCTCACGCTCAGTGCGCTCGTGTAGCACGTGCCGCTCGGGAAGCCGCTCTCCCACCCCGTATCGCCGGACCCCGTAGGGATGAACATACTCGTGCGGGTTGATCCAGGTCCGCCGCCAGGGTGCGTTGTTGATGATCACCACGTGCGAGCCCCAATCAAAGCGGCAATATCCCCACCCCCACGGGCGAAAGAAATCCCCGATGGTCACGAAGAAGCCAAATCGGATTGCGCCGCCGACCACGATCCCGGGCTCCGGCGGGAAGAAAACAATCGCCGGGTCATAGTACGGCACTGGGATGAAGGCCGGATGGACGGGCACGATCGTGATGTACGGACCATCGCTAACGATGATCTGGGCGTTGGTGCGCAGATATCCGTAATCCCTGGCCTTCTTGCGCTCTCTTTGCACTGCATCCATCACGTCCTGCTGCTGCGACAGAAATGCGTTGCCAAGATCGGTGGTCCAGCTCATGTCGTTGGCCATCATCTCCAGCACTGAAGGGAATGGCAGGAGCGCCTGCACGCTAGGATCCCACGGAAGATGATCCGCCTGGATCGCGTTGGCCAGGGCTTGCCCGGTAAGGTAGTGGTGCTGATCGGCCCAGCGCGCCGCATCCGGAATCTGGTCGGAATACGTCGCGGCCGCAAGCACCTGCGCCAGGAGCGAATCCGGATACAGCGCAATGCGCGCTACCAGCTTGTCGAGTTGCCCCGGCGTGAACGACGGCGCAGCCGTGTCCTGCGCAAAACTAAGAACGGGGACCACTGCTAAAACCACCAGAACTGCCAGCATCAGAATTGCTTTTTTGGTCTTCATACAATCCTCCTAAATTAGGTCGTCAATTAGGCTGACGAAAATTAGGTACACGAACCTCGATTCATTGATTGGCTACCAGCAGGTGATTCTCGACAGAGAACACCCCGGCTACCTCGCGCGCCCGCATCTCGGCAATCTGCTTGTCCATCGCGCTATCCACAACCCCGTACAGCCTTACATTTCCGTTTTCAACCACAATGCGGATAGGAGCCTGCGGATCCAGCGAATATTTCTGGAGCGCGGGATCACGGTAGATCGCCATCGCCGTACGCACGCGCAACTCGTCATCAAATTCAGAGAGTGGCAGAACGTTAATTTCGTCCTTCACGTCACGTACGCCAGGAGTGTCCTCGACAATGCCGAGGGCGGAAGCCTTGTCCGGGTAACTCCTGGCCTCGCCGGCGATGGTTACGACGCCATCTTTCACAGCTACTTCGAAATTGTTGAATGTGATCCCATAGCCAATGCGGTCATAGCGAAGCCGATTGGCAATGGTTTCACGTAGTTCTTGGTCGGAAACTGGAACAACCGGTTGCACCGCAATGAAATCGCGCACCCCCTCAATTCCATGGTGCTTGCGCGCTCGACGCTCGGCGTCCATTTTCTCGCGATAGGTCTCAACCGAGCCTTGCAGCAGTGCGACTCGATCGTCAACCGCGACCGTGACGTTGCGGAACTCCAGGCGGGTGCTGAAGTCTCGCTGTAGTTGCTGAGTAAGAACGGCGTCCCTACTCGCCGCTCCCCCCAGCGCGCGCGTCCCGCTCTTGCGCGATCGCATTCCACTATTCAGCGCGACGATCTCGCCTAAAGTGGGGGTGCCGGGTCCTCGTTCGCATAACGACCCAATTGCGGGTTCGTTCGGCGTGGCACTTTCTCAGTAAATATCCCCCGGAAGAGCCTGGCGGTCTGCCTTCGTTCTAGATTCACGCAATGGGTTTTTTGCGCACAATCGCTGATCTGTCGGTCTCGCGATCGAGGGTATCCGGCCCAAGATTCCAGCCCAAGATGAGCGTGTCTTTCACGACCTTTGAAGTACTTACGCAGCCACCCAAGACCTGTTAAGTCGTTGTAAATACTCATTAACGCCAGTCTGGAAAGGCTGGCGTCGGCGGTTCAACTCCGTCCCTGGCCACCATCATTCTAAAGAACTTATCTCACATTCGAACCAGACCTCCCAGTCCGCTCTCAGTCCGCTATTTTTCGGCGAGATCCGGTTCGGTTCCTGCTCACGATGATGGTGAAGGACTTAAACCCGCTATGGGCAGGACGGCCAGAATAGCCGTGGGCCCAACATAGCCCAGCAAAACGGTCGGTTTGATCTTCATCTTAGTTCCCGTCATGCCCCTAGCGTCCAAAGAGTCCCTGCGGCCGGAAGGCCAGTATGCCAAGAATGACCACGTATACCGCCAGCATCTGCGCGTCGGCCCCGAAGAAGTAGGCACTCAAAGTCTGAACCAGACCTAGAATGATGCCTCCAAGAAACGTACCCATCAAGCTTCCCAGACCGCCGACGATCACCGTGCCGAAGGCGATGGCGAGAAAAGTCGTTCCCGAAGTTGGCGTGAACGGGAACGTCATGCCTAGAAACGTGCCGGCGATGGCGACGGAGCTCATGGCAATGCCGAAGGCATAGCAGTAAATCCGCTTCGTATTCACCCCCATCAGCCGGGAAGCGCGCGGGTCCTGCGCGGTAGCAGAGATGGCTCGTCCAACGTACGTCCGTCGGAGAAACTCGCGCAGCGCCAGCATCACCACGATGCCCACAACGAAGTCCATCAGATACGTCATCGGCAGTTGCTGCTGAAACAGGTAAAAGCTGGCCTGCGAATAATGTGTATTGATGCCGCGAGACAGCGGGGTCCACACGATCTGGTTGGCGTTCTGAATCATCAGCGACAGACCAAAGGCAATGATCAGCGGGGCCTCTTCACCGATCGCGCTCTCTTTGCTCATCAGGTATTTCTGGATGAGCACGCCAAGGACAAACATGACAGGGATGGTGATGACCAGACCGAGGACCGGATCGAATCCGAGCTTGGTGAGCACGGCATAAGACGCATAGCTGGCGAACGCCACCAGGTCGCCAGGAGCGAGATTGATCAACCTCATGACGCCAAAGACCATCGACAGGCCCAAGGCAATCAGCGCGTACAAGCCACCTAACATCACGCCCATCAGAACTGGCACAAGAAGATGGCTCAT